>JBBSAT010000081.1:0-25994 GCA_038252025.1 Polyangiales bacterium | reverse complement strand
TCGTCACCATGCCATCGGCGGGGACCGCGAACGGGCCTTCGAGACCGACCCCCTCGCGCCAGACCCATGCGTTCACGTCGCCGACCGGAACCTGTAGATCGAACGTGCCGGTTGCGTCGACGAGCGTGCGGGTCAGGTGGGCCTCATCGGCTGCGCTCGTGAGGTGAACGCGGGCGCCCGCGATCGCCGCGGCGTCGACGCTCGTCAGCACGCCTTGCACTCGGCGGGTCGCTTCGCCGAATTCGCGCGCGAGCACGCGCTGGACGCCGTTCATGCCGTTCGTCTCGCCGATCGCGAACCGTCCGATCTCGAACGCGCGCTCCGTGCAGGGCGCGACGTACTCTCCGGTCGTCGTGAAGAAGTCGAAGCCACCCATCGAGAGCACCGGACTGACCGTCGCCGGCGCTCCGTCGGCGTTCGGCGCGGCCACCCAGGCGTAGCTCGTCGCGTCCGGGTCCTCGTAGAGCACGAAGCGCTGTGCGCCGGAGGCCGGAGCGAAGCCGTCGTTCTCGTCCCACACGGGCATGCGGAACGACTGGAAGAACGCCGCAGTGCCGAACGGAACGCGGATCATCGTCCCGCCCGTGCGAATGGTGACGCGCACACCGATCGTGTCCGCGCCCGGCTCGAGGATGTAGTCGAGCGCGGCGGGAAGGCCTTCGAAGTTGCTCGCGAAGAGCGAGTCGAGGAGCGGACCGAGCGCGTCGATGCCCGCGAGCGGTCCCGTGACGCGGATGATCGCGGCGCCGCCGTCCGAGCCGTCCTGGAGCACGGTGACGGACTCGGTCGCGACGATCAGCCGCCCGACACCGAGCATGACGAGGTTGAAGTCCGCAGGGTCGACCAGCGCGCCGCCTTCCAGCCGCGCGAGCCCGCGCACGCGGCCACCGTAAGGGTCGTAGACCTCGAAGCGCTCGGGGCTCGAGATGATCATGGCGAACCGATCGTTGGCGATGACGAAGTCTCCCGCGCGGGAGGTCGCGAGCCCGGCCGGGTCGACCGGAAGGTCACTCGCGCCCACCCGACCGGCGCGCGCCTCTCCGGCAGCGGCGCCCAGCGGATCGGGATGGCCCATCAGATCGCCGATGGCAAAGGCATCGGGCGCACCGCAAAGCGGCCCGGCGTCGGTCCCGGTGTCCTCCCCCGTGGACTCACCGCCGTCAGCGGGGGCGGGACTGCCCGGGCAGCCAGCGACACAGAGCACGATCGCGGGAACCAAGCAGCGGAAGGCCAAGCGGGAAGAGCCCATGAACGTCACCTCGTCGACACACGCTACACGTGTTCGAGGCCGAGGGGCACGGGACTGCTCACGCGCCGCTCGCCCCGGTCAGATGTCGAGCGTCTTCACGTCGAGCGCGTGGCGCTCGATGAACTCGCGGCGGGGCTCGACCTCGTCGCCCATCAGGAGCGAGAAGAGCTCGTCGGTCACGATCGCATCGTCGATCTTGACCTGGAGGAGGATGCGCGTCTCCGGGTTCATCGTCGTGTCCCAGAGCTGCTCCGGGTTCATCTCGCCGAGGCCCTTGTAGCGCTGGATGCCGAGGCCCTTCTTGCCGCGCGCGTCCACGTACGCGACGAGATCGTCGATGCGGCCGATCTCCTCCGCGCTCTCCTCCTCACCGCTCTCGCCATGCGTGATGGCAAAGAACGGAGGCTGTCCGAGCGCCACGATCCCACGGTGGATCGCGTGCAGCTCACGGAGCTCCGCGCCGCCGAGGAGCTCGTGGTCGATCGTCGTCACCTTCGTGGAGACGCCGGCGCGGGTCCCGACGCGCAATCGGTTCGTCGAGTGCTCCTCGTCCCGCTCGATGGTGAACACGAGCGGCAGCAGATCCGGCTCGCGTTCGGTGACGTACGCATTGATCGCCGCCTCCGCCTGCGAGAGCTTTTCGGGATCTGCGAGGCCCGCCGCGTCGAGGCCGCTCGTCCGCACGAGCGCCTCGATGATCACCGGCTCGCTCCTTCGACCGATGCCTCGGAGGATCTTCTTCCACTTGCCCATGTCGTCGAGGAGGTTCCGCAACGGATCTCCGCTCAGCGGCACGCCACCGGCCCCGCTCGAGAACCCCTGCGTCCGCACGACGAGATCGCGAACACCCTCGTCGAACACGAAGCGCGCGAGCGCGTCCTCGTCCTTGAGGAACTGCTCCTTCTTGCCCTTCTTCACTTTGAAGAGCGGCGGCTGCGCGATGTAGATGTAGCCGCGCTTGATCGCCTCCGGCATCTGTCGATAGAAGAACGTCAAGAGCAGCGTCCGGATGTGCGATCCGTCCACGTCCGCGTCCGTCATGATGATGATGTGGTGATAGCGGAGCTTCTCCACGTCGAAGACGCCGCTCGCCTCTCCGCTCACGCCCGTGATGCCGGCGCCGAGCGCGGTGATCATCGTCCCGATCTCGGCGTTCGCGAGCATCCTCTCGAAGCGCGCGCGCTCGACGTTCAAGATCTTGCCGCGTAGCGGAAGGATCGCCTGCGTGCGCCGATCTCGCCCCTGCTTCGCGGAGCCGCCGGCCGAGTCACCCTCGACGATGTAGAGCTCGCTCTTGGCGGGGTCCTTCTCCTGACAGTCCGCGAGCTTGCCGGGGAGGTGCGTCGGATCGAGCATGCCTTTCCGCTGCACGGCCTCGCGCGCGGTCCGGGCGGCCTCGCGTGCGCGCGCCGCCATCAGGCACTTCTCGATGATCTTCTTGGCCTCGCCCGGGTGCTCTTCGAAGTAGCTCGCGAGGCGATCGTTGACGATGCTCTCGACGATGCCCTTCACCTCGCCCGAGACGAGCTTGTCCTTCGTCTGCGACGAGTAGCTCGCGTTGGGGTGCTTCACGCTGACGATCGCCGTCAGCCCCTCGCGCACGTCCTCGCCGGCGAGCGACTCTCCCTTCAGCTCCTTGAGGAGGTTGTGGGACATGCCGTACGAGTTGATCGTCTTCGTGAGCGCACCGCGGAGGCCCGTGAGGTGCGTGCCGCCGTCGCGGTTGAAGACGTTGTTCGTGTAGCAGGCGACCTGCTCCTGGAACGCCTCGCTCCACTGGAACGCGAGGTCGACGACGACGCGGTCGCGCTCGTCCGAGATCGTGATCACTTCCTCGTGCAGCGGCGTCTTGGCCTTGTTGAGGAGCTTCACGAACTCACGGATGCCGCCCTCGAACCGGTAGGAGATCGAGCGCCCTTCGCCGCCCTCCTCGACCAGCTCGATCGTCAGGCCCGCGTTGAGGAACGCGATCTCGCGGATCCGGTTGTTGAGGATGTCCCACGAGTACTCGATGACGTTGCTGAAGATCTGCGGGTCGGGCTTGAAGCTGACGCGCGTCCCCGTCTTGTCCGTGACGCCGACCGCGGCGATGGGCCCCTGCGGAACGCCTCGCCGATACTCCTGTGCCCAGACCTTCCCGTCGCGACGGATCTCGAGCTTCAGCCACTCGCTGACGGCGTTGACCGCCGAGACACCGACGCCGTGCGTTCCGGCGGAGACCTTGTAGCTGTCGTTGTCGAACTTGCCGCCGGCGTGCAGCACGGTCATCACGACCTCGGCCGCGCTGACGCCCTTCTCGTGCATGCCCACGGGGATGCCGCGGCCGTCGTCCGAGACGGTGATCGATCCGTCGGTGTGCATCGTGACGACGATGCGCTTGCAGTAGCCCGCGAGGTGCTCGTCGACCGCGTTGTCGACGGCCTCCCAGACGAGGTGGTGGAGCGCCGTCCCGTCCTGGACGTTGCCGATGTATATGCCCGGGCGCATGCGCACGGCCTCGAGCCCCTCGAGAACCTGGATGGAGGCTTCGCCGTAGCCGCTCTTATCGGTGTTGTCTGTGCTCATGCGGGCCGATCACCAGAGAGAAATTGGAGCGCGAGCATACGCTCGACGATCCGCGTGAGCAACCTCTGGCACGCTCATGATTGGCCTGAAAAACAGGCGAAAACACGCAGCGCGAACCCTCCCTCGCATCGAGCGCAGCGGCGCCCGCTGGACGCGTGATACAAACGCCCACCATGCCGGTCTGGCTCGAACGTCTTCTCCCGATCGCCCTGCTCCTCGTCGTCGTCAGCGTCGTCCTGACGCGCCTCCCGAAGGTGGACGTCGGGCACTCGAAGGCGTTCATGCACCGACGGTTCATGAACTGGTTCCCGCTCGGGATGACGTACGCGTTCCTCTACATGGCGCGTTACAACCTCACCCAGGCATCGACCGCGCTCGAAGACCTCATCACCAATCACGACTTCGGGACCATCAAGGCGGTCGGGACGATCGTCTACGGCTTCTCGTTCCTGCTGAACGGGCCGCTGACCGACCGGTTCGGCGGTCACCGAACGATGCTGGTCGCTGCGGCGGGCGCTGCGTTCGCGAACATCGCGATGGGCCTGCTCCTCTACACCGGGCACACCGAGAACATCGTCACGACGTTCTCGCTGCTCTACGCCGTGAACATGTACTTCCAGAGCTTCGGCGCGGTGTCGATCGTCAAGGTCAACGCGTCGTGGTTCCATCTGCGCGAGCGCGGAACGTTCGGCGGGATCTTCGGGATCCTCATCTCGCTCGGCCTCTACTTCGCGTACGACTGGTGCGGCTTTCTCGCGCACAACGTCCCGACGGAGTGGGTCTTCTTCATCCCGGCGGCGATCCTGCTCGTGTTCTTCGTCGCCAACGTGATCTGGGTGCGCGACACGCCGGGCCAAGCGGGACTGAAGAACTTCGACACGGGCGATGCCGACTGGGGCAACGACGAGGCAGCGCCGATCGGTCTCGTTCAGACCCTCGGCTCCGTCGCGCGCATCGGCCGCCTGATGCTCAGCCAGCCAGCGATCCTGATCATCGCCGCGATCGAGTTCTGCACCGGGTTCATGCGCAGCTCGCTGATGGACTGGTACGTGCGGTTCTCCGCCCAGACGCACACCGACGGAAACTACATCGCTTCGAACTGGGGCATGGCGCAGTGCCTGGCCGGGATCATGGGCGGCGTGCTCGCCGGGATCGTCTCCGATCGCGTCTTCGGCTCGCGCCGCGGGCCTGTCGCCGCGCTCCTCTACGGGGCGCTCCTCGTCGGAGCGCTCGTCACGACGCTCGTCATCTCGCAGGTCTGGGCGCTCGCCGCGGTCGTCTGCGTGATGATGCTCGCCGTGATCGGCGTGCACGGGATGCTCTCGGGCGCGGCGAGCATGGACTTCGGCGGGCGGAAGAACGTCGGCATCGTCGTCGGGATCATCGATGGGCTCGTCTACCTCGGTCAGGGCACGCAGTACCTGACGGTCAGCCGCATCGTTCCGGAGGGCGAGGCCGCCGCCACGCCTTCGAACTGGTGGACGTGGCCCGTCGCGATGATTCCTGCCGCCGTCATCGGCCTGCTGCTCTCGAGCCGAATCTGGAACGCGCGCCCCAAGTCGGGCCCCGCTCACTGACGTCTCGAGCGCGTCACGCCCGCACGCTGGGTCAGCGGCGTCTTGGACGATTGCGCTTGGTGGGCTTGGGCGGCTCGGCGTGCTTCGCGGGCGGCGGTGCTTGTGGCGTCGGCGGTGCTTGTGGCGTCGGCGGGAGCATGATCGCAGGGGAGGTCTCCTCGCGGAGCAGCCCGGCCGCGCCGAGCTTCAGTCGCGCCGAGACGGCCTGCTTCTGCCGCTCCTTGTAGGCCTCGTGGCTCGCTTCGCCGAGCTCGTTCGACTGCTCGGTCTCGCGATCGACGACCTGGAACTCCGCCTGGGCGAACACGACGGTGCCGAGCCCCAGCGCGGCCGGGGGCGCGAGCTCGAGGACGTCCGCGGGTAGACGCACGGGGACGTCGACCACGAAGTTCACGACGCGATAGCTCGGCGCCGAGAAGACGTTGTCGTTCCGGACCCCTGGCTCGTCGTCCGGCGAGGGCGCGAGATCCTTCGCCACCTCGCGCAGCTCGGCGTGGCGCCGCGCGTACCCGAGGAAGTCGAACATCGTGTTCGTGCTCTCGCCAGGCACGATGTAGTTGAACGGGAAGAGGTGACGCTGGAGGTAGGCGAGCACTGGAAAGACGTCGCTCTGCGAGCGCGTCACGATGCGGAAGCGGAGCTTGTCGTAGATCTGCGCCGCGTGCGTCTCCTTCTTCGAGAGCAGCTTCGAGTAGAGCGAGTCCTTGTTCTTGCGGCCGCCCACGAACTCGAGGATCGGCAGCCCTCGCGCCAACATCCCGCCGATCACGCGATAGACCTTCTGTTCCACCAGGTGGAACACGTCCTGATCGGAGATCGGGAGCATGTAGAGCAGTTCGCGCGCCTCGAGGTGATGGATGATGTGCATCACCTTCAAGATCGTGCACGCGCAGAGCTGGCGATGGCCCCGGCCCGAACCGACGAGCAGCAGCTCGGCGACGCTCGCCTCGACGATCGGCTTCGGGATGGGAAAGTCGAAGTTGCGGCGGAGGTACGTGATCGCCGAGTTCTTGATCGCCTCGCTGCGCGCCCGGCTCGCGGGATCTTCGAGGTCGAACTCGTGCGCAGCGATGAACTCGTGCACGTCCGGCAGGTCGCGGAACGCGAGTCGCGCCCAGTCGATCACGGAGCCGCCCCGCAGAACGAGGCGAATGCCCTCGAGATCTTCGAGCGTCAGCTGCGAGAGGGGCCGGTAGCTCCGCGGCGCGAATTCGCTCACGTGGTGCCCGCGCGCAGGCGACCGCGAGTGAGCGGCGTCTCCCGGCAGGAGTGCCGGCGAAGCCGGCCGATCAACGGTCGCTCCCGGCAGGAGTGCCGGCGAAGCCGGCCGATCAACGGTCGCTCCCGGCAGGAGTGCCGGCGAAGCCGGCCGATCAACGGTCGCGCTGCGACTGGTCCGCCGTCGAGGTGCTCGACGCGGGGCGGGCCAGGCGCCCGAGGTTCAAGGTCCCGAAGAAGATCCCGACCGACACGAACAACACCATGATGTTGCCGACGAACGCTCCGTTGCAGCCGCCGAGAAACAGCGAGCCGACGAGCAGCGTGGCGATGGCGAAGTTTCGTGGATGGACGGTCATGGAGCTCACCTCGGGACGACGTGGGTAAGTCAGTGCGAGTACGATGGTGTAGGTAAGTCTCTTACAGGCCCCGAAAGCGGTCCAGTTTCTATCAACGTCTTGCTCGCCTGGCTACCGGGAAATCAGCACGCGCTGGACCGGCGTCGATCGGTCGTTCTTCCAGGGCTTTTCGCCGTGCGGTGAGGTACCCCCGCCACTCCTTCGTGGTAGAAAACCCACGGAATGAGCGCCTCCATCCCCCCGCCGGAGGGCCCCGAGCACCTCCCGATCCTCCCCCTCCGCAACTCGGTGCTGTTTCCGACTGCGGTGGTTCCGGTCAACGTCGGCCGCGCTCGCTCGGTCCGCCTGATCGAGGAATCCTTCGGTCGCGACCGTCCGACGATCGCCGTCGTCGCACAGCGCGAGTCGGAGGTCGAGGACCCCGAGTTCGGCGAGGTCTACGATCTCGGCACCGTCGCTCGCGTGCTGAAGGTCATCCGACTGAGCTCGGGGAACTACTCCGTGGTCCTCCAGGGGATCTCGCGGATGCGGATCCTCGAGCCGCTCGGCCGGCAGCCGTACATGCGCGCGAAGATCGAGCGCATCGCCGAGGTGCCCGTTCGCAACGTCGAGGTCGACGCGCTCGCGACGAGCCTTCGAGAGCAGGCGCGCCGGCTCCTCGAGCTGCTTCCGCATCTGCCGCGCGAAGCGGCCGCGGGGCTCGAGAACGTCCACGACGCGGGCGCGCTGGCGGACCACGTCGCTTCGAACCTCCCGGTGCCGACCCAGCAGAAGCAGGCGGTCCTCGCGATCCTCGACGTGCGCGAGCGACTTCGTCGCGTGCTCGAGCTCGTGGGGCGGCAGTCGCAGGTCTACAAGGTCAAGAAGGAGATCTCGACGATGGTGCAGGAGGAGATGTCGCGCACGCAGCGCGAGTTCCTCCTCCGGCAGCAGATGAAGTCGATCAAGAAGGAGCTCGGCGAAGCGGAGGACGACGACGAGGTCGAGCTGCTTCGTGATCGCATCGCGCGCGCCGAGATGCCGAGCGACGCCGAGAAGCAGGCGCGCAAGCAGCTGAGCCGCATGCGCTCGATGAGCCCGAACGGCGCCGAGTACCAGGTCTCGCGCAACTACGTGGAGTGGCTCGCCGATCTGCCGTGGGGCAAGACGACGGCCGATCGGCTCGACGTCGGTGAGGCGAGGCGCGTCCTCGACGAGGACCACCACGGCCTCGAGAAGATCAAGCGGCGCATCATCGAGTACATCGCGGTCCGCCGGCTGAAGAGCGACATCAAGGGCCCGATCCTCTGCTTCGTCGGTCCTCCCGGCGTCGGCAAGACCTCGCTCGCGAAGTCGATCGCGCGCGCCACGGGACGGAACTTCGTGCGCGTCGCGCTCGGTGGCGTCTCGGACGAGGCCGAGATCCGCGGGCATCGCCGGACCTACGTCGGCGCGTACCCGGGGCGCTTCGTCTCGGGCATGAAGACGGCCGGGTCGCGCAACCCCGTGATGCTCCTCGACGAGGTCGACAAGCTCGCCTCCGATGGGCGCGGCGATCCGGCGAGCGCGCTGCTCGAGGTGCTCGACCCCGAGCAGAACTCGACGTTCGTCGATCACTACCTCGAGGTTCAGCTCGATCTCTCGCAGGTGCTGTTCATCGCGACGGCGAACCGGAAGGACACGATCCCGAGGCCGCTGCTCGACCGCATGGAGGTCATCGATCTCGCGGGGTACACGCGCGACGAGAAGCAGGCGATCGCGAAGGGGTTCCTCATCCCGAGGCAGCTCAGCGATCACGGGCTCTCGCCGGGCCGGCTCGACTTCACCGACGACGCGGTCGACGTGCTCATCGACTCGTACACGCGAGAAGCGGGCGTCCGGAACCTCGAGCAGAAGATCGCGTCCGTCTGTCGTGCGGTCGCCGTGCGGCTCGCCGAGGGCGAGGACGTTCGTCAGCTCGCGACACCGAGCTACGTGGAGCTCGTGCTCGGCCCGGCGCGCTTCGATCGGCAAGGGGCGGAGAAGCTCGGCCGACCAGGCGTCGCGGCGGGCCTCGCGTGGACGCCGTCCGGTGGAGACTTGATGTTCGTCGAAGCGACCTCGATGCCGGGGAGCGGGCAGACGCACCTCACGGGCAAGGTCGGCGACGTGATGAAGGAGTCGGTCGCCGCGGCGTTCACCTACATCCGCGCGCGTCCCGAGCAGCTCGGGCTCGAGGTCGACTTCCTCAAGAAGATCGACATCCACGTGCACCTCCAGAACGGCGCGGTTCCGAAGGACGGTCCGTCCGCCGGCATCACGATCTTCGTCGCGCTGGCGTCGATGCTCACGAAGCTTCGCGTTCGGCCGGACGTCGGCATGACGGGTGAGATCACGCTGCGCGGCAACATCCTTCCCGTCACCGGGATCAAGGAGAAGTGCCTGGCGGCGCATCGCGCGGGGCTGAAGCGCGTGATCATCCCGAAGCGGAACGAGGCCGATCTCGACGACGTGCCGGAGGCGATCCGCAAGGACCTCGACATCGTGATGGTCTCGCGCGTGGACGAGGTGCTCCCGCTGGTGTTGGACCTCGAATCCGGGCCGGGGGGGCGTACGTCGTCGCTTCCTCCGCCGCTTCCGCCGGCGCTGGCCGCGAGCTGATCCCAGGAGGAGTGCTCGCCCCGAGCACGAGTGCTCGCGTAGCGGAGCGCGTACGGGAGTGCTCGCCCCGACACGAGTGCTCGCGTAGCGAGCCGACCCATTCAGCGCTTCGCGAGCGTTCCGGTCTCGTCGAGCGCGTAGATCTCGTCGGCCAGCGCGGCTACGTCCGCCTCGTCGTGGCTGACGAGCATGACGAGCGCGCCGAGACGCTCTCTCTCCGACTCGAGGACGCGCGCGAGATCGGCCCGGCTCGGACGGTCGAGCGCCGACAGCGGCTCGTCGAGGAGGAGCAGCTTCGGGCGCGCCGCGAGCGCGCGTGCGATGGCCACGCGCTGTCGCTCTCCGCCGGAGAGAGCGCCCGGTCTGCGATCGAGGAGACGGTCGAGCGCGAGCGCGCTCGTGAGGTGATCGACGGGCCCGTCTGCGGCGAACGCGACGTTCTCGCGGACCGAGAGGTGCGGGAAGAGCCGCGCGTCCTGGGGGACCCAGCCGATCCTTCGCCGCTCCATCGGGACGCGAACCTCCACGCCTTCGAGGAAGATCACGTCCCGCACGGACAGAGTGCCGTGGACGCCCTCGAGGCTTCCCGCCACGGCGCGGAGCAACGTCGTCTTGCCGACGCCAGAGGCGCCGACGATGGCGATGCGTGACGCGCTCGTCGAGAGCTTCGCGTGCAGCACGCGCTCGCCGATCGAGAAGCGCAGATCGAAGGCGAGCGTCATCGCGACCTCGCGCTGGCGAGGAGCTCGTGCAGGGCGAGCGCGAGCACCGAGAGCCCCACGCTGACGAGCGCGAGCGTGAGCGCGGTGCCCTCGCCACCGGGCCGCGAGAGCGCCGCGTAGACTGCCAGCGGGATCGTTCGCGTGCGCCCCGCGACGTCTCCGGCGAGCACGACGGTCGCGCCGAATTCTCCCAGCGCGCGCCCGAACGCGAGGACCGCGCCAGCCGCGAGGCCTCGCCGGGCCAGCGGCAGCTCGATCTCGCGGAAGACCTGCGCGCGCGTGCGACCGAGCGAACGGGCGACCTCGACGAGCGCCGGATCGACCTCCTCGAACGCGCGCCTGGCTGCGACGATGTAGAGCGGAAGTCCCACGACGAGACCTGCGATCACTGCGCCGGTCGTGCTGAACGCGATCCGGATCCCGAGCGGCTCGAGAACCGGACCCAGCAGCCCTCGCCGGCCGAGCAAGAGGAGAAGCAGATAGCCCGTGACCACGGGAGGGAGCGCGAGCGGCAGGAGCACGAAGCTCGAGAGCGCCACGCGCATCACGCCACGCGTGCGCACGAGCCGGTGTCCGACGGCGATGGCGATCGGCAGCCCGAGGATCGCGCCGAGCGACGCGACCAGCAGGGAGAGCAGCGCTGGCACGAAGAGCTCGTCCATCACGGCGTCTCGATCACGGAGGTGGCCCGAAGCCGGCTGCGGCGAGCACCGCGCGCCCTCTCGGTGAGCGCAGCGCGTCCAGGAACCTCTGCGCCGAGTCGGTGTGCCCACCGCGCAGCGCGAGGCCGACGTCGATCGCCGGAGGATGGTCGCCGGCAGGCACGTCGAACGCGACGCGGACGGCTGGCTCGATGAGCGCATCCGTCGCGAAGACGATCGCGGCCTCGGCCTCGCCTCGCGCAACCCAGGCGAGCGCTCCCCGCACGTTCGGCGCGTCGACGAGACGAGGCTCGAGCCGCGCGCGGACGCCCTCGTGCTCGAGCGCGGCACGCGCGAGCCGACCCGCGGGGACCTCGGCGCCCGCGACGGCGACGTGCTCGAGAGCGGCGAGCTCCGCGAGCGTCCGTGGAGCGTCGGTCGTCTCTCTCGCGACGACGACGACGAGCCGGTTCGTGGCGAACGACACCGCCGAACCTTCGTCCGCGAACCCCTCTCGGACGAGATGTTCGGCCCAGCGCGCGTCGGCGCTCAGGAACACATCGACGTCATCGCCTGCCTCGATCTGTCGCGCGAGCGTCGAGCTCGCATCGAAGTGCACCTCGACGGGCCCGAGAGACAGCTCGCGGACGAGCGCGGGGACCACGTCGGTCAGGCTCGCAGCCGCCGCGACGCGCAGGGGGACCTCGGGCGTCTCCGGCGTGGAGCCGCACGCGAGGAGGAGCGTCGTGGCGAGCGCGAGGCGCATGGTGGGCGAGACTCTACTCGCCCCGATGCGCGGGGCCCGCGAGTTCGGCAGCCTCACCAGCCGCGTTGCTGCGATGTCCGAAAGCGGCCAGCGCACGGTTCGCGACACAGGATACTCCTCGCGATGCCCACGAAGCCTCACGCGCTCGACGCCGCCGCTTGCCACCGAGCGCTCGGCGCACGCGACGCGCGCTTCGATGGGATCTTCTTCGTGGCCGTCTCGACCACGGGGATCTACTGCCGCCCGATCTGTCCCGCGCGAACGCCGAGGGCCGATCGCTGTTCGTTCTTCCGCCTCGCCGCGGAGGCCGAGCGCGCGGGCTTCCGCGCATGTCTCCGTTGCCGTCCCGAGATCGCACCGGGCAGCGCCCCCACCGAGGCGCGCTCGCGGCTGGCCCTCGCTGCGGTCGGCCGCATCGACCGAGGGGCGCTCGAGAACGAGAGCGTGGAGGCGCTCGCGAGCACGCTCGGCGTCACGTCGCGACACCTGCGCCGCACGATGGAGGCCGAGCTCGGCGTCACGCCGACCGAGCTCGAGGAGACGCGTCGGCTCGCGCTCGGCAAGCAGCTGCTCCACGACACCACACTCCCGCTCGCTCGCGTGGCGTTCGCGTCGGGCTTTCGAAGCGTTCGCCGCTTCAACGCCGTGTTCGTGCGCCGGTTCGGCCGTCCCCCCTCGTCGGTGCGGCGCTCGGTCCGTGCGTCGGACGCGAGCGAAGAGGGCGCGATCACGCTTCGCCTCGATCCTCGCCCGCCGTTCGCCTGGAGCGCGTTGCTCGGGTTTCTCGGGGCTCGCGCGGTGCCAGGGGTCGAGCACGTCGAGGGAGATACGTACGCCCGCACCGTGCGGATCGGCGAGACGTCCGGCTGGATGCGCGCTCGCGCCGAGGGCGAGCGGATCGCTCTGACCCTCTCGCTCTCGCTCCTTCCGCACCTCGCCACGGTCGTCTCGGCGGCTCGACACCTCTTCGATCTCGACGCGCGACCTCAGGCGATCGCCGACGTTCTCGCAACGGATCGCACCCTCGCCCCCCTCCTCCGGCGCTCGCCAGGCCTCCGGGTCCCCGGCGCGTTCGATCCGTTCGAGATCGCGATCCGTTCGGTGCTCGCGCAGCAGATCTCGGTCGCGGGGGCGACGACGCTCTCGGGGCGCATCGCGGCGACCTTTGGTCGAGCGCTCCCGGGCTTGCCGGGTGGCCTCGCGCTCGCGTCACCCGATCCGGGCGATCTCGCGAGAGCGTCGGTCGCCGCGATCCAGGCGATCGGGATGCCGGAGTCCCGCGCGCGCACCGTCTCCCTTCTGGCGCGCGCGATCGCCGAGGGCTCGATCGATCTCGAGCCGCGCGGCGATACCGCAGCCGCCGTGTCGCGTCTCCGAGCGATCCCGGGCATCGGTCCGTTCATGGCGCAGGTCATCGCGATGCGGGTGCTGCGCGATCCGGACGCGTTCCCCGAGAACGATCTCTTCGTACAGCGTCGTCTCGGGAAGAACTCCGTCAGACGCGCCGAGCGCTGGCGTCCCTTCCGGGCCTACGCAGTCATGCACCTCTGGGAAGACGAAGGAGCGAAGCGATGAAGAAGACGATGAGAAAGATCCCCACGCAGCTCGGTGAGCTCACCCTCGTCGCGAGCGAGAGCGCGCTCGTCGGCGTTTACTTTCCCGATCACCAGCCCGCGCCTCGCCTCGACGCCGAGGAGGAACGGAACGTGAGCGAGATCCTCGATCGCGCCGAGCAGGAGATCCGGGCCTATCTCGCGGGCGAAGCCACGTCGTTCACGGTGCCGATCGGGTTCGAGGGCACCACGCTACAGGAGGACGTCTGGCGCGCGCTCCAGGCGATCCCGCGGGGCGAGACGCGGACGTATGGAGAGCTGGCCAGTGCCGTGGGCAAGCCCGGCGCGCCGCGCGCGATAGGCCAGCAGGTCGCGCGAAATCCGCTCTCGATCATCGTTCCGTGCCATCGCGTGCTCGCTTCGCGCAGGCGCCTCAACGGGTTCGCCGGAGGCGTCGAGCGAAAGGCGGCGCTCCTCACTCTCGAGAACGCGTCGTTCGCGCCGCTCGAGACACCCGGCTCGGTCGTCGTGGCGGCCTGAGCGCGACGGCGGGCGACTACTTGGTGCCGAACAGGCGGTCGCCTGCGTCGCCGAGCCCGGGGAGGATGTAGCCCTTCTCGTTCAGCTTCTCGTCCACGGCGGCGCACCAGATCGGCACGTCGGGATGGGAGTCGTGCAAGGTCTTCACGCCCTCGGGCGCGGCGAGCAGGCAGAGGAACTTGATCGACTTCGGGCGCTTCTCGCGGATGCGGTCGATCGCCGCGACGGCGGAGTTTCCGGTCGCCAGCATCGGGTCGACCACGATGACGTCGCGGTTCTCGATGTCGTCGGGGACCTTGAAGTAGTACTCGACCGCGAGGAGCGTCTTCGGATCGCGATAGAGGCCGATGTGCCCGATGCGCGCCGAAGGCACGATGCGGAGCACGCCGTTCAGGATGCCGTCGCCTGCGCGCAGGATCGAGATGACGACGAGCTTCTTGCCCTCGATGAACGGAGCATCCATCTCCATGAGCGGCGTCTCGATCCGCTCGGTCGAGAGCGGGAAGTCGCGCGTCACCTCGTAGGTGAGCAGCATCGAGATCTCCTCGAGCAGCTGCCTGAACTGGCTCGTCGAGGTGTGCTTTCGACGCATCAGGGACAGCTTGTGCTGAACCAGCGGGTGCGAGACGACGCGAACCTCTCCGGACATGAAAACCTCTCCGATGCGAGGCGCGCACTCTACGCGATCTCGACCGTGGAGGCTGCGAACTCTCGACCGACGAGGCTGCGAGCTCTCGCCGGGCGACTCGCTCCGTTCAGCGGCCGATCACGACCTCGACGGCCTGACCTCGGACCGCGACGCGGTAGGCCGGGGCGCGGCCCGCGACGAACCGAACCGTCAAGACGGAGTGGTCGCCGCGGTTGATGATCGACGCGCGCTCCACCGACGGGTTGGCGGCTGCGATGGGCCCTGCGCGATCGAGCGAGAGCGCCCCGTGGATCGTCACGGTGAAGCCATTCTCGTCGGCCTGACCGACGATCGAGGTCACGGGCTGGCTCATGTGCAGCGTGGTCGTGCGGCCACCAGTGACGGCTGCTGCGCCGAAATCCGTCGCCGACCCGGCCACGATCGGCGCGGTCGTCGAGACCGACTCGGTCTCGGCCGTCGCGACGGGCGTGCTGCTCGACGATCCGAGCGAGGGAAAGGTCGGCGCTGGGAGATGCCCTCCCGACGGCTCGGGCGCCGGCGCGGAGACGGCGGGCGTCGGGATCGCGTCGCCCGACTCGATCGCCGTGAGCGTGTCCGCCTCCATGGGCTCCGCTGCCGGGACGATCGGCGGGCGGTGCACTTCGATCGGCGCCGGAGCGGGCTCGGCCCCGCCCGAGAAGGCGTATGCCGTGAGACCGACCGCGGCGATCGCGACGATGGCCGCGAGCACGAGTCGACCCTTGCCGCGCATCGGCGAGACCGTCTCGACCACAGGAGCCTCGGTTCCGCGCGCCTTGCGGAGGCTGGGCGCCTTCGCCGGCGGTGCAGCCGTCGTGCGGCGCTTCGGCGCCTTGCCGAGGAGCGCGCCGAGCTGCTGCGGCGCACGCGCCCGGACTTCCTCCGCGATGGTTCGCGCCGTCCTGGCGAGCCAGGCGATCGCGCGCGCCGTCCACGGCCCGGTCGTCGCGATCGTGATCGTCCACGCGGCGCGCATCTTGGCGACCATCGCCGCGAGCTGCGGTGCCGCGCGTGCGCGGAGCTCGAGGAGACGCTCTCGGAGCAGCGGCTGGCCGTCTCGGGTCTGCTCGAGCGCGTCGGCCTCGTGCTTCGTCGCGCGCACCTGCTCCCGCTCGCGCATCCGGCCGATGTCGCGCGCGGCACGCACGGGCGCCTCGTCGATCGAGTAGTGGTCGCCGCGCGGGCTCAGGCGGGCCTCGTGCGCCTCATCGACCGCGCCGGTGTCGATCGAGCTCGGCGTCTCGACGTCTCCGGTGACCCACTCGCTGCCCGCGGAGCTCGCCGTGAGCGCAGGCTCGTCCGGCAGGTCCTCCTCTGCGCTCTCGGCCTCGTCGGCGAGCGCTTCGAGCGAGTCGTCGCTCATCGTCTCTTCGCTCGAGCGGACCACCTTCGGCTCCGGCGAGCGCATCTCCGGGGGCGCGCTCCGTGTCGTGCCGCGCGCGCTCAGCTTCGAGAGCGTGAGCACGAGCCGTGGCACGTCGCCGTCGATCACGAGCTCTACGTTCGAGAGCATGCGTCGCTCCGAGCGCCCACCGACGTCGAGCGTGGCGCCCTTGCCGATCCCGAGGAACGGCAGCGGCTGCTCGATCGCGATGCTCTGCCCGAAGTCGGCGCGGACGGCGCCATCGATCGGAGACGCAACGCCGTCGATCTGCACGCGAACGGCGCGGGAGGCGCCACGACCGGCCCAGCTGTCCGGCGCCATCGTCGAGACGGGCGTGATCACTCGCGGCGGCGCGCCCTCGAGGGTCGTCACCCAGCTGTCGAGCATCTCGCGAACGCGCGGCTCGAGCGTGTCGAACTTCACGCCGAACTCTCCGGTGTGCGCGCCTGCGTCGCTCGCCCAGACGACCTCGGCCTCCGTCTCGCATACGGACCCATCGTCGGGGACCTCGAAGCGACAGCGGAGGCGCTGACCGATGTCGGGCAGCACGGTCGAGCGAAGGCCGAGCCCCGTCGCGCTCAAGTTCACGGCGTCCGCGTCGAAGGTGTCGCGATCGCCGTCGTGCGCGAGCTGCACCAGCAGATCAACCGGCATCCGGACGGCGCCCTCGAGCCTGCGTTCTGTCGCTTCCATGACGGTCTCCTCCTAGGAGCTCGGAGGTAGCGGCAAAGAAATTCCTACGTCCAGATTTCGACGAGAACCGACGTCGGGCGACCGAATGTTTGACGCTCAGCGGACGCCGGGAGCAAGGTCTCCGGCCACATGGGAGTCAGGCTCGTCCTCAGCCCGCGGGGAGTCGACTCGGGCGCCGCGGAGGTCGAGTTCGATCAAGATCGGATCCTGCTCGGCCGCGGCGTGGGCACGGACGTGCGGCTGCCGGACGCCAGCGTGAGCGTGAGGCACGCGACGATCCGTCTCGAGAGCTCGCGCTACGTCATCGTCGACCACGGATCGACCAACGGAACGCGCGTCAACGACCAGCTGATCGTTTCCGAGCGCGCAAAGCCACTCCGCGACGGCGACATCATCGGCATCGGGGTGTTCGTCATCCGCTACACGTCGGGGATCGCCGCGCGCGAGCCGAGCTCGGTGGAGCGCACGGCCTCGCTGGCTCGCAGGCTCGCGCGTCTCGCGTCACCGGGCCCGACGGCCGCGCCTCCCCGCCTCGTGGTGCTCAACGGAGAGTCCAAAGGAAAGGTGCTCGAGCTCCCCGAGCCTCCGGCTCGCCTCGTCATCGGTCGCGGCGAGACGGCCGAGCTGTCCATCCCCGACGCCGACGCATCGCGCGAGCACTGCGAGGTCGTCTCGAGCCTCGATGGCATCTTCGTACGCGACCTCGGCAGCAAGAACGGCGTGCTCGTGAACGAGCGCGCGGTGACGGAGGCCCGCCTTCGCGATCGGGACGAGCTGACGATCGGCGCCACCGCGATCGTGTTCGAGGATCCCGCCGAAGCTGCCCTCTCCGCGCTCGAAGGCGCGCCGGATGTACCGCTGCCGCCGCCCCCACCGGCCCCGCCCGCGCCCAGCCCGGCGCCGCTCGCGCCCGAGCCGCTGCGCGAGCCGGAGCAGGCGCTCGGTCCGATCCGTGCGGCGCCCACCCTCACGGGCATCGAGCTCTTCGTCGCTCTGCTCGCTCTGCTCGTGCTCGCTCTGAGCCTCGGCGGGCTGTACTTCCTTCTCAGCGGCTGAGCCCGGGAAGCTCTTCGGGGCTCGCGCCGTAGCGCGGATGAACACAGTACCGATCGGTCGATCACGTCAGGTGACGGGGCCCTGCGAATCCGAGCTGCCCGAGGCACGTCCCAGGTTGGTCTGCTTGCCCGCCGGGGGGCCTCGTGTTTCGATGCGCGCGCGCGTCTAGGTTTTCTGGAGACTTCGGATGAAGAAAATCACCTTTCTTTTCGTGCTCGTCCTCGCTCTCGTCCTCGCTGCGACCGGCTGTCGCGGTCGGCGCGCCGTACGCGGAGCCGTCGTCTCGGGCAGCGGAGACCAGGGTGGCGTCGCGGTCGGCGGCGGCGTGGTCGCCCACGGCTCGGCGCGCGAGCAGCTCGACCAGTACGACCAGGTCCTGCGGCAGGCGAGCTACGAGCCGGTCGGCCCCGTCAGCCACGGCTCGCTCGATGCGTACGGCATCACCGCGATCCCCGTCGATATCCGCCGCGGCTATTGCTACACGCTCGCCGCGCTCGGCCAGGCCAACACGGACCTGAACCTCTTCGTGCTCGACCCTCGCGGCCAGGACATCGCGCACAACGTCCTCACCGACGAGCACCCCTGGGTCAGCTTCTGCGCAGCGCGCGGCGGCCGCTTCGTGATCCGGCTCCAGATGGCGAGCGGCACCGGCGAGTATTTCTTCGCGCCGTACCAGTCACGAGGTCGACAGGCGGCCGACCTCACCGCGTTCTTCGGCGGCGGCGCTGCAGCGCCCACCGGGCCCGCGGTCGCGGCGATCGACGCCGACACGCAGGGGCGTATCGCGGCGCTCGACTCCCAGCTCGGCGCCGAGCGCTACACCCGCGTCGGTGATCCGCAAGGCCTTCAGCTCAGCGAGCGCGACGAGCGACTCTTCCAGCTCTCCCTCGAAGCCGGTCGCTGCTACGCGTTCGCGTCTCTCGGCGGCCCCGGCACGACCGACACGGACGTGTACCTCGTCGATGGGAATGGCCACTGGCTCGAGGCGGATTCGTCCGCGAACCGAGACGGCCTCGTCCGCTTCTGCTCCCCCACGAGCGATCAGTACACGCTGCAGGTCAGGCTCCTCCACGGAGCCGGCTCCGTGTTCACCGCGGCCTACGTGCAGGCGCCCGCCGGCCCGGCCGGTCCGACGACCGCGCCCATCGATCCCGTCATCGCCGGGGTCTCGACCGCCGGCGCGGGCCTCGACGAGAACTTCGCGCTCCTCGACTCCGACATGCATGCGCGCGGCTACGAGTCGTTCGGCGCGCCGCAGCACGCGACCCTCGCAGAAGGCGGCACCCAGGAGTACGAGGTCGATCTCGAAGGCGACAAGTGTTACGCGATCCTCGCCGTCGGCGACTCGGGCGTGCGGAACATGGACCTCACGCTCCTCGACGCGAGCGGCCACGAGGTCGATCGCGACGACGCCGGTGACGCGCGGCCGACCGTGCGCGTCTGTCCGACCGCGACGGGACACTTCCGGATGCGCGTTCGCATGATGAGCGGCATGGGCACGTACGTGTACGCGCCTTACCGCTGGCCGCGCGGGACGCATGGGCCCTTCGGGCTCGCGGGCCTCATCTACGTTCGCCTCGCCGAGGTCACCGCGCTCCTCGCGGTCGAGGGCTACACGCCTGACGCGAACTACTCGATGGATCGTGGAACGCTCGCCCGCGAGGGCGCGACCACGCGGCACACGCTCCAGCTCTCGGGCGGGCAGTGCTACTCGATCCTCGGCGTCGGCGGTGATGGCATCCACAACCTCGACGTCGAGCTCGCGTCCGGAACGACCACGGTCGCGACCGACCTCGGCATGCGGAACGCTTTCCCGAGCGTCCGCCATTGCGTGTCCCAGTCGGGCACGTACGTGCTCACCGTGCGCGCGACCTCCGGCGCCGGCCCCTACATCTACCAGGTGTTCAGCCGCACGGGCGGCGACGAGAGCTGAAGGTCCGACCCAAATACTTTGGTCAGATCCCTTCGACTGAGAGAAATTCCCGGCGCTTCACGCTGGGAAAGGACAAGGCGCGACCATTGTTGGTCACGCCTCGAGCCGACGACGGCTTCGCAAGTGAGTTCCCAAACGGCGTCCCGCGTGTCACGCTGCTTCCCGTCGTGAGCGAAGTGCGTGACTCTCAAGCTGTTCGGGTCGCTCTTCCTGCGCTCAAGGCACCACCGCCTCGCTCCGGCGGGACGACCTGGATCCTCGTGACCTGCGTCGCGCTCGTGTGCGGCGGGGTTCTGGCGCTCGCTCTCGGCGGCGACCACCACGGGCGTGCCGCGGCCGCCGCGGAGATCGCGCGGGAAGTCCCCCTCGAGCAAGCGCCCGTGGTTGCCGCGGCGGTGCCCGATGGGCCGATCACGCTCGCCGCTGCGAGCGAGGGCGTGTCCATCGAGATGTACTCCGCGACCTGGTGCAGCGCGTGCGCGAACGCGCGACGCTGGCTCGGCCAGCAGGGCATCACGTATCACGAGATCGACGTCGACACGCGCGCCGATGCGATGGGGCAGCTCGCGGTGCTCAACCCGCGCCGCACGCTTCCGACGTTCGACATCGACGGCGATGTGGTGATCGGCTTCGACTCCACGCGGCTCGCGAGCACGATCGAAGTCGCAGCGCGGCGTCATCACTGAACCGTCAGGGTCGACCGATGTCCGAGCCGGCGCCCATCCCGCTCCTCGATCTGACCGCTCAGAACGCGCCGCTCCTGCCCGAAGTGCGCGAGGCCTTCGAGCGCGTCTTCGCGAAGAACGCGTTCGTCCTCGGCCAGGAGGTCGAGTTCTTCGAGCGCGAGGTCGCGGCCTACATCGGCGTGAAGCACGCGATCGGCGTCTCGAGCGGGACTGACGCGCTGATCGTCGCCATGATGGCGCTCGGAATCGGGCCCGGGGACGAGGTCATCACCTCGCCGTTCACGTTCTTCGCGACCGCAGGCAGCATCGCGCGGCTCGGAGCACGCCCCGTCTTCGTCGACATCGACCCGGCGACGTTCAACCTCGATCCGGCGGCCGTGGGCGCAGCGCTCTCCGACCGGACGCGCGCCATCATGCCGGTGCACCTCTACGGCCAGCCGTGCGACATGAGCTCGCTCACGGCGATCTCGGAGGCCTTCTCGGTCCCCATCATCGAGGACGCGGCGCAGGCGATCGGTGCGCACCACGCGCTCGGGCCGATCGGCGCGATCGGCGAGCTCGCGTGCTTCTCCTTCTACCCGACGAAGAACCTCGGGGGCTTCGGCGACGGCGGTCTCGTGACCACGAACGATGGCGCGCTCGCCGAGAAGGTGCGCCTGCTCCGCTCCCACGGCGGTGAGCGCCGCTACTACCACGCGTCGATCGGCGGGAACTTCCGGCTCGACGGGCTCCAGGGGGCCGTGCTCCGCGTGAAGCTTCCGCACGTCACCCGCTGGACCGAGGCGCGACGGAAGAATGCCTCGCTCTACGATCTCCTCTTTCTCGAGGAGGATCTGCCCATGGGGGCGCTCGTCCTGCCGAAGCGCGTCGAGGCCGGCCACGTCTTCAACCAATACGTGATCCGCGTCCGCGATCGGGATCGACTGCGCGCGCGCCTCGCGGAGCGCCGGATCGGGAGCGAGGTCTACTACCCGCTGCCGCTCCACATGCAGGCGTGCTTCGCCCCGCTGGGGCACGGCGAAGGCAGCTTCCCCGAGTCGGAGCTCGCAGCCAAAGAGGTCCTCGCGCTGCCGATCTATGCCGAGCTCGCGCCCGAACAGATCGAGCGCGTCGTGAGCGAGGTCTCGAGCTTCTTGCGAGAGAACGCATGAAGCGCCGCTCGTTCGCGATGGCGATGATCCTCTCCCCGCTGACGTGCGCGGTCCGGGCGCGCGCGCAGGGGAGCACGGCGACCCAGCTCCAGATCGACCTTGCGCTCGCCTTCGTCAGCCTCGCCGCGCTCCGCACGCGCTACGGCGAAGCCCACCCGGACGTTGCGACGGCGCGTGGCCGCGCTGCGGCGCTCGACGCGAGCCTGCGCGCGGCGTCCTTGCGCGGCGAGGAGATCGACGTAGCCGCTGCTACTCACGCGCTGGAGCTCGAGCTCGCCGACGTGCGCGTGCGCCTGGCCGAGTTCTCGCAGCGCTGCGGCTCCGGCCATCCGGACATGCAGAGCGCGCATGCGCGTGCCGCCGCGCTCGAGACCGCGATCGCGGTCATCATGAGCGATGGCATCTTCTTCCCGCCGGGTTGATGCGGAGCGCGGATGGTTTCCGGTACCCTCCCGAAGGACATGAGCGAACCGGCCCCGAGCGGTCCCGACCCGAGCGTCGAGACCGCGAGCGACGTGATCCGCCGTCCGGGTCATCCGACGGAGATCGCTGGCCGATACCGCATCCACGCGAAGATCGCCGACGGCGGAATGGGCGTCGTCTATCGCGCCGAGCACGTCCTCTCGAAGAAGAAGCTCGCGATCAAGGTGCTCTACCCGCACCTCACGCACGGGAGCACCGCCGTCGAGCGCTTCCGCCGCGAAGTGAGCGCGGCCGCGGAGATCGATCATCCCGGGATCGTTCAGGTCTTCGACGCAGGCGTCGACACCGACGGCACGTTCTACATGGCGATGGAGCTCCTCGACGGAGAGCCTCTCTCGGCGCTGATGCGGCGGGAGTGGCCCGGCACGCGCCGGACGCTCGAGATGATCCTCGAGCTCTGCGAGCCGCTCTCGCGCGCGCACGAAAAGGCCTTCATCCATCGGGATCTCAAGCCGGAGAACGTCTTCCTCGCGAAGGATCCCGAGACCGGCGTCGTGCGCCTCAAGCTCCTCGATTTCGGCCTGGCCCGGGACGTCGGGAAGACGGGCGCGACGCAGAGCGGGGTGACGTTCGGGACGCCCGAGTACATGGCGCCGGAGCAGTCGCTGAGCGCGAAGAACGCGTCGATGCCGGCGGACGTCTGGTCGACCGGGGTGATGCTCTACGAGCTGCTCTCCGGCTTTCATCCGTTCAACGGTGACTCGCCGAACGCGATCATGGTCGCGGCGATCAAGGAGCCTCACGTGCCGCTCGCCGAGCGCGCGCCGCACGTGCCGCCGGCGATCGTTCGGGTGGTCGAGCGCTGTCTCGAGAAGTCGCCCACGGAGCGCATCCCGACCGCGGGAGTCCTCTCGGAGGAGCTTCATCGCGCCATCGACGAGAGCGTGATCGACGATCGCGCGCCGACCGCCACGCACCTCGACGCGGAGCGTCTCGAGCCGGACGCGCCCGTGGACATGACGGGGATTCCCGGCGCGGACGACCAGGACATCGCGCGCTCGCGGCGCAAGGTGCGGCGAGACCTTCCGACCGAGGTCGGCTCGCCCGCGGCTGGCTCGCCCGCGGCTGGCTCGCCCGCGGCTGGCTCGCCCGGAGTCCTGCCCCCCGCCTTCAGCTCGCGCACCCTCGCCATCGCCGCGGGCGTGCTGTCGGTCGCGGTCGTGCTCGCGCTCGGCACCTGGGCCTGGCCGAGGTCTCCGTCCGAGATGACGGCGACGCAGATGCCGACCGACGCGACCTCCACCCCTGACCCGATCCAGGTCGTCGCGACGCTCGCGCCCATCCCCGACGTGGACGTCGCCCCGCCCGAAGCGCCTCCCGACCCCGCCCTCGAGGAGGGCCCGGAGGTCTCCGGCACGACGCCTCCATCCCCCGTCGAGGTGGAGACGCCCCGCCCGCGCGCGCGTGCCATCGCGCTGACCGACCTCACCGCTGAGGAGTCGGCCCGGGCGCAGGCATGCCTCTCGCACAACGACTTCACCTGCGCGCTCGAGATCTACCGGCGCTCGCGCGATCCGCGGGACCTCGGCACCGTCATCAACGCACTGACGCACCTCGGCCGCCAGCACGAGGCGCTGCCCGTCATGCGCGACTTCGTCCGGCGCTTTCCCCGGGCGCCCCAGACGCCGCAGTATCGATCGCAGCTCTCCGCCGCCGGAATGTGAGCGTGGGTCGGCGCACGGCGCCCGGAGCCCTCCGCCCGTATGTTCCGCCCGATGAGCCGTCGCTTCTGGTTGATCGGGCGTGATCCAGCGAAAGAAGGACCAGAGCGTCCGGTCTCGCCGCGTCCCGACTGGATCGCCGCCGATCCCCGCAAGATCGACCGCGCGCTGACCCGCGCGCTCGCCCAGCCCTCCGGAGGCTGGACGGTCATCGACTCGAGCCGCGCCTTCACGCGCGAGCCGCGGCCGTACACGATCCTCGGCCGGGAGCTGGTCGGCTGGCGAAGCGCTCGCGGGCCCGCCCTGGCCCCGGACTCGTGTCCGCACATGGGCGCGGAGCTCTCGAAGGGCGCTGTCGACGCGCGCGGGCGGATCGTCTGCCCGTGGCATGGCCTCGCGCTCTCCTGCGAGAAAAAGCAGGGCGACTGGGCTGCGCTGCCGACCTTCGACGACGGCGTCTTCACGTGGGCGCGCTTCGATCAGCTCCTCGCCCCTGGGGAGAGCCCCACCGAGGCGCCCTTCCTGCCCGTGCGCCCTGCGCGCTTTCTCGACGCGGTCGTCCGCACGGAGGCTCGCTGCGAGCCCGAGGACGTGCTCGCGAACCGCCTCGATCCCTGGCACGGCGCCCACTACCACCCGCACACCTTCGGCAACCTGACGGTGCTCGACGAGAGCGCGGCGCAGATCACGCTGCGCGTCGTGTTCCGACTCGCCGGCCCGGTCGGCGTCGAGGTGGACGCGCGGTTCGACTGCCCCGACCCGCGCACGATCGTGATGACGATCCTCGCTGGCGACGGGGTTGGCTCGCTGGTCGAGACGCACGCGACCCCCGTCGGGCCAGGTCGGACCGCCATCATCGAGGCCGTGATCGCGACGAGCGACCGGCCGAGCGTGATCTCGTGGCTGCCGAGCGCGACGCTCCTTCGCCCGCTGATGGAGCTCCGCGCGAGGCGCCTCTGGGTGGAAGACGCGGCCTACTGCGAGCGGCGCTACCAGCTTCGGCAGCGAACGAAGCACGGGCTCCCCGTGTTGCGGCGCGCGCCCGGCGACGCGTCCAGCTAGTCCGCGAACCGGGATGCGCCGAGGCCGTACTTGCCCTCCCGGCGGATCCGGCCGAGGATGCTCCTTCCATTGGGATCGGGACGCCTCTTTCGGGGACGTCGGTGATCTCGATCCGGAGGTGGCGCGTACAGGGTACGGCCATCGAGCGCGCTTCGAAGTCTTGGAGGGACGACGCGGAACGCTCGAACGAGCTCGCAATAGGTGCGAGGTCGAAGGGGAGGTACGAGTAAAAATGACAGTAAATCGCCCTAAATTGTGGGCGCTTCTGGCGCTGGTTCTCGGAGGCGCAAGCGCCTTCGTAGCCACCCAGAACGCACATGTGGAAGCTGCGGATCACCTCGATCCGCCGGCACGAACCAATCCGACGGCGACGCCGCCTGGCACGGACCGAGCGGCGGACATCGCCGACGTCTACGCCTGGCACCAGGGAACCGGCGCCGACGCCCGTCTCGTGGTTGCCATGAGCTACGACGGCCCGAACGCACCTTCGGCGACTCAAGCCGTCTCGTGCGACCGCGACGTGCTCTACACGATCCACGTCGACAACACGGATGACGGCGAGTCCGAGTACGACATCGAAGCGCGCTTCGGTCACGACGCGACCGGCAACTGCTTCGTTCAGTTCTCCAACATTCCCGGCACCAGCGCGCCGGTCGTGGCGATCGCCGAGCACACGCTCACGCGTGGCGGCGTCCGGGTCTTCGCGGGTCTCCGCGACGACGCGTTCTTCTTCGATCTCGAAGGGTTCCAGACGACCCTCGCGACGGGCACCGTGGCGATGCGAAGCGACCGCGACTTCTTCGCGGGCATGAACACGTCCGTCCTCGTCGTCGAGATGCCGCTCGCTGACGCGCTCGGCACCCCCGTGGCCCCCATCCGCGTCTGGGGCACCACCCAGCGCCACGCGCCATGAGGAGAACGTCCATGAACATCAACAAGCTTCTCCTCTCCGCGACCCTCGTGGGCGCGCTCATGCTCTCGGGCTGCCCCTCCGATCCGGTTCCGACCGACGGTGGTGGCACCGGTGACACGGGCCCGCTCGTCGACACCGGCGTCGTGCCGGAAGACACGGGAGTCCCCGTCGACACCGGCCCCGTGCCGGACACCGGCCCGATCGCGCTCGACTGCGCGTCCTACTGCGGCCTCGTGACCACGCACTGCACGGGCCAGTACGCCCAGTACGAGGACAGCGCTGACTGTCTCGCGTTCTGCGCGGCCGCTGGCTGGGACGTCGGCGCGCTCGCCGACACCACCGGCGCGACGCTCGGCTGCCACATCTATCACGCAGGTGTCCCGGCCGCGGGCGCGCCTGACGTCCACTGCGGACACGCGGGTCCCGAGGGCGCCGGCGTCTGCGGCATGGCGGACTTCCGCAGTGACACCACCGGCTACTCGCGGGTCGACCGCAT
>JBBSAT010000080.1:0-26052 GCA_038252025.1 Polyangiales bacterium | reverse complement strand
GGGATCACGGACGCCACCTGCATCGAGGACGAAGCGTCGCACGCCTACGGCGACGCTCGCGTACGCCTGCGACGTCGGGAGCGACCCGACCTGCACCACCAGATCCGGCGCGTTCCGGCTCGCGAACGAAGCGCACGAGAAGAGGTGCTCGAAGGCGTCGATGGCCAGCGGCGCCCGCACACCGAACCGCAGCTGGCTGGTCGCTTCGGCGGCGACCGGCAGGCCCAAAGCCGAGAGCGCGGAAGCGATCGCGGGCGCCGTCACCGATCGCGGCCCTGCGAACACCAGCGGGCGCTCGCTCGTCTCGAGCGCTGCGGCGAGCTTCTGCGCAAAGTTCTCGTCAGCGCCGGATGCGCCGGCGGTGATCTCCGAGATGCCGCGCGCGATGCGGCGCTCGACGGCGCGGTGGAGCGCGTTGTCTTCTTCGATCGGCTCGATCGGCTTGTCGGCGCGAAGGTTCACGTGGACCGGCCCGGCCAACGGGCCGCGCGTTGCGGCGACGGCCTGCGCGACCGCGCGGACGACGCCCTCGAGCGAGCCCTCGTCGCTCCGCGGATCTCCGAGATCGAAGAACCCGCGCACCCAGCTCCCGAAGAGCTTGGTCTGATCGATCGTCTGCGCCGCGCCGGTGTGGGCGAGCGCGAGCGGGCGATCTGCAGAGAGCAGCAAGATCGGCACGTTGGCCGTCGAGGCCTCGATCACCGCTGGGAACCAGTGCGCGGGCGCCGACCCGCTCGTCGCGAGCACCGCGGCCGCGCGGCCCGTCGCGCGGGCCATCCCGAGCGCGACGAAGGCCGCCGAGCGCTCGTCGATCACGCTCGTCAGCGTCAGGTCCGTCCTCTTCGCGAGAGCGATCGCGAAGGGCGTCGACCGCGAGCCTGGGCTCACGATCACGTCGCGAACACCCGACGCGGAGAGGCTCGCCGCCACGAGGCGCGCCCACTCGGTCAGGAGGTTCGCCGGAGCGCTCACGTCGCGACACCCAGCGCGCGCAGCATCGGAGCGAGCTTGAGGCTCGTCTCGGCATACTCCGCGGGCGGACGGCTGGCGTCCACGATCCCGCATCCCGCGTAGGCGATCGCGCGCGCGCCGATCACCAGCGCCGAGCGCAGCGCCACGAGCAGCTCTGCGTTCCCGTCGAGGTCCACCCAGCCGACCGGCCCTGCATACCAGCCGCGGTCGGGCTCGTTCTCCGCGATCCACGAGAGCGCCGTCTCTCTCGGCACGCCGCCGACCGCGGGCGTCGGGTGAAGCCGCTCCGCGATCGTGAAGGGCGAGACATCGCGCGCGAGCGCAGCTCGGATGGGCGTCGCCAGATGCCCGATGTCGCCGATCGTCCGGATCACCGGTGCAGCCACCGACACGTCTGCGCCGAGCCCGGTGAGCCGCTCCACGATCGCGTCGACGACGAACGCATGCTCGGAGCGATCCTTCTCGCTCGCGAAGAGCGAGCTGCCGCGCGGATCGCACGCGAGCGACACCGTGCCGGCCAGCGCGTCCATGCTCACGCGGAGCCGGCGCTTCTCGAAGAGATGCTCGGGTGTCGCGCCCACGAACGTGGCGCTTCCTCGACGGATCACGAACACGTTCGCGAAGGGTCGCGCGAGCCTCTCCGCGATCGCGATCGGATCGAAGTCCTGGTCGGCGACGACGATCGAGCGGCGCGCGACGACGATCTTCTCCGCGTCGCCTCGCCCGATGCGCGCGCGTACGTCCTCGATCGATCGGGTCCAGCGCGCCTCGTCGACGTGCGACGCGCGTGCGCCGCTCGGGCCTCGAGCGTGCGCCTGGCTCGCGCCGCCCGCCTCGAGGGCGTCCCAGATCGCGTCGAGCTCTGCGAGCGCGAAGGAAGGATCTCTCGGCTCGTCCGGGCCTCTCGAGAACACGAGCGCTGCTCGACCGCGCTCGCGCCGGTGAGCCCAGCGGGGGAGCGTGACGGCGCCGTCGCCGAACGAGGTCCAGACGTCGCGCTCTGCCATCGGGGCGAACGCGAAGCCGCAGGTCAGGATCGGAGCGACGCCCCGGCAGCGGTCGTGTGCTCGGACGACCCGCTCGCGCTCGCGCTCGTAGAACGTGGTCGCCTGCTCGAAGCGCTCGTCTCCCGCGAGCGCGACGGAGCGCGTGCACCCGAGCGCCGTGAGCGACTGATCGGTGCTCGCGACGTGAAACGCCGCGCCCTTGCGCAGGCGCGCCAGCATCCCGACGCCAGGCGCGGCCGGCGCCGGCACGACCACGCTCATCTCACGCTCGTGCTCGGCGAGCGCGCTGCGGAGAAACGCACGGGACTCCTCGCGCGTGACCACCGGCGACGCGTCCTCGGGCGCGGAAGCGCGAAGGAGGGTCTCCGTGTGCTCGAGGGTCACGCGCGAACGCCCACGTGGATGGCCGCGACGCCGAACGTGAGCGACACGTACGAGACGTCGACGAGCCCGGCGTCACGGATCATCGACGCGAACGTGTCGGGATCGGGGAACGCCGCGATCGACGCCTGCAAATATCGGTACTCGCGCGCCCCGGAGAGCAGCGCGCCCACGCGCGGTACGACGTGGTGCACGTGGAAGCGCGCGAGCGGTCCGAGGATCCCGCGGCGCGGCTCGGAGAGCTCGAGCACGACGAGCCGACCGCCAGGCTTGAGCACGCGCGCCATCTCGCGGAGCGCGCGCGGTCGGTCGGGAACGTTCCGGATTCCGAACGCGATGGTCACCGCGTCGAAGCTCCCGTCGGGGTAGGGCAGCGTCCGAGCGTCACCTTCCGTGAGCGAGACGCGCCCTTCCAGGCCGCGTGCGCGCACTTTCTTTTCGCCGACGGCGAGCATCCCGCGCGAAGGGTCGAGCCCCACGACGCTCGCGCCAGGCGAGGCTGCCGCGAGCGCCAGCGCGAGGTCGCCCGTGCCGGTCGCGACGTCCAGCGCTCGACCGTTCGGCGGAACCTGCGCGAGCCGCACGGCCATCCGGCGCCATCGGGCGTCGATCCCCATCGAGAGGATCCGGTTGAGCAGATCGTAGCGAGCAGCGATGGCGTCGAACATCGCGCCCGAGCCACCCGCGGGGACCGTAGCGAGCTCCGTCGATGTCATCTCAGACCTCTCGTTCGACCATGGCGCGCGCGACCGAGATCAGCGCAGAGCGCGTCTCGGAGGGCGCAAAAACGTCCAGCTCGGTGATCGCGGAGGCGATCTGGTCGAACGCGTAGTCTCTGGCCCGTAGGAGGGCGCCCGTTGCGGCGATGGCGCGTGAGAGCTCCTTCGTCGCGTTCGCATCGGTCCCGTCGGCGGCTCGCACGCGAACGATGAGCGTCGGATCGGCTTCGATAGCGTAGGCGACGGGCAGCGAGCACTTCCCCTCGCGCAGATCGGCGAACGGCAGCTTTCCCGTCGCGGCCGGATCGCCGGCGAGATCGAGCACGTCGTCGATCGCCTGGAACGCGATGCCGCAGTGCGCACCGAACCGCTCGAGCGTCTCGGCCTCCTCGAGCGTGAGACCGCCCGCGCGTGCGCCGGCGAACATCGCCCAGCGGAAGAGCGCCGCCGTCTTTCCTCGCGCGACCGCGAGCCAGGACTCTACTCGGGTCTCGAGCTCTCCACGACGCTCGAGCTGCAGCGACTCCGCGACGATCATCTCGTCGATCACGTCGAGCAGCCGCTCGAGCACGAGCGGGATGCCGGTCTTGCGCACGCGACGGAGCGCGTCGACGAGCAGCCAGTCGCCAGCGAAGATGCTGATCGCGTTGCCGTACACGAGCCGCGTCGTCGGCGCGCCGCGCCGCGAGTCACCCAGGTCGACGACGTCGTCGTGGAGCAGGGTCGCGCTGTGCACGAGCTCGACGGCGACGGCGAGCTCGACGGCGTGAGCGTCGAACCCGCGGCCGAGCTTGGCGGCGAGCGCGACACAGAGCGGACGCATCCGCTTGCCGCCGCGGCGGATGAGGTGTGCCGCGCCCCCGTGGACGTCGCGCACGCCATCGACCGCGCAGAGAGCCCGCTCGACGGCGCCCATCTCGGTGCCCACGAGCGGCAGCAGCGCTTCGAGCCGCGCAGCCACGGTGGGGATGTTTCGATCTCGAGACAGCCGCCCCAGGCGCTCGATCAAAGGGGTTCCCACCTCCACGGTCACCTCGCTTACAAAACGTTCAAAACATATTGAACATTCGTGATAATGCAAGGTGTCTTTGTTCTGGTACTCTGATTCGATGAATTCTTTCTTGAAAGCCTCGTTTCCCGGGCCGCTCGGCTGGCTTCCGCTCGTTGCGCTCGTTGCGCTGGCCGGCTGTGGGGGAGGCGCGGTCGTCGGCGCCGACACCGGCTCAGCCGTCGACGCGGCCGTAGACGACACTGGAGCGCCGGACGCCGACGTTGCGCCTGACGCCAGCGCTGGCGACGACGCGGCGCTGGTCGACGCCAGCAGCGACGCCTCGTCGGTCCCGGACGACGCCGCGATGGCGCAGATCTGCGGCACGCGCGGCGCGGACCCGTGCCCCACCAACCAGTTCTGTCAGCACGACATCGGCGCCGACTGCGGGCGCGCCGACGCGCCTGGAACCTGCCAGACGCCCCCGACCACGTGCACCCCCGGCGGCGCGCAGGTCTGCGGCTGCGACGGGGTCACCTACGCGAGCGAGTGCGAGGCCCACATGGCGATGTCGGGCGTCGACCACGCCGGCGCCTGCCTCTGAGCGCTGCATCGACTGATCGACTCGCTCCGTGGTGCACCGCGAGCGCTCTCGCGCGGGGATCACGGCAGGAGTGCTCGCGGAGCCGATCGCGGACGGGAGTGCTCGCAGCGAGCACGGACGGAAGCGGGCGGCGCAGCGAGCCGATTCGTTGATCACGACGGATCGTCGGGGTCGACCTCGTCCTCGTGATCGTCGTGCCGACCGGTGGCGCGATCACAGCGTAGATCGTGCGCCGCGCACACGAAGCGGACGTGAAGGTGATCGCGGTGACCACGGACGTGCCGCACCACGCCGAGTCTCTGGTCCTGTGCACGCGGCCACTGGAACCAGCGCGAGAGCTCGTCACGGCTCGCCCCCGCAGCACGCGCGGCCTCGTAGAGCGGCTCCTGAAGCGCGTGGTCGATGAAGACGTACTCGACGACTCCCGCGCGAAGCCACGCCTCGAGCAATGCCCACTGTCGCTCCGCGTCCAGCGTGGTCGGGCTCACGCGGTGGTAGGTGCACGTGTCGTGGCAGCGGGCTTGGTAGTAGACGAGGTCGATGTCACGTCCCGTCTGGTGGCTGTGGTGCTCGCGAAGACGCCCGCCGTGCTCGACGCTCGCGTCACGAACCTCGATGCGCGCCGAGCGCGGGTAGCGGCGCGCCACCTGCGCGAAGCCCGCGGCCATCCACGACGCGGCGTCGCGCGTGACGAACGCGCGCTCGGGGTTGCGCACGACCCATCCGGCGTTCGGTCGCAGCCGCACGCCTCGCTCGAGCGAGCCGTCGCTCGGCCGGCCCACCGAGGCTGATGGCGGAACGCTCGGCCGTGCGTAGATCACGAGCGTAGCGCCTGCCCGGACGCGCGAGGCGTCGGTGATCGCGTTCCACCGCGTGATGTCTTCGACAGAGACGCCGTAGCGGCGGCCGAGACGCAGCAGCGTGTCGCCACGAACCACCACGTGCTCCACACGCTCGGCGAAGCCGACGACGATCTCCGTCCCGACCGAGACGCGCTCGAGGTCGACGCCTTCGTTCAGGAGCGCGAGGTCATCCATCGACACGTGGAAGCGTCCCGCGACGGCCTCCACGGACTCGGCGTCCTGGAGCACGCACGGCACGCGGACGAGATCGGCGCGTACCGAGCCCGGCGCGGTGATCGCGAAGATCAGGGCGAGGATGAGAGCTCCGCGTCGAGGCAGCCGGCGCATGGTCCGAACCTAAACGCGTCGGCTGCGACGCCGAAGAAAGCTGCAAGTCGCTTGGATCGGCTCGCTGCGCGGCCCGCTCCCGTCCGTGCTCGCAGGGTCCGCTACGCGAGCACTCCTGCTTTGATCAATGCGCCGAGATCGGGACGGTGGCGCAGGAGGTGTCGCTCGCCGGCGGGTCGGCGCAGAGCAAGAGCTCACGGTCGACGCGCGGCCGTCCGCTGGTCCGCCCGACGGCGACGAGCGTGTAGTTGCCGCTGACCGGCGTGAAGAGGGCGACGCCCTGGAGCCGTCCGTGGCAAGGGACCGCGTTCTGTGCGCGGAACTGGAGCGTGATCTCAGCGTCGGCGGGGACCATCGCGTAGGCCGTGCCGTCCGGGGCAGTGGCGAGCGCTCCCGGCTGCACATCGGCGAAGACGGGCAGGCCATCGGCGCGCGCCGTGGCTCCGGGCGTGCAGACATCGACGGCGGGAAGACCGACGATTCCATGGAAGAGCCGGACGGAGGCGCTGCCTTCGGCGGGCGACTCGGCGCGGTCCTCGGCGAGCTGCATCGCCGCGGGGAAGTCGGCGGTCGAGTACGTGATCGCGCTGTACCAGCCACCCCCCGTCGGCAGATCGAGCTGCGAGCTGATCAGCTCCGTGTCGCTGGAGCGAACCGACGCGGCGTGCGAGCCCGCAGGCAGCTCGACGTACGCGCTCGCGAACTCGTACGCGAGCGACGGGATGGCGGGCTCGTCTCCGTCGAAGGCGATCGCGATCGACGCTGCGCTCGGGTCGAAAGCCGCGTGGATGACGCGAACGCGCGCGGGCTCGGGCGCAGGCGGCGGCGCGGGCTCGGTGGCGACGGTCTCATCGCCGGTCGTGTCGGCGGTCTCAACCGGCTCGCTCGAGCCTCCACACGCCACGAACAGGGACGCGAGGCTCGCGAGAAACACGGGACGGGATGGACTGATCATCAAGCGACTCTCCTCGATGGCGTGGGCCGACGTGCACATGAGCGCTCGGCGCCGGGCCGTGTGCACGCGGCGCGGGATTTCGTCAAGGCCGGGGCGATTGAACGGTGCCCGCCGGCATCGTACACGCGCGAGGGTGCGCGGCGCGAACGACCCGGAGCGTGTGGCGGCGATCGAGACGCGGTTCCGCGCGCGGCTCTCGTGGATGCTGCTCGGCGCGATCGCGATCGTGCGATGGGGACCGCTGCACCCCTCGGTGGGGGTTCGCGGGGCTCTGTTCGCGATCGCGACGGCGGTGTTCGTCGGGCTGAACCTGCCGACGTTCCGCGTCATCACGCGAGCGCACCGCGAGAAGCTAGCGTTCGCTCTCTGGGCGCCCATCGTTGTAGCGATGGTGATACGTTCGCTGGCGTATCTAGTGGTGATTGTCCTCGCGTGGTGACGTCTCGGCCGGGAGCCCGAGCGCTTCGCTCAGCTCCGCTGCGGCCGTCGCGAGCGCGTCGTCGTCCTCCTGAGCGATCGAGAAGCAGACGACGGGGCACCGGACGAAGGCGCGGAGCGCGAGGGCGTTGGTGTCACGGGAGATGTCGGACGCCGTCTGGCGCGTGAGAACGACGGCAGCGATATCGAGTCCCCGAGCACGGGCGAGCTCGTTCGCTGCGATGACGTGCGAGAGCACCCCGAGCTCGTCGCGAGCGACCAGCACGAGAGGGTAGCCGAGCCGCACCGCGAAGTCGGCGAAGAGCGTCTCGCGAGTCAACGGGACGGCGAGGCCCCCTGCGCCTTCGACCAGCGCGAAGTCGGCACCGACGAGCGCCGAGCGCACTGCGTCGGCGATCGCAACGGGATCGCACGCGGGACCTCCGACCAGCGCGACGGAGAAAGGCGCGAGTGGTGGCGCGGCGCGATAGAGGCCAGGGACGTGCGCCAGCTCGGGTCGACCGCCCGCCCGCGCGATGGCCACCGCATCCTCGGGGTTGGCGCCGACCCCGGTCTCGAAGGGCTTGAGCGCGGCGACGCGCAGCCCGCGTTGGAAGAGCAGTCGAGCCAGGCCGCGGGTGACCGAGGTCTTGCCGACGGCGGTGCCCGTGCCTGTGACTACGAGCCCAGGACCTGACGGATGGCGTCGCATGCCCGCTCCAGGTGGTTGGCCTCGTGAGACGCGCTCGGAGCGAGTCGCAGCCGGCTCGTCCCTGACGGCACGGTCGGGGGCCGGATGGCCTGGACGTACAGACCTCGCTCCAGGAGTGCCGCGGACACCTCGAGCGCACGGCGCGGCTCGCCGAGGATCACGGGCACGATGCAGGACGGGGAGTCGACGACGGGGTGCCCGAGGCTGCGGAGCTCCGAGCGCAGTCGGTTCGCGTGGCCGAGGAGTCGTTCGCGACGCGCGTCGGCCTGCGCGACGAGCGACACGGCGAAGGGGATCGCGCCGGCGAGCGTCGGCGATACGCCGGTGGAGAAGACGAAGCTGCGGGCACGGTTCGTCAGCAGCTGGACGAGGTCGGCCGAGCCCGCGACGAACGCGCCCATCAGGCCGAACGACTTTCCCAGCGTGCCGACGAGGGCATCGGGCACGATTCCGACCGAGGCGGCCACGCCGACTCCGTTCGGGCCGACGACGCCGAGCGCGTGCGCCTCGTCGAGCAGGAGGCCGGCGCCGTGAGCGTCGGCGAGCGCACGGAGCGCAGCGACGGGAGCGAGGTCGCCGTCCATCGAGAACACCGTCTCGCTGGCGATGAGGGCGGTCCGCGCGTCGCCACGCTCACGCGCGAGCAAGCGCGCGAGGTCCTCCACGTCGCCGTGGCGATAGACCACCACGCGGGCGCGGCTGAGCCGACAGCCGTCGATCAGGCTCGCGTGGTTCAGGGCGTCGCTGAAGACGACGTCGCCCGGACCGAGCAGGCCCTGGAGCGCGCCGACGTTGGCCGCGTATCCGGAGGAGAAGAGGAGGGCGGCGGGAAGCCGGACGAAGTCAGCGAGCGAGCGCTCGGCTCGCGCGTGTGCGTCGAGAGATCCGGTGATGAGGCGGCTGGCTCCTGCCCCGGTGCCCTCACGGGTGGCCTCGGCGACGGCGAGAGCGAGGCGGGGATCGCCAGCGAGGCCGAGGTAGTCGTTCGAGGTGAGGCAGATGAGCTCGCGACCATCCAGGCGTAGCGTCGGGCCGGGCGGCGACGCGAAGATACGCGGCGTCCGCAGGAGCTCGCGGCGCGTGAGGTCGTCGAGCTCGGCGCGGACTCGGTCGGGAAATCGCACGCGGAGGCCTAGCGCGTTTCACGTGAAACGACCCGTCGGCGGCCACGCATGTTTCACGTGAAACGCTCGACGGCCCGCGGGCCCACACGACCTCTCACCGTGCCGCTCATGCCGTTGGTCGCGTGCTGCTTGAACCACCAAATTCCGCGTGGTAGCAGCGAACAGGTGTCGACTCTCGATCCTGACCGTCTCCCCGCCCACGTCGCCATCATCATGGACGGCAACGGGCGCTGGGCGCTGCAGCGCGGGATGCTTCGACCGAACGGACATCGCGAGGGGAGCGAGGCGGTCCGGAGGATCACGCGCGCTAGCCGCAAGCTCAATCTGAAGGCCCTCACGCTCTACGCCTTCAGCGAGCAGAACTGGCAGCGCCCCACGTTCGAGACCGACGCTCTCATGGAGCTCCTCCGGGAGTTCCTTCTCACCGAGCGACGCGAGCTTCTCGACAACGGGATTCGCCTCCGAAGCATCGGGCGCGTCGAGCGCCTCCCCGCGCGCGTCCGCGACGTCCTCGATGCGCTCGAGGCGGAGACAGCGTCGCTCGACTCGATGACCCTCACCCTGGCGCTCTCCTATGGCGGTCACGAGGAGATCGCGGACGCCGCGCGCAAGCTCGCGATCCAGGCCGCCCGTGGCGAGCTCGACCCAGCGACCATCGATGAGAACACCCTCGCCGAGGCTCTACCCTCGATGGCGGTCGGCGAGGTCGATCTCCTCATCCGCACGGGTGGCGAGAAGCGCATCTCCAACTTCCTTCTCTGGGGAGCCGCATACGCGGAGCTCCACTTCTCGGATCGTCTCTGGCCGGACTTCGGCGAAGACGATCTGCTCGAAGCGCTCACGGCATTTCAGGCGCGCGATCGCCGGTTCGGTCGGGTATCTTCCGGGGCCACCCCCGTGAGCGACCTCCGTCCGCCGACGCCCGCGCATGTCTGAGACCAGCCCCACCCCCCAGACACCGGACGCATCGCCCGAGAAACCCCCGGGCCTGAGCCCGTTCCTCCGCAACACGCTGATGCGGTTCGGGACGGCGGCGATCGGGATACCGATCCTTCTGTATCTGATGTTCCTTGGGCCCGAGTGGGCCTATCAGGCGGTGGTACTGCTTGCTATCGCACGTGCTGCGCACGAGCTGATGCGCATGACCATGCAAGGCGCGTCGCTCCTGTATGCGTGGGGCGTCGCCGCGACGGTCGGAGTAGCAACGACTCTCATTCTCGGCTCTGACCTCGCCGCGCTCGTCACGATGATCGTCGTCGTCGCGGGCGCCGGAACGATCGTGTCACTCGCGCGACCCGAGCCGCTCGAGGCGGCCGGCGTGCGGCTCGCCTGGTTGATCGCCGGGCCCTTCTACGTGGGCGGCCTCCTCGGCTCGCTCGGCCGCCTTCACCTCGCTGAGCACGGTGGTGAGTGGGTCCTGCTCGCGATGTGGATCGCCTGGGCGAGCGATACCGGCGCCTATTTCGCCGGCCGTTTCTTCGGAAAGCACAAGCTCGCGCCGCGCGTCTCGCCGTCGAAGACGATCGAAGGAGCGATGGGCGGCGTGCTCGGCAGCCTGACCGGAGCGCTGGCCGCCCACTTCTGGTTCATGCCGTCACTTCCATTGCTGAACGCGGTCGTCCTCACCGTGGTCGCCAACCTGCTCGGCCAGAGCGGCGACCTCGTGGAGTCCCTCGTCAAGAGGTCGACCGGAGTGAAGGACAGCGGAAGCATTCTCCCGGGACATGGCGGAATGCTCGATCGCGTCGATGCACTGATGTTCACGTCGACGGCGTGTCTCGTGTACACGCTATGGATCGCTCAGTAGTCACTCCCGCGTGGTGATTGGCTGACGCATCGCGTCGTTGCGCGCCTCATTCGGGCGTGCGAAACGCGGCCGGTCTCGTTCCTCGCCGCGCGCAAGGGCGCGCCCACAACGGAGTCTCCACCGATGGCGCACTACGAGTTCTTCAAGGTCGTTCAGGGATACCTCGCGGAGGCCGCCGTCGTGGCGGATCTTCCCCCGCACGTCGCGGCAATCCTCTCGCAGCCGAAGAACGAGATCATCGTTCACTTCCCGGTGCGGCTCGATGACAACACGGTGAAGCTCTTCACCGGCTATCGCATCCAGCACAACAACATCCTCGGGCCGTACAAGGGCGGCATTCGCTATCACGAGTCCGTCAACCTCGACGACGTGAAGGCGCTCGCATCGATGATGACGTGGAAGTGCTCGCTGATGGACATCCCGTTCGGCGGCGGCAAGGGCGGCGTGCAGGTCGACCCGCGCGCGCACAGCCAGGGCGAGCTGATGCGCATCACGCGTCGGTTCACGCACGCGCTCGGCGGCAACATCGGTCCCGACTACGACATCCCGGCGCCCGACGTGGGAACGACGGCGCAGATGATGGTCTGGATGATGGACACGTTCATGAACCGTGTCGGCGACCTCGAGAAGAACGCGCAGCGCGGCGTCGTGACGGGCAAGACGCTCGCATCGGGCGGCTCGCAGGGACGCGAGCAGGCCACAGGTCAGGGCGCCGTCGTCTGCGTGCGCGAGTGGGCCAAGGAGACCGGCACGGATCTGAAGACATGCTCGGCCATCGTCCAGGGCTTCGGCAACGTCGGCACCTTCGCCGCGAAGTTCCTCCACGAGCTCGGCGTGAAGGTGATCGCGGTCGGCGATCACACCGGATACATCAAGAAGGAAGGCGGGCTCGACGTCCCGCAGCTCTTCGACTACTCGCGCAGCAAGGGCTCCATCGCCGGGTACGAAGACGCGACGCAGATCTCGCGCGAGCAGTTCTTCCGCACGAAGGCCGACATCTTCATCCCGGCCGCGATGGAGAATCAGGTCGGCGCCCAAGAGGCCGAGTGGCTCGACATCCGCGTCATGAGCGAAGGCGCCAACGGCCCGACGAACCCGGAGGCCGAGCCGATCTTCGCGAAGAAGAACGTCGTCGTCATCCCCGACATCCTCGCCAACGCGGGCGGCGTCACGGTGAGCTACTTCGAGTGGATCCAGAACAAGCGCAGCGAGTTCTGGGAGGTCGAAGAGGTCGAGGCGCGGCTCGAGAAGCGCATGGTCCGTCAGTACCGGAAGGTGATGGCGTTCTCGCGGTCCAAGAAGGTCAGCCCGCGGATCGCGGCCTACGCGCTCGCGCTGCTCAACCTCAGGACGGCCTACGACGAGCGCGGCATCTTCCCCTGACCTCCGCAGGAGTGCTCGCGTAGCGGATCGCGTTCGGGAGCGCTCGCTTCGAGCACGAACGGGAGCGTTCCGCGTAGCGAGCCGTTGGACGCGATCGATCGATGCGGGAGGGATCGCTACTTGAGGATCTCGCCCGCGATCTGTGACGCGAGCCGGCCATCGAGCCCGGCGTGTCGGGACTTCAGCTCCTTCATGAGCCGTCCCATGTCCTTCTTGGTCGTGAGGCCCAGCTCCGTCGTGATCGACTCGATCGCGCTACGCGTCTCGGCTGCATCGAGCGTCTTGGGCAGGTAGGGGGTCAGGAAGGTCAGCTCGAGCTCTTCCTTCTCGACCAGATCGGTCCGACCTGCGGCCGCGAACTCGGAGATCGCGTCCTTTCGCGACTTCACGCTCTTCTGCAGGATCGCGATCGTCTCCTCGTCCGTCAGCGCGCGCGCGACGTCGACCTCCTTCAGCAAGAGCTCCGACTTCGCGAGCCGCAGCGCGTCGCGCGCCGCCTCGTTCTTCGTCAGCATGGCCGTCTTCAGGTCCAGGTCGATGCGCTCTCGCAGGGTGGTCATGCGCGTCAGCCTACCCCCAAAACGAAGGGAGGGCGCCGGGACGTCACCAGGCGAAGTCGGAAGCCGCGCTCAGCCGAACGACGCCCACTCCGAGCCGTCGGGCTCGGGGCTCGCGCCGCGCCTCTGGGTGCTGGCGTAGTAGGCGTGCTTTCGCGCGCGCTGGATCGCACCGAGCGGCCGGTGCGTCTCGAGCGCGTGCCAAGGATCGAACGAGAGCGCCTCCACGAAGCGATCGAGCTCGAGGCCGGCCGGGCTCCGCGGCGCCTGCACGGGAATCTCCAGCTGCGCGAGCGCGACGTAGGGCGTCGGCCACTTCCGGGTGGGGTCCTCGATCGGCGTGGACGCGTCCTCGAAGAATTGCGCGCGCAGCTCGAAGCGCAGGGCCGCGCGGGAGATGCGCTCGAAGAGGAGCTCGCGCAGGTAGTTCGCGTCCTTACCGGCGCGCTGCGAGGAGTCCTTCGGATGCAGCGGGACGAGCGCGAGCTTCGCGGCATACGGGCCGAACGCGATGGGAACGGCGGAGTAGTACGTTCGGTCGACCGAGTGCGTGGGCTTGGAGGGCATCCCGCGCGCGACGCCGAAGAGGATCTGTGCAGTGCGCAGCAGGCCGAGGTTGCGGCGCAGCTCGCCGACCAGCGTCTTCGGGTTCGACGCGGCCTGCACCAGCGTCATGAACTCGTCCGGCGTGCGCACCGCGAACGTGTCCGCATGGATCAGCACGAAGTCCTGCGTGCGAGCGTCTCCGAGGGCCTTCTTGCCGTCGACGTCCAGCACCTTGATCGCGAACCCACGCACGTCGCCGACGCCGTCGTGCTGGCGCTGACCGCTTCCGTTCGAGAAGCGGACGTACGCGTGGTGCTCTCCCGCCGAAGCGAAGAGGCCCTGCCGTGCGTGAGGGGGAAGATCGCTCGCGACCGTCAAGCGTGCGCGAAGGTTCGCGTGGCTCTTGGCGTGGAGCGCCCGGTCATGTGGGCCGCGTGCGGCGGCGAGCCCAGCGATCCGCTCGGCGAAGCGCCCGAAGCGCTCTTCCTCGTCGGCCTGAACGTCTTCTTTCCAGTCGGTGCTCGGCATCGCGCGTTCTCCATGAGAAAAGGCCGCTTGCGGCGGCCTCTCTCGTTCGTCAATCCAGGGCGGCGCGTTTCACGCTTCGGCCGAAGACTCGGAGCGTGTCTTCTTCTTGCCGTTCTTGAGCGCGCTCGCGTCCGTCTTGCCGGCCTTCTTCGAGAGCAGGCGATCGCGGATCTCGTCCGCGCGATCCGTCTTCTCCCAGGTGAAGCCGTTCTTGACGTCTTCCTTGGCGGGGTTGCGACCGAAGTGGCCGTAGGCCGCCGTTGGGCTGTAGATCGGGCGGAGAAGGTCGAGCGTCTCGATGAGCGCGCGGGGGCGGAAGTCGAACATCTCGGTCACGGCCGCCGAGATCTTCTCGTCCGGAACCTTGCCGGTGCCGAAGGTCGAGACGTACACGCCCATCGGCCGCGCGACGCCGATCGCGTAGGCGACCTGGACCTCGCACTTGGTCGCGACGCCCGAAGCGACGACGTTCTTCGCGACGTAGCGCGCAAAGTAGGCGGCCGAGCGATCGACCTTGCTCGGATCCTTGCCGCTGAACGCGCCGCCGCCGTGCCGGCCCATGCCGCCGTACGTGTCCACGATGATCTTGCGGCCGGTGAGGCCGGCATCGCCGACCGGTCCGCCGATCACGAATCGCCCCGTGGGGTTCGTGTAGATCTTCGTGTTCTTGTCGATCATGTCCTTCGGACAGATCTTGTAGATGACCTCCTCGATGAGGGCTTCGCGGATCTTCTTCTGCTTCACGTCCGGGTCGTGCTGCGTGGAGACCACGATCGCGTCGAGGCGCCTCGGCTTCTCGTTCTCGTACTCGACGGTGACCTGCGTCTTGCCGTCCGGGCGGAGCCAGCCGAGCGTGCCGTCCTTGCGGACCTTCGCGAGCCGCTGCGCCAGGCGATGCGCGAGCTGGATCGGCATCGGCATCAGCTCCTTGGTCTCGTCGACCGCGAAGCCGAACATCAGGCCCTGATCGCCTGCGCCCTGGTCCTTGCTCAGGCTGGTCGCGAGGTCGACGCCCTGCGCGATGTCCGGCGACTGCTGTTCGATCGCGGTGAGGATCGCGCAGTGCTCCCAGTCGTAGCCGGTGTCGGCCGTGTATCCGATCTCGCGGATCGCGGCGCGGATGATCTTCGGATAGTCGAGGAGAGCCGTCGTCGTGATCTCGCCGGCGACGATGGCATAGCCCGTCTTCACCATGGTCTCGCAGGCCACACGGCCGCGGGGATCCTGCTCGAGGATGGCGTCTAGGACGGCGTCCGAGATGGCGTCACAGACCTTGTCGGGGTGACCTTCGGTGACGGACTCGGAGCTGAAGAGGTAGCCCATGCGGTGTGCCGAACCTTTCTCGATGGGGGAACGCGAGAACGACGAGGGCGCGTCTTTTAAAGGCATGGGGAAACCCTGTCAAACGGGTGACCCCGGCAGGGCTCCACTGAACGATGGAAACTGAATGCGCGAAACTGGACACGCGTGCAGTCATTCCGTAGCGTCCGGCTCATGAATCACCGAGAACAGTCCCTTTCACTCCTCGTCGCCCTGCTCGATCTGGTTCGCGCGGGTCTTCCAACGGACGTCGTCCGGCTGGCCGGGCGAGTCGGGCTCACCACGCTCGAGGCCGAGGCTTCGCTCGGACGCCTGGCGTCGGTCGGTCTCGTGGCGCCGGGCTCGCCCCGGCTGACGATGACGGGCCTCGCGCTCGCGACCTCGCTCGCCGAGGCGCGCGAGCGTCGCGTCAGCGTGGCGGCGTAGTCCCGAGAGCCGGAGTGCTCGCGTAGCGGAGCGCGGACGATAGTGCTCGCCCGATCGATCAGAAGCGGCCGGAAGCCGAGATCGCAGCGCCCTGGGGCGTGACCACCGGGATCAGGGCCACGCGATCCTCGTCGCTGCTCCCCGTCTGATCGAGGACGAACAGCGCGGTCGTGACGCCGGCTCCCACGATCGCCGTCACGAGCATCACGTCGGTCACGGTCGCGAACGTCTGCGCCTGGGACGCGTGGGCCTGGCCGTCGATGCGCGCTTGCGCGATGTCCGCCGGCGCCAGGTCCCCCGTGACCGGGTCCATGTTCGAGTCGATGACGTCCCGCTCGAACGCGCTGTTCGCGCTGAGGGCGAGCGGGCCCGTGATCAACGCCACGATGAGCGCCGCGATCGTGACGCTGCCAGCGACGATCGTCGGGATGCCGATCCGGATGCCGCCGCCGCCGTCGCTCGGCTCGGAAGGCTCCGTGGGGTTCGCCAGGGCCAGGCTGGTCGTCGTCGTCGTGTCGGTGGACGCCGTAGTCGTCTCGGTCGTCGTCGTCGTGTCCGTCTCGGTCGCCGTCGGCTCCGTCGTGGTCGTCGTGGTCGTCGTGGCCGCTGCGACGGGCTCCTGCCGAGCGAGCCGCAGCGAGACCCGTGCATCGCCGCCGCCCGTGACCTCGACGGTCTGGGTCTCGGTCCGGTAGCCGTCGAGCTGGACCTCGATCGTGTGCCGGCCCGCCGTGACGTCGACCGGCTCGGTCACCGGCGAACGCCGCGTCGCGGTCGCATCGATCGTGATGGTCGCGCCGTCGGGTGTGACCTGGAAGGTGATCGTCCCGACCTGCTGGCGAAGGCGCCGGATCGAGGCCTCGATCTCACGGCGCTGCGCCGCAGCGGGATGGTCGGCCTCGGTGAGGAAGTGCTGGAAGTGGAAGAGAGCCTCGACGGGACGACCGAGCTGCTCGTAGCAGTTCGCGATGTTCAGGCGGACGCTGGCGTGCGGAGCGAGCCGGTAGGCCTCCTGGAACGCATCGAGCGCGCGCTGGTAGTCGCTCTCCTGGAAGAGCTCGACACCGTGCTGAAACTCCGTGCGCGCACGCGCCGTGTCGTCCTGAGCGCGAGCCGCTCCGGTGAAGCAAAAGAGCGCGCCGAGCGCGGCGAGCAAAGCGACTTGGCGAAGCATCGAGTCCTCCGGGAACGAGGCGAGAAAAGAGATCAACGCGAGCCGTCGAGTTGATCGCGAGAGTACGGACGATGTCGGGACAGCGTCAATCGAACGCCTCAGCGACGCCGAGATCGCACCAGCGCGGCGCACGCGAGGGTGAGGCTGAGCAGGCGAGGGCCGTACGCGCCCCCGGACCGTGCGCCGATCCGACACGCACAGCTCGAAGGGGTCGGTCCAGGCGGCCTCCCGTCTGCGTCCACGCCCGCGTCGAGACCGCCGTCGAACGAGCTCGCGTCGAGCGGGCCGCCGTCGATACACGAAGGGGCGAGCGACGCGTCGGGGTCCGGCGGGCGCGCGTCCATGGCCGCGCCGGAGGAGAGCCCGAGGTCGAACTGAACATCGAGCCAATACGCAGGGCAGATGCCACCGACCTGGGTGCACATGCCGCAGCCCACGTCCGGCGTCGCGTCGACGAAGCCCCAGAGCGGGACGACCGTCACGCCCAGATCGGTCGAGCGGCCGATCGCGTAGTCCCCCGCGACGTCGTCGGTGCAGACCCAGAGCTCTCCCGGGCGGTAGGCGAGGCAGCGCACGCGCAGCGCGGGATCTAGCGGATCGAAGGTGAGCCCGTGATCGACCGAGCGCAGCAGGCCGCCGTACCAGCCGCCGACCCAGACGTTCGCGCCGTCTTCGGAGATCGCGAGGCCCGTGATGTCGGGGATCTGGAGGACCTCCGTGAAGCTCAGGCCGCCGTCGTCCGAGCGGAGGAGCCGCTCCGGCATCATGTCGGTCGGTCGCCTCGTGACGCGAACGAAGAGCACGTCGGGGTTGGTCGGATCGATCCCGAGGACGTGGACGTTCCGCTCGCCGTAGTCGGTCCGATCGACGTCGATGAGCGGGACCTCCGTTCGGTCGAACGTGTGACCTCCATCGGTCGAGCGGAAGACGAATGCCTGCCGCGGGGTGGTCGCGGTGCGCAGGGCGACGCCGCTCGCGTACATGCGCATCGGATCGCTCGGCGAGAGCACGAGCCGCTCGAGCAGGATCCCGGTCTCGAAGCTGCCGAGCGCCTCCCACGTCTCGCCTTCGTCCGCGCTGCGAGCGATCGTGTTCGCGCGGTCGCCGGGTGAAGTCGCCGCCCAGACCACGTGCGGGTCGAAAGGATCGAGCGCGAGATCGATGATCAAGAGGTTCGCGATCGCCGGGTCGGTCACGAGCTGGTAGTCGCACCCGGACGGATCGCTGATCGAGATTCCGTCGAAGGTGCCCGCGAGGACTCTTCCGCTCGCAGGTACGACGATCGGTGGATCCTCGATCGTCCGGTCGTAGCCGATCGCGCGCGCACAGGTCCAAGTGAACGAGGCGCCGCGGTCGTGCGTGGCCAGGAACGACCAGGTCGCACGGAAGACGATGTGGTCCGGATCGACGGGATCGAACGCGAGCTCGCCGATCGAAGGCTCTCGGCCATGCGCGAGAGAGATCGATGGGGTGAGCGCGAGCCCGAGCGCGACCGCGAGGAACGAGAGCACACGCCGTGCGCCGATGTCACTCAAGCGGCTGTCCTTCGACCGCTACGAGGTCGAGGTACCAGTAGCCGTTCACCTCGGAGACCTCGAACGCGATCGGCGCTTCACCGCTCGGACCGTACACCGAGCCCTCGACCGTGACGCGGTCGCCCTCGTGGTTCTCGTGATTGGTGAGGAACGAGAAGTTGTGGTCGTGGAGCGGGCCGATGCTCTCGACGTGGCTCTGGAGCTGCGCGGCGTTGTGCCCAGCCTGATAGGACGAGCTCATCCGGGCCAGCGCGCTCGGGTAGTCGTCCGCTCGGACGTCGGCGAGGAAGCTCTGCGCCGCGTCGGCCGCGGGAGAGAGCATCGTCGTGAGCACGGTGATCGAGAGGCCGAGCAGGCAGAACCCGCCGAACGCGATGAACCCACAACCGAAACCGAGAAGACGCGCCACGAGAGGACTCTACCGTTGTGTGAGCGCGAGGCTCAGTGTGCCCAGGGATCGATCACGCCGTCGTGCCGACGGCCCGAGGCGAGCGAGGTCGCGCCGCCGGAGAAAGGATCGATGAGCTCGTCGAGCACCGCGCGTCCGCGGCGGGCGGGGGGAGCTCCGCGAAAAGGATCGATGATCTCGTCGTTCATCGTCCCGAGCCAATCGTCGTCCCGACGGGCCACCGTGACCGCGCGAACGGGGAAGGGCTCGGTGTCGTGGATGAGCGCGATCGCCACGCGCGCGAGCGATCCGGCCGAAGGCGTTCGAAGACGCACACGCCTGACGACGCGCGCTTCGCCGCGGGTGATCTCGAGCAACCACCGGTCCGGCGCCTCGAACGCGATCGTCAGAGAGGCGCGCGCGCGGCTCGCCTCGTCATCGGTGATGCGGACGACGCCCTCTCGGAGGCCAGCCGCGATGGCGCGGCGCACGCGCTCACCGTTGATGGGCGCGCCGCCCGAATCGAAGACGAACACGATGCCCGGAGCCGTCTGGGCCTCGGCCAGGTTCGGGCCGACCCAAGCGCCCAACCCCCCACCGTCGAGCCCCCGACCACCGAGGCACCAACCGGCGAGCCAAAGCGCGACGGCGAGCGTCAGCGACGTGAGCCACCGCGTCGTGGGCTGACGGAGCATGCGTGCTGCAGCCTACGGGACCCTGCGAAACCAAGCCAGCTGCGTGTTGACGAACCGGAACCGTTGGAGCCGAGGGGAATCGAACACGTCGTCCGAGATGGAGAGCGGGAGCGTTCCGCGGATCTTCGTGGGAACCCGGGTGAAAGCGGCCGGCAAGGAGCACCCCAAAATCCGCCCGAGTCCTCGAGGATTCATGAGCCGGTTACGTGCGTCGCATCGGAGCGGCTCGCCGAAGTCGTCGCCATTCTGCGAGCCGCCCAGCGTCCGGATCTGGTCGAGCAGGTCGCGTCACTTGCGGCTCGAATCCCGGCAGCGACACGCTGAGCGCCGTGTGCCCATCTTTGGAAGCAGGCTCATCGGCGATGGCTCCGGGAGCCGGCGGCATTGACCGATGCGACCGCGCTCGGAGAGACTGGGGACCGATCGACCCGACAAGGCACGTCGAGGTCGAGGGGGCACACGATGAAAAACACCGACCGCCGTTCCGGTGGCTTCCCTCTGCGGCGTGCTGCGTGCGCGGCGCTCGCCTCAGCCTGGATGGCGCTGGCCGGGATGGCGCCGGGCTGCGCCCCCGACGTCGACGCTACCGTGGCCTCAGAGGAGGCGCTGATCGACGGTACGGAAGACTTCCGGCGCGTGGCCGGTGTCGGGTCGGATTACGCCGCGAACGACGTCGACAACTGGTCGCGAAACGCGACGGTCGTCATTCTTCCGCAGATCCCCTCCGGGTTCGATTTCGCGTCGGCGTGCAGTGGCGTGCTCGTCTCGCCGCGGATCGTGCTCACGGCTGCGCACTGCGTGCGCAGCTCGGAATCTTTCGCTGTGTTCTTCGGGCCCCTCGGTTTCCCCGCGTTCGCGGGCTTTTCAGGAAGCGCCCTCTTGTCGGACGGCGCGGCGGTGCCGGGCGGCACTCGGCTCGAACAAGAAGCCTCATCTAGCTGTCACGTTCACCCGGACAACACGTGGGACATCACCTGCGGCGATGGTTTCCCCATCCCGGCGCTCGTGTCAGGGGCGGACTCCCAATTTGATCTGGCGGTGCTCGTGCTCAACCAGCGCGTTGATCGGCACGTTGGCGACACGGGCTTCGGCCCGCACGCGATTCCGGCGACTCCAGTGCGGTCCCCGCCGGGGCTGGTCGTCGCCACGCACGCCGGTTTCGGCGAGGTCGGTCGATGCCCGAGCGTCGGCGTCCCGACGACGGTCCCGGTCCTGCGCCAAGCGATCGAGCAGAACATCCTCTGCACCGGGTCCGCGCCCGGCAGTTCGGCCTGCTTCGATCACCTCCTGACGCTCACGCCCTACGGCGGGCAGCACGGTGACAGCGGGGGCCCCATCTACCTCGGTCGCACGCTTGGCCGGTCGTCGCTCGGTCCCTTGACGGTCGCGGGCGTGTTCTCGTCGTTCATCGGCGGCGCCGCGACCTGCGCCTCCGACGCGCACGATCTCGCCGTCTCGCTCGGCGATGCGCGGGTCGTGGAGTGGCTCGAGACCTTCCTCGGTGCGGGCTACACCGGCACGACGGTCGACGGTCTTTGGACCGGTCCGGACGACGTGCCACGAGCGTCCGACCCCGGAAGGACGGACGCCGACTGGCTGGACGACCCCGACGGCGACGGACTGGTCGGTGACCACGACACTTGCTGGGGCGTGAATGACCCCACGCAGGAGTTGCGCAGCGGGTTCTGTCTGCGGAGGGTTTGGACCCCGCCAGCATCGCCCGAGGATTGCGCGACCGAGATGGGCACCGTGAGGGTGAACTTTGAGTGCGTCGGGCCGAGCGCGACGCCTGTCTGCGACGCCGACGGGCTCGGGTCGGGTGGCGAGCTCGGGGGTGGAGGCGGCGACGCAGACCAGGATGGGATCCCGAACGACTGCGACCCCTGCCCGTGCAACCCGAGCCCACAGATGGACTGCGACGGTGACGGCGTCGGCAACGATTGCGACCCCGACTTCGCGGACGGGTGCGCCGGAATCGTGGCGAGCCGGCCCATGGCGCGCCGCGACTCCAACGTCGATGCGGAGATCGCGTTCGGCGGGCCGGCGTGCGCGCTGCACTTGGACCAGGCCTCCTGCCAGACCGATCTGGGCCACGCGTGCTCATGGCTCCCTAGCGCGGGAGGCTTCCGCTGCACGTCGGGACTCCGCGACGAGTGCGACATCAACCCCGTGGTGAACGTGGAGCCGTTCGCGGTGACGTTGCCGCCATCGCCCACCCTGCCAGGCCGGGGCATCTTCAGCGGCGGGCTTCGGGGCCATGCCGTGATCGGGTCGCCGAGCTCGCGCGCGCGGGAGACGACATACCGGGTCGGAATGCGATGGTGCCCATGCTCGCTGATCGAGAGGGGAAGCCTCGACGAGCGAGTGCTATGCGGTCGGCCCGGTCCGACGGGGACCACTGAGTGTCCGGTGAACGACGGCAGGGAGTTCGATCGTGCGATCGAGAGCACCGCGCCGTGGCAGGGCATGCGCTACTCGGTCACCACGCCACGGGTCCTCGGGACCTTCGATTCCGTCACGGGTACGATCGCCATCCCCCACCACTTCCCCGATCTCACGGCGCCTCGCGACCTGATCGCGACCTGGGACTTCACGACCGACGTCAGCACACAGTCGCGGTTGGAGGTGACGACAAATTCCTTCGGGGACATCGTGCGCGAGCGGCTCCGCGCCGAGGTCTGGACGCACGATGCCCGCGCCGCGTGTCGTGGCACCGACTGCCCGCCCGCGTATACGCGCGAGCTCGCAAGCCACTTCACCGGTGAGAACTTCGAGTGGGTGCCCGTCGTGCCTCCTCCGTTCGATCCCCCGCCCATGCGGCCCCCTCCGATCGCGCTGCCATTGCCGGAGCCGATCTGCACCGTCTGCGCGGTGTCGTTCCCGGCGCCCTTTCTATCCATCGACGACTGCTTCGCGTCCGGGACCTGCGTCGACCCGACTTGGAGCGTCCGTCTCGGCACCGTCCAGATTGACGGCACGGCCTTCCTGAGCAGAACCGCGTCTGCGCGGCTCGTCGTGCCCGGTCAGACGTTCGTGGTTCCGTCGGAGCCGATCGGAATGCTCTTTCCGCACGCGGTGCGTCTCGTGGGGCTCGACGCGGACCTGCAACCGACGCTCGCCCTGGTCGCGCGCGGCGCCCAGATGCTGGAGGTGCGCGAAGGCAATCAGCAGCTCAAGGCGCCCGGAGACCCACCCGGCGTCCTGCTCTTCGGGAACCTCCACCAGGTCGTCCGCGTCGGCGGCGCGCTCGCGCCGACGCTCACGTGGCTCGACCTCGACACCGGTGCGACGTGGGACACTTGGATGACGGGCGATGCACCGACGGACGTCGCGGCCCTGGCGGGCGGGATCGACTACTCCGAGGTGCTGGTCGTCGAGCGACGTCACGAGGAGGGCGCAGCGAGCGAATGCGACGGGCTGCCGCCCGGCCGCGAGCGCGGCGAGTGCGCGGTGCGCGAGCACCGGCATCGGCGGCACCACTGCGAGGCGCACGGTCACGGCGCCGATCGAATGCAGATCGTGCACGGCGATCTCCATACGCGGTCGTTCACCCGGCTTGCGAGCGTGCGGCGCACGGGTCGCTTCGACGCGTGGTGGCTCGTGCCGCTGCCCGACGGAAGTTACGTGCTCGTCGCTTCGTCTTCGTCACGAGGTGTGCATGCGGTGGCACGGCTCGAGCTCGAGGACGCACGCCACGGCCGGGGGCTCGAGGTTCGGATCACCCACGTGGAAAACGGCAGCGGCGCGATCGTCTCGCCGCCGATCGGCTCGTTCGAGGGCGTGACGGTCGCGGCCACCGATCGCAGGAGCTGGCGCACCATCGGATACCGCATCGAGGATCTCGCCGGGCGGCACGACGGCCGGGGCACGAGCCGACGGCTGGAGGACCTCTTCTGATGTGGCGCCGCGCCGGCGTGATCGCGCTGGTGGCTTGCGCCTGCGAGACCCACGACGCGCCCAGGGAGGTCGGCGTCGACGCGTCGAGCGACGCGGGCGTGGACGCGAGGCACGACAGCGGTCGCGATGCCTGGGCGCGGGACGTCGGCGCGGACGCCGCCGACGCGGCCGTGCCCGAAGGCTGGGTTCTCGTCACCGGCTCGTTTCCACCGAGCGCCGCCCTCGCGTTTGCCGACGCCACGCTCGTCGCCTCGACCACGTTTCCGATCGAGCCGTGTCCCGACCGAGCAGGCTGCCGTCGCATCGTGCAGACGTGGCCGTCGGGCATGTGCACCGGCACGCCCCTGCCGTGCAGTCCGTTCGCTGGCGGCGAGGCCAACGGCGAGCACGACGGAGCTGCCGGCACGGTTCTCCTCAGTCGCCACATGTCATTCGACGCGGTCGAGCTGTGGGCCGTCGACGACGGCGGGCACGCTCGATCTGGCTTCCGGAGCGCCGTCGCGCGTGCTCCCTTGATGGGTTCGGGTGATGTCCATGCTGGCTCGATCCCGCTGACCGTGTACGCGGAAGACGTGTTTCAGGCGTTCCTCCTGGTCGTTCCATTCGAAACGCCGTTCTCGTTCCTCGATCTCGGCGAGGTGAATCACTACACGCCCGGGCTCGACATCATGCAGCGCTACCAGCTCGGCGACGGCGCGGTCGCCGGCGAGATGACGAGCCTCGTCGTTCAGCGCATCCCGCTCGACGGCCGGCCGGCCGCCGTCGTCACCGGTGGCGAGGGCACGCTGGGCGCGATCGTCGGCGACACCATCTTCTTCGACACGCTCCGCGGCGACACGAACGACGTGCGAGTCGCCCGCGTCGGAGAGTCGGCAGAGGTGCTCATCAGCGGGCCGCAGGCGAACTCGTACCGGATCGCCACGGACGGGGCCGACCTCGTGTGGCTCGCGTGGGACGTCGACGGCACGGGCGCCCCGATCGGTGACACGGTCTGGAGCGCGCCGTACGTCGAGCACGCGGGTGATCTCGTCCCGCGGCGCATCGGCTCTCCCGCGGGGGTCAGCGTCACGTCGCCCATCGTCGTCGGCTTCGGACACGCCGCGGTTCCCGACGGGACGGGAACCGTACGCATCTACCGCCTCGCCGACGCGTACTACGCAGACCTTCCTCCTCCCGCGGGCGAGCTCTGGTTCTCGCCCGCGTACGTGGGCCCGACCGAGATCGCGGTCGCGGCGCATCGTCCGTTCGCGCGGGACTACACGACGCAGCTCTGTTTCATCGAGCTCGACTCGCTCGACTGGCAGCCTCCGCCGTGACGGTGGCAGGTTCTCCGGCATCGTGTCGGCACCAGACACGCCATGAGGCTCGCTCACCGCCGAGCGCGCCTACCGCATGACGACTCGCTCACTCGCTCGAGCGCTCTGCGTCGGCATCCTCGCGCTCCCGGCCGTTGCTGCTGCCGACGTGGCGTGCGCCGTGGATGCGTTCGGGAGGCACGTGAGCTTCTCGAGCCTCGTCGACGCGCCCGTCGGGCTTGCCGAGTGCGACACTCCCATCCCGATCATCATCAGCGGCCTCACCCTGAGCTCGACGGAGCGCTTCATCGACGTGTGGCGCGCGTCGCCCGCAACCGCGACGTGCCACCTCGCCACCGTCCGCGGCGGGACCGCCGGGAGCTGCGCCGCCGTGCCGCTCGATCCTTCGATCGCGGGGTTCGTCGACGAGTCTCGCGTGGTGCTAGCGGTCACGCCGCGCGCGCTCTTCGGCGACTGCGTGTCGTCGCACGGCACACTATTCTTCTTCGACACCGCGTCGAGCCCCGATGACAGCACGACCTTCGCGGCGGCTGAGTTCTGCGCGATCGAGGCGGTGCTCGACGCGCTGGCGCCGAGCGCGCCGACAGTGAATGGCGACGTCGCGGGCGACGCATCCGTGATCGTGCCGTTCATCAACCCGGCAGACATCGGCGTCCAGGGCGAGGTGAGCGTATACTTCGATGCCGCCGGTTGCGCGATCGACGCGGACGGGAGCGTCGGTAGCGACGCGGGTGCGCGCGTCTCCGAAGTGCTCATCGCGGGTGCGCCCCCCTCCGCCACGCATGTCGTATTCATCCAGCCCAGCGGGGGTGTCGCCCTCGCGAGCGTGACCCTCCCGACGGCCAACCTCTGGTCGCGCGCCGTTGACGGAGCGCGCGGCGCGATCGCCATCACCGTGAGCGACAGTGCGCTCAACGAGAGCGTTCTCTCGAACGTGGTGTGCGTGACGCACGTCTCGGTGACGGCAAGCTCGCCGAGCTGCGGTGGGTGTTCAGCGGCTTCCGGTCCGCCGTCCTGCGGCGCGATCCTCGCGGTCGTTGCCGCGGGCGGGGTGCTGCGACGCCGCCGCCGTCGCTGCGGGCCGACCTCAACCAGTGTCGGTTCTTCAGCGGGTTCGGGACGTCAAGCACCGTAGGCTACTGGCCGGTGCGCCGACGACTCGTTGCAAGTCGGACGGTTGCGGCGTTCGCCCGTCGCGCGCCTCATCGAGGATCTCGCCGACAGGCACGACCAAAGAGCTGTTTCCGAGGCGGCGTCGCGCGGGGTGGCCAGCTACTCCCCGCGTCGCCAGCCCGCCCTCCGACGGGGTGAACTGTTACCCGATTTGTTACCCGGCTGGCGACATGGTCGAAAACACCACTATTTTCACTGACTTATTGGAGCCGAGGGGAATCGAACCCCTGACCTCCTC
>JBBSAT010000079.1:0-26323 GCA_038252025.1 Polyangiales bacterium | reverse complement strand
TTTCCGACGCGGATCGCCTATCGACGTGTCGACGACGCGCACCTCGAGGCCGTGGTCTCCGGTCCCGATCGCAGCTTCACCGTCTCGATGACCCGGAACGTGCCTCCGCCTCCGCCGGGCTGACCCTCGTAGGGTCGCGTTCGAGGTTGTGTCACCATCGCGCCCGCGTGGGCCGAGCCGTCATCCTCTCCGTTTCGATGCTCGCCCTGCTGGCCTGCGAGCCGCGCATGGATGATGCGTGGATCGCCGCGCAGCTCGATGAGGCCCACGCGCGAAACACGGCGGCCGTCCTCGAGCACGGTGAGGACGACGAGCGGCGCGACTGGACGCTCACTCTCATCGGGCCCGACGGCACGACGGAGGTTCTCGCCTTCGGACGCGTCGCCGCGCTCGCGACGGACGAGATCCACACGACGGAGTCCGCCGAAGCTCGCTCGACGGAGGTTCTTCGGTTTCGCGGCGCACGCATCTCGTCGCTGATCGATCGCGTGCCCGGCGGCGCTCTCGCGAGCGAGGTGACCATCCTCGCGTCCGATGGCTTTCGCGCGACCGTCGGGATGGACGACGTGAGGCTCTACTCGATCCTCCTCGCGACCGAGGTCGGCGGCACGCCGCTCGGCCGGGACCACGGCGGACCACTCTACTCCGTATTCCCGTTGACGGAGCACCCGGAGCTCTCTGCGCGCTACACGTCGAGCTTCTGGGTCTTCTACGTCACGCACTTGATGATCGGCACGGCACCACCCGTCCTGCGGGTCGGGGAGCGGACGCTCGACACCGCGGCGCTCGAGGCACTGCCGAACGTCTCGATCACGGCAGAGGTCGGCTATCGCGTCGGGTGGCCGAGCGAACCCGTCCGCCTCAGCGGCGTCCGGCTCCGGGACGTGCTCGCCGCAGTCGGGACGCCGGTTCTCCCTGGCGGTCGTGTTCGCGTTCTCTCCCGCGCGCCCATCACGCACTCTGCCGAGCGACCGACCTACGTGCACGCGAGCGACGTCCTCGCGAACGACGTCATCCTCGCGCTGCGCTACGGAGAGGGTGACGATCCGATCCCGTCCCGGCTCGGCGGCCCCATCGCGCTCGCCTTTCCCGCGGAGGTCGTCGAGCGGATGGAGGAGCACGACTGGCTCACGTTCGTCGACGAGCTCGTGGTCGAACCGCCGCCCGCCGGAGAGCCTGGGCAGTGACCGACCGCGTCAGCGAGATCTTCGACCGGCTCTCGCTCGGGCCGCGCGCGCAGCGCGTTCGCTTTCCGATCCTCTTCCAGCTCGTGCTGACGGTCACGACGATCATCGCCATCGTCCTCTCCGTCACGGTGGTGCTCTGGGTGCTCTCCGAGACGCGAACCGTGCGTCGTCAGCTGAGACGGGAGGCGCAGACGCTCGCGACGGCGATGGCCGACGCCTGGGGCAACGAGCTCGTCGACGAGAACTGGAACCAGATCCGGTACCAGATCAACGCGACGATGGAGCGCAACCGCGACTTCGTCTACTTCATCGTCAGCGACGGACGCCGCAACGGCCGCATCATCGCCGGGAGCCCCGACGACGTGATCGAAGACTTCGTTCCCGACGTCGTGCCCGCCGACGTGACCGACCTCGCCCTCGCGGCAGGCGAGGAGCCCGCGATCACGGAGACCTTCTGCCTCCGGACCATTCGCATCGACGGCGAGGACGAGCCGCGCGCGCTCCCTGGTGATCGCCTCATCGAGGCTGCCTCGCGAGTCCAGTTCGAGGGCAGCCCCGTCGGCATGCTGCGGATCGGCGTCTCGATGCGCCGGGTCGACGAGGCGCGCCGCTTGATCCTTCGGGACGCGCTCTCGGCAGGCGCGATCTGCTTCTTGCTCGGCATCGTCATCGCGTGGGTGGTCGCGCGGAGGCTCTCGGCACCCGTTCGCGTTCTCGAGGTCAGCGCTGCACGCATGGCCTCGGGCGATCTCGAGCACCGCTCGGAGGTCCGAGTTCTCAACGAGATCGGCGCTCTCTCCCGCGAGTTCAACCGGATGGCGGACGCGCTCGACAAGAGCTTCAAGCGCCTTCGCGGCACGCTCGCCTCCTTCGAGCGCTTCGTGCCGCGCAAGTTCTTGCTCGTCATCGCGCCCGAGGGCATCGAGAACATCCAGATCGGCTCACGGGCCGAGCGCACGATCACGATCTTGTTCTCGGACATCCGCGGCTACACGACCATCAGCGAGAGCAGCACGCCGGACGAGATGTTCAACCTGCTGAACGAGTACCTCCCCGAGATGGGAGAGGCGATCGATCAGAACGGGGGCTTCGTCGACAAGTACATCGGCGACGCGATCATGGCTCTCTTCGACGACGCGCACACGGACGGAGCCCTCTCGGCCGTGCGCGACATGCGCGAACGACTCGCGCTGCTGAACGAGCGACGCGCGGCCGCGGGCAAGGTCCGCTTCGACATCGGAATCGGCCTCCACCGCGGCACCGTCGTGATGGGCACCGTCGGCTTCAAGTCGAAGATCGAGTCGACCGTGATCGGTGATGCCGTGAACGCGGCCTCTCGAGTCGAGGGGCTCACCAAGCAGTACAAGGTGCACGTGCTCGTCACGGGAGCCGTCGTCGACGCGCTCTTGCACCCCGATCGCTTCAGGCTTCGTGTGGTGGACGCGGCCGCGAAGATCCGCGGCAAGGACGAGCCGATCGCGCTCTACACGCTGGACCCACCGGCGACGAAAGCAGACCCGGCCCCGCCGACCTGAGACGACGAGCCCGCTGGCACGAGACCTGCGAACCGTGTCAGGCATGCACCCGGAAACGCCGCGAACTCGCACTCCGAACGGTCTCTTCTCAGACGAAACGTCTCGGGCGCCCGACGACGAGGGACGGACTGTCAAACCCGTCGCTCCATATCGCGACTCGCGCGACTCGTTGCTCGCGCATCGGCAGTCGCTCGCGAAGGAGCTCTCCGCCATCGACGTGCGCCTCGATCAGCTCGACGCGCCGGCACCGACCCCGCCGCTCTCTGCCTCGGAACGTTCTCTCGGCCTCTCGGATCTCAGCGCGCTCCTCCTTCCGAGGCGCGCGATGAGCGTCGTGATGGCGGGCCTTCTCGCTGGGGTGGGCCTCTCCTCGCTGCTCGCGTACGAGCTGGGCGTTTCCTGGACCGTCCCGAGACCGGAAGGTCGCCTCGCCATTCATGCGTCACGCGGGATCGAGCCGAGGCCCCAGGACGAGTCCGCAGCGGAGCACGCGCTCCGGCGCCGCAAGGAGGGCGAGGCGCTCCTCATGTCGTCTCTCTTCGCCTCACGCGAGGACGCGGCCAGCAAGCCGCCGCCGCGGATCACGCGGCTCGCGCGGTCGCTATGGGAGGTCGACGAGAGCCTGCTCGACGGCTCGCCGCACACCTCGATGCGCATGGTCCCGCACCTCGCCGGCGACGGCCACATCGACGGCATCCGGATCTTCGGGATTCGCGCCGATGGGATTCCGGCGCGCCTCGGTCTCCGGAACTTCGACGTCGTACGTCGCGTCAACGGCATCGAGGTCACGGGCGCCGATGACGCGTTCGCCGCGCTCGAGAGCGTCCGTCGCACGCGGTACCTGACCCTCGAGCTCGTCCGGGACGGAGAGCTCGTCACGCAGAACTATCTGATCGTCGCCCGCTGATCTGCGGTCCGTGCTCGCGGCGAGCACTCCCCTCCGCGGTCGTCTCCGTGAGCACTCTTCTTTGGGATCAATCGGCTCACTGCGCCGCCCGCTGCGGTCCGTGCTCGCGGCGAGCACTCCCCTCCGCGGTCGTCTCCGTGAGCACTCCTCTTTGGGTGAGATCAAAATTCGTCGTCTTCGCCCTGCTGGTAGCCGCGCAGGGTTCCGGTCACCGTCAGGCCGCCGCTCATCGAGGTCGTGAGCTCCTGACGCGACTCGACGATCGCCGGCCCCACGTCCGGACAGTAGACCGTGCGCACGTGAAGGCCGGCATCGCCGCCCTCTTCCGTGATCTCGACACAGCGAGTGAAGTGCCCTGCCGAGACGTCCACGTCCATCGAGGTCGAGGTGATCCGCGCCGTTCGACCACCGGTCGAGGGCCACTCCTGGCCGACCGCGATCGGCTCTCGGATCAACCACGTGCTCGCATCCGGACGGTAGATGCCGTCTGCGCGGAGCTCGTAGGTGCGCTCGTCCCCGCCGTCCGCGGCCACCCGGACCAGGTCGCCCGAGATCCCCATCACGCGCGAGATCCCCAGCGCCGTGATCTCGGTCTGCGTGTCGATGTCGTACGTCCAGATGTAGCCTTCGCCCATCGGGTACAGGCGTCTCGCGGTCAGCGGACCTTCATCCGGTGTGGTGCCGCGCGCACCTCCGCAGGCCTGGACGAGGAGCGAGAGAGAGAGTGTGAGCAGCGAGATCCGCATCGTGCTCCGTAGCATGCGGCCAGAGCGAAGCTCCGAACAGACCTTCAGTCCGGCTGGAAGACCCGGTCCTGCGTGCGGTCGTCGTCGTAGTACTCCCACGCGCGATCGAAGGTCAGCGCGCCGAACGTGTTCACCACGATCGCGAACACGAGCGCGAGATGGAAGCCGCCGCGGAAAGGTCTTCCTCCCACCGCGAGGAGCACGAAGAGGAGCGCCATGTAGTCGAGCGCGAACCGGTAGCCGAACTGAACCCAGCCGCTGTTCTGATAGAGCAGATCCCAACCGCCCACGATCGCTACGCCCAGGTAGAGGCCGACCATGTGCGCGTCGACGCGCTTCTTGGGGAAGAGCGTGAGGAGCAGCGCCGGGGTCGTGAACCAGAGCGCGAGACCGTGTCGGCTGATGATCACGTGCGGCTCGCGCACGGTCAGCCACGGAAGCGACGACGTGACGATCGCCAGGTTCTTCGACAGATAGTGGTAGCTGAAGATCCCCCAGCGCTCGATGCGCGAGTGCCACGCGATGATCAGGTATCGATGCCCGAACTCGGTCAGGTGCCCGAAGCGCACTTCGTTCATCCACATCGCGACGCAGCCGACGATCAGGATCGGAACGGCGAACGGCACGAACTTCCGGAGCGTCTCTCGCCAGGCCGTACCGCGGAGGAACGCGAGCAGACGGCGCGAGGCGCCTGCCTCGTCGCTCGATGGGATCAATCGGCTCACTGCGCCGCCCGCTGCGGTCCGTGCTCGCGGCGAGTACTCCCCTCCGCGGTCGTCTCCGTGAGCACTCCTGCTGGGGATCGTCGGCGCGTCCGCGCGTCGTGTCGTCCGCAGCACCTCGACGACGAACACGATCACCATCGCGGCGATCGAGGGCCGCGTCATGAAGAGCAGCGCCAGCATCGATCCGGCCGCGACGGGCCGCTTTCCGTCCAGCCCGAAGAGCAGATAGAGCGGGAGGAGCACGCACGCGACCACGTGCCCGGCGAACCAGACCGCGCCCTGGACCGCCGTGAAGAAGAAGACGGTTCCGAACGCGTAGAGCGCCGTCAGCGTCAGGTTCTCTCTCTCGCTCCGCGTGCTTCGCCCGCGCGCCGACAGCTCGCGCAAGAGCACGTAGAGAAACGTCGGCGAGAGCCCCGCGAAGAGAGCCCAGAAGAGCGGATCGCGCGTCTGGTCACCCCAGATCGCCACGACCGGCAGGATGATCAGCGCGGGGACGGGCGGGAACGAGACGTACCAGTGCTGCGTCTCGGTGGTGTGGGTGAACGCGCTCGAGGCGCACACGTCTTCTAGCTCGGTGTCGAAGCAGGCCCAGTCGTTCGTCCCGGGCGGATGATTGTCGAGGACCCCGAGCTGCCCGTGGAGGTAGCTCATCGCGAGGTGGACGAAGTGATTGTCCGGCGACGGTCCGCCGATCCGCGCGCCGAGCATCGCGACGTAGACGCCCGCGCAGATCACGTAGATGCCGAGCGGCACGCGCACGCGGAGCCAGAGCTTCATCGCGCGCGAAGATAGCTCGCGGCCAGAGAAGTGATGCCAAAAAGACGCGGGCGCTCCGGCCCCGCCACCGCTTCCCCAAAGGGAGTGGTATCGCTCGAGGGCGATGAGCGTGAGACGAGCGAGAGAAGAAGACGCCGCCCGCGTTCCGATCATCGAGCGCGCGGCGGCATCGCTCTACGCGCCGTTCGGCCTCGAGGCGGCGCTCCTCGAGACGCTCACGCCGACGCGTCGCGTGGAGCGAGCGGTTCGTGGCGGTGAGCTCCTCGTGGCCACGGACGCGCGGGACCGCGCGATCGGCTACGCGCTCTTCGCGCTCTTCGGCGACGACCTCCACCTCGAGGAGCTCGCCGTCATGCCCTCCCACGGTCGCGCGGGGCACGGGAGCCGCTTGCTCGCGTCGCTCGCCTCGCCCGCCATCGCTTCGGGCGCCTCGCGCATCACTCTGGTGACGCTCGACTTCGTGCCCTTCGGCGCCGCGTTCTACGAGGAGCGCGGGTTCTCGCGGCTGGCGCACGACCGGGTTCCGTCGTTCATGAGCTCGCTCATCGACCCGAGCTCGGAGGACGGCCGGGTGGCGCTCGCTCGCTCGCTCAGAGGCTGAGCGGCACGTCGAGCGCGAGCGGATCTTCGTGCGCCGGCCTCGCGCCGCTCTCGCGGATCGCTCCGATGCGCAGCCCGTCCTCACGGATGGCCTCGAGCTCGAGGTCCGACAGCACGTGGCGCGAGCGGATGCGATCTCCGGGGAGGAAGTGTGCCGGCGAGAACAGTCCGTCGGCGATGAGGTCGACCCTTCGGGGCCGCGTCCCCGTGCCGATGCGGAGAGCGAGATCGTCCGGGCATGCGTCCCGCGCACCGAGCTCGAGGACGAGGTCGTGATCATCGAGCGTCGCGGACAGAAGCGCGAGGCAGGCGGTCAGCAGGCGTCCCTCCGTCTCGGCCGCGGTCCCGACGACGTAGCGCTCCACGCCGAGCGACTCTCGCGGCGTCAGGCCGCGCTCGAGCAACACGAAGTCGCCGCTCTCGGCGATGACGGCGTGATCGCGTCGCGCCAGCCACGCACGCGCGAGCGGCTCTTCCGCGGTGCGCAGCAGGTCCTCGCGGTGCAAGAAGCGGCGCCGATGAGAGAGGTCGAGCACGACGAGATCCGATCCTCTCTCCGGCGGCGGCACGCGGTGCAGCGTCATTCGCTCGGCGAGGTGCGCGAGCATCGCGTCCGGCGCCTGCACCGAAGCGAGCGGCGGGACCGCCTCGCACATCTCGCGCATGCCTGCTGATCTCGCGTCGTTCGTGAACGCACCTCCGTCGAAGCGCGCCGAGACGGGGGTCGCGCCGCCTACCGCGTGCGTGACGATCGCCGCCGTGAGGATGCCGAACGCGCCTGCTCGCGGGTCGGGAAGCCGAAGCGCGCCGTGCACGGCACCGCGAACGAGCAGCGGCAGCGCGGGCGTCAGGTAGTGCGAGTCGAGGCACGTCGTGGTCGGAAAGTCTGACAGCAGCGCCACACCGAGGACGGGCGCAGCCAGCAAGAAGCAAGAAGGCGAGAGGAACGGAAGAAGCGCGAACGGCGCGACGACGATCGGAAGGTAGAGGAGTCGATCGCTCGTCGAGAGGTGGGTCGCGAGCGCGGCCGGATTCGTGACGAGCCCCACGATCACGCCGGCGACGCTCGAGCCGTGCCGCCCGAAGTGGAGGCCGAGCGAGCCGTGCGCAGGCGCGAAGATCGGATGGAGGACGAAGAGGAACACCGCGACGTACACGACCGCGAAGGCAGCGCTGCGGAGCGCGATCTTCCGCGTGCGCAGCGCGCCTTCGCGGTGCGCGACGATCGCGAGACCGATCGAGACGAAGGCGGCGACCAGACCGAGGTCCTCTCGGCACAGCACGATCCCGATCGACGAGAGGAGCACGAGGGGCCCACTGCGCCGGTCGAAGCCCTCCGCGGCCCAGGCGATCGGCAGCACGGCCACCGTTCCCGGATGGAACTCGCCGCTGGCCACCGCGGCGACGTTCGGGTGAAGCAGAAACGCGAGCGGCGCGACGATCGCGCCAACGCTCCCGAGGTGGCGCGCGCCGAGACGTGAAAGGGGGAAGGCGGCGAGCCCGACGGCGAGCGCCTGCGTGAACAGCAGGGTCGGCACCGCTCCGAAGATCCGGGCGGCGAGCCCCAGGATCTTGAAGATCCAGACGAGGTGCAGTCCGTACACGGACGCGTTCACGATGGGCTCCCAGCTGCTCCCGTGCGTCTCGCCCCAGACCATCCGCGCGTACATCGCGAGATCGAAGGTGCTGTCGTGGAACGTGTCGTACCTCAGCATCGCGAGGACGAAGAAGAGCGCGCTGAAGACGAGCACCATCCCGCGCACCGCGCGATGGGCCCGCGGATCAGCGGGGCCCTCCGCCTCGAACGCCTCGCGAACGAACGAACGAAGTGTTCCCGTCGGACGCGCGGCCGTCGGCTCGCTGGTCAAGCGGCTCCGCGGCTCAGGGTCGCCTGGAGATCCTCGGCCTCGGCCACGCGCCCCGCCCAGGCGGGATCGGCCGCGAGCAGAACGAGAGCGCGCGCGAGATCCTCTCCGCGGATCGACCGGTAGTGATCGGCCGTGCGCCGCGCCCCGAGCGCGCCGAGCAGCGAGAGGGACAGGTCGACCGCCGGCATGAGCAGCTTCTCGGCCGTACGAGCCTCGTCCCGCTCGCCCACGATGAACGACGGGCGCGCGATGGTGAAGGGGAGCCCGCTGGCGCGCAGCGTCCCTTCGACGCGCGCGCGCGCCGCGAGGTAGCTCCCGCGCGCGCCCTCTCCGGCACCGACCGACGAGAGGTAGACGAAGCGCGGCTTCGTCTCGAGCGCCACGGATGCGCGAATCAGCATCTCCGTGAGCCCGACGTCGACCGCGTCGTAGGTTTCCTTCGACGCGTCACCGCCAGCCTTCGCGACTCGCTTCACGCGCACCTGGGTCGTGCCGAGCAGACCGAAGACGATCGAAGGAGAATGCGCCGCGAGCGCGCTCTGGATCGACGGCTCGTCCCACGCGCTCGTGTCGAGGCTCGCTCCGAGCTTCGTGAAGCGCTCGCGCCACTCGGCCAGACGAGGCGAGTCCGGTCGCACGTGGGCCACGACGGGCGTGCCCTTGCCGCGCAAGGCCTCGACCACGAACCGACCGGTCAGCCCCGTGGCCCCCGCGACGAACGCCTTCATCGCCGCGCACCTAACGTCCGCTGTCCGGGTTTTCAAGGTAGCTCACGTTTACAGGTCGTTGACAAACACGCCAGGAACGACCTGTCGTGGCGCCGTGCGCCAGAGCTCCTAGCGGCGCACACCTCGCTAGCAGCCTTTCGCCACGCCTCGATTTGGCTAAATCTGACGTAACGCATCGCGTTATCGTAGGCCGTGGTCACGCTTTACTCTTTGACAAGATAGGTTCGGTGCCGCATACCCGACCTGTCGAGCAGGAGGCTGGCGCAATGACGGAGCAGGCGAGGGGCGTGAAGCTCCTGGGGGAGACGAACGAGGCCCGGCGGGAGATCCTCTCGCCAGAGGCCGTCGCTTTCGTGGCCGATCTCGTGCGGACGTTCCGCCCCGCGATCGCCGAGCGTCTTCTGGCGCGCGAGCAGCGACACGCGCGCTTCGCGAAGGGGGAGCTGCCCGCGTTTCTTCCGGAGACTCGCTCGATCCGCGAGGGCAACTGGACGTGCGCGCCGCTGCCGCCCTCGCTCCTCGATCGCCGCGTGGAGATCACGGGCCCTGTCGACAGGAAGATGATCATCAACGCGCTCAACTCGGGCGCGAGCGTGTTCATGGCGGACTTCGAGGATGCGAGCTCGCCGACGTGGGCGAACTGCATCGACGGCCACGTCAACCTGAGAGACGCCGTGCGGCGGACGATCTCCTTCACCTCGCCGGAGGGAAAGAGCTACGCGCTGAAGGGCACGCCCGCCGTGCTCTTCGTCCGGCCCCGCGGGTTTCATCTAGAGGAGAAGCACATCGAGGTCGATGGGCAGTCGGTCCCCGCGATGCTCGTCGACTTCGGGCTCTTCGCTTTCCACAACGCGAAGGCGCTGGTCGAGCTCGGGCACGGTCCGTTCTTCTATCTCCCGAAGATGGAAAGCCACCTCGAGGCGCGCGTCTGGAACGACGTCTTCCTCCGCGCGGAAGAGAAGCTCGGCCTCGCGCGCGCGACCATCAAGGCCACCTGTCTCATCGAGACGATCCCGGGCGCGTTCGAGATGGACGAGATCCTCCACGAGCTGCGGGAGCACTCGGCGGGGCTGAACTGCGGTCGGTGGGACTACATCTTCTCGTTCATCAAGACGATGGCGACCGACAGCACGCGCATCCTTCCGGATCGCGCGGAGCTCACGATGTCGCAGCCGTTCATGCGCGCCTACACACGCCACGTGATCCAGACCTGCCATCGCCGCGGCGTGAGCGCGATGGGCGGGATGGCCGCCCAGATCCCCGTCAAGAACGACGAGGCGCGCAACGCGATCGCGTTCGAGAAGGTTCGACAGGACAAGCTGCGCGAGGTCGAGGACGGCCACGACGGAACCTGGGTCGCGCACCCCGGCCTGGTCTCCGTGGCGAAGAAGGTCTTCGACGATCTCATGCCGGGCCCGAACCAGATCGCGTCGGGCAAGCAGCTCGCGCTGAGGGTGACCGCCGAGCAGCTGCTCGAGGTCCCGGAGGGCAAGCGGACCGAGGCAGGGCTGCGACACAACGTGCGCGTCGGTGTGCAGTACCTCGAGGCCTGGCTGCGCGGCTCGGGTGCCGTGCCGCTCTACGATCTGATGGAAGACGCGGCGACCGCCGAGATCTCGCGAATCCAGACGTGGCAGTGGTGCCACTTCGCGGTGACCCTCGACACCGGGCTCGTCGTCACGCCCATCTCGGTCGCGAAGGTCATCGAGGAAGAGCTCGCCGTCGTTCGTCGCGAGATCGGCGACGCGCCCTTCGAGAGCGGCCGCTTCGACGACGCGCGCTCTCTCTTTCTCCGCGTCGCCACCACCGAGCCCCTCATCGAGTTCCTGACGCTCCCCGCGTACGAGCTCCTGGTTCAGAGCGCCTAGGCGCTCGACTCCTCTACGCGCCGAGCGCCACTCCCAGCGCGCGGCCGCCCGGTCCCCTTTTTGCTCTCGTCCGCCAGAACCCCGACACGAGGATCCCCCAAATGAGCACGTTGCCCCCGATCGCCAAGGACACGGATTCCTTCAGCCACGAGCGCTGGAAGGGCGTCAGTCGCCCCTACACGGAGGATCACGTCAAGAAGCTCCGCGGTCACATCCGCATCGAGCACACGATCGCCGACTACGCCTCACGCCGTCTCTGGAAGTCGATGAAGGAGCGCCCGCTCGTTCGTTCGCTCGGCGCGCTGACCGGGGGTCAGGCCGTCCAGATGGTCCGCGCGGGCCTCGAGGCGATCTACTGCTCCGGCTGGCAGGTCGCGGCCGACGCGAACACCGCCGCGCAGACCTATCCCGATCAGTCGCTCTATCCGGCAGACGCGGTGCCGAAGCTGGTCACGCGGATCAACAACGCGCTTCGCCGCGCCGATCAGATCGACAGCGTCGACGGCGTCCAGCGTCGCGACTACTTCGTGCCGATCGTCGCGGACGCAGAGGCCGGCTTCGGTGGCCCGCTCAACGCGTACGAGCTCATGAAGTCCATGATCGAGGCGGGCGCTGCGGGCGTTCACTTCGAGGATCAGCTCGCATCCGAGAAGAAGTGCGGCCACCTCGGTGGCAAGGTCCTCGTGCCCACGTCGCAGTTCGAGCGCTCGCTCATCGCGGCGCGTCTCGCCGCGGACGTCGCGGGTGTGCCGACCGTGCTCATCGCGCGGACGGACGCAGAGAGCGCGAAGCTCCTCACGAGCGACATCGACGATCGCGACAAGCCGTTCTGCACCGGAGAGCGCACGCCGGAGGGCTACTACTACGTGAAGGGCGGCCTCGAGAGCTGCATCGCGCGCGGCAACTCGTACGCGAAGTATGCCGACCTGCTCTGGATGGAGACGAGCACGCCAGACCTCGCGGTCGCGAAGAAGTTCGCCGAGGGTGTCCTCAAGAACCACCCCGAGAAGATGCTCGCCTACAACTGCAGCCCGTCCTTCAACTGGAAGAAGAACCTCGACGAGGCGACCATCGAGAAGTTCCAGAAGGAGCTCGGCGCGATGGGCTACAAGTTCCAGTTCGTCACGCTCGCTGGCTTCCACATGCTGAACTACGCATCGTTCATGCTGTCGAGCGAGTACAACGAGCGCGGGATGGCCGCCTACTCGGAGCTCCAGCAGCGGGAGTTCGCGGCCGAGTCCATCGGCTACACGGCGACCAAGCACCAGCACGAGGTCGGCACGGGCTACTTCGACGTGATCAGCGAGCTCATCTCCTCGGGCCAGAGCTCGACGACGGCGCTCAAGGGATCGACCGAAGAGTCGCAGTTTCAGTGATTGTCGGCTGGCCTTGTGACGCCGGGCAATTCCTGGCACTGCTCGGCCCGTGGCGACGAGTCGGACGCAGCGGGTGATCGGGGTGGGCGTGGGCGCGGGCGTGGTGCTCGCCGCCCTCGCCATCGGCGGACAGATCGGCGCCGAGTCCACCACACCGCCCGAGCCGCTGCGTCTCGACGAGCCGGGCACGCCCCTCGGTGGCTCGCTTCCAGAGGAGGAGCTCGAGGACGACTTCGTCCCTGATCTCCCCGCCGTCCCCACGCTCCCCGAAGGCACGCACCTCGCGCGCTCGCACGGCACCGACGCCGAGGACGAAGAGCGCGGCGACGATCTCAGCTCGGAGATGCGGCTCCTCTCGGAAGCGCGCTTGGCGATCGTCGACGATCCGGCTGCCGCGCTCGCGCTCCTCGATCAGCACCGCGAGCGCTTACCTCAGGGCGCCCTCGGCGAAGAGCGCGACGCCTACACGATCCTCTCGCTCGACGCGCTCGCCCGCACGACCGACGCCGAGCGTCGCTACATCGACTTCCGCGCGCACTACCCGACGTCGACGTTCATGCCCACGATCGAGCGCGCGCTCGCCACTCGCTAGACCCGCGACGGTCCGCTTCGCGAGCACTCCTGCTTCGATCAGCCGCGCTCGACGCTGTACACGCCGTCTACGCCCTGGATCTTGCGCATCAGGGTCTGCAGCTTGCCGGCCTCGTCCACCTGGAAGTGGAACAGGTTGATGGCGGTGCCGTCGGTGCCGACGCGGCAATTCGCTTCCTGGATGTTCACGCCGCTCTCGGTGAACGCCGCGCTCACGTTCGTCAGGATGCCCGGCTTGTCGGTCGTGATCACACGCAGCACGACGGGGCGCGCGGCCTTCACGCGCTCGCTCCAGGAGACGTCGATGCGACGCTCGGGATCGAGCTCCATCGACTTCGAGCATCCGCGCCTGTGGATGGTCACGCCGCGGCCGCGCGTGATCCATCCCGTGATCGGGTCTCCGGGCAAGGGGCTGCAGCACTGCGCGAAGCGGATCACGAGATCGTCGACGTCGTCGATGCGGATGCCGCCGGCCGAGCTGCCGCCGGTGACGCGCCGCACCGTCTTCTCGAAGAGGCTCGGCTTCAGGTGCTCGGCGGAGCCCTCGTCCTGCACGGCGAACTCGTAGACCTCGCTCGCCTCGATCTTGCCGAAGCCGACCGCCGCGAAGAGCTCCTCGGCGACCTGCAGCTTGAAGTGGACGGCGGCCTTCTCGACGTCGCCGCTCTTCAGGAAGCGCGCGAAGCTCATGTCGCGCTTGTGGAACGCGCGCTCGATCAGATCGCGCCCGAGCTTCGTCGACCGGCGCCGCTCCTCCGCGCGCACGTAGTTCCGGACCTTGCTCCGGGCGCGCGCCGTCATGACGAACTCGAGCCAGTCCTTGGTCGGATGCTGGGTCGCGCTCGTGAGGATCTCGACCGTGTCGCCGCTCCGCATCTGGTAACGCAACGGAACGATGGCCCCGTTCACACGCGCGCCCGAGCAGTGCTCGCCGACCTCGGAGTGGATTGTGTACGCGAAGTCGATCGGCGTCGCGCCACGCGGGAACACCTTCAGCTCACCCTTCGGCGTGAAGATGAAGACCTCCTCGGAGAAGAGATCGACCTTCACACTGTCGAGGAACTCCGCCGGATCGCTGACCTCCTGGAACTCCATCAGCTGGCGGAGCCAGGCGAAGCGCTGTGCGTCCTTGCTGTCGAGCCCGCCGGACTTGTCCTTGTACTTCCAGTGCGCTGCGATGCCGAACTCGGCGGTCGAGTGCATGTCGCGCGTGCGGATCTGGACCTCGATGCGCCTCTGCCCCGGCCCGATGACCGTCGTGTGGAGCGACTGGTACATGTTCGGCTTCGGGAGCGCGATGTAGTCCTTGAAGCGCCCAGGGATCGGCATCCACTGCGCGTGGATCACACCGAGCGCCGCATAGCAGTCCGCCACGTTCTCCATCAGCACGCGGAACGCGAGCACGTCGTGGACCTGCTCGAAGTCCACGTTGTTGTGCACCATCTTTCGATAGATCGAATAGAGGTGCTTGACCCGTCCGGTCACGTCGACCGCGAAGCCGCGCTCCACCAGCATCTTGCTGAGGCGCTTCACGACGTCGCCGATGTACTTCTCTCGATCCTTCTGGACGCGCTTCGTCTTCTGGACGAGATCGCCCCACTGCTCCGGATAGAGGTACTCGAAGGAGAGATCCTCGAGCTCGCTCTTGAGCCAGTTGATGCCGAGCCGGCCCGCGAGGGGCGCGTAGATGTCGAGCGTCTCCTGCGCGATGCGCTGCTGCGCTTCGGGCTTCATGTGGACGAGCGTCCGCATGTTGTCGAGACGGTCTGCCAGCTTCACGACGAGCACGCGGATGTCGCGCGCCATCGCGATCAGCATCTTGCGGAAGCTCTCCGCCTGCTGGTCTTCCTTGCTCGTGAAGTTGATCTTGCCGAGCTTCGTGACGCCATCGACGAGGAACATGATCTCCTCGCCGAACCGCTCCTTCATCTCCGTGTCGGAGACGTCGCAGTCTTCGACGACGTCGTGCAGCAGCGCGGCGCAAACGCTCGCGACGTCGAGCCGCATCTCGGCGATGATCCCGGCCACCGCGACGGGATGCGAGATGTAGGGGTCTCCGGACTTGCGGAGCTGTCCTTCGTGCTTCTCCGCCGCAAAGACGTAGGCGCGATGGATCAGATCGAGGTCTGCCTGGGGCTGATAGCCCCGCACCGAATCTACGATGTCGGTAAGGCGGACCATGGTACGGCTTGGATCCTGCTGCCGAGCGGCGCCAGGGGCGAGCCCACCGAAAGGGCTGTAAGCCTACCGTGGGCCTCTCGGAACGAGCAAGCCAACGACAGAAACGGTCTTCCCCCGCGTCAGGCCTCCGTGCGAGGGCGGAGGTTCACCGTGACGGCGTGGCTCCTGGCGGGCCCGAGCGCGAGCTTCACGAGCTCGCGCATCGAAGGCCCCTCGCCGTCGTTCTCGCTCTTGCCGAGACAGCGCTCCATGTCGCGCGCCACGCGCGGGAGCTGCTTGCGAAGAGGGCCGCAGTCCTCAGCCTCGTCGTAGGCCAGGCGGAGCGGATCAAACACGATCCCGAAGGATGAAAACCCGCTCATCTCTGCGAGATCAAAAGCTTTTTCTGGTCCAACCGCCTTGAGGGCGCGCAGGACCAATTCCGATACCACCTCCTGGGCGCCCGCGAGGTTCCGCGTCATCACCGCGTAGGTCGCGTCGGCGTCGCGCTCGTTCCTGAGGTCGAGATGGAGGTCGGCGAGGGCCGAAGGAAACTGAGGCAGAGGGACGAAATCACCCCACACCCGCCCAGGTGAGTTGCTCGGCTCGAGGCTCGCCCAGGCCTTGAGGACGGCCTGAGCCTCGAGGTTCAGCGCTGCGAACTTCTGGTGCAGCTCCCGAAAGCGCGCGTGCTCGGCTGGCGCGAGGCGGTAGATGCGCTGGAAGAAGTACTGACAGACGAACGACCAGTAGTGGAAGTTGTCCCAGTAGAGCTTTGCCGCGAGCGTGGCGGGGGCGCCGTTGATGTGGCTGTGACGGCGGAAGGTCGCCGCCGTGACCTCTCCGAAGCTCAGGTAGAACTCGTCGTACTCCTTCACGCGCGCCTCGAGCGCCTCGCCGGCGAGATCCGCGCGGATGAGCTCGGTGGCGAGACAGATCGAGAGGCCGATGAAGTCCGACCCCGGCGAGTAGAGCGGATCGACGAAGAGCGCCGCCTCTCCGATGCACGCCCAGCGGTCGGCGGAGAAGGCCTGCGTGGTCGTGTACGCGTAGCGGCGGAAGAACTTGAAGTCCTCGATCTTCGTGTCCTTCAGCTTCTCGTAGAGCACGGGCTCGTGCTTCGCGATCCAGGCGAGCGCCGTCTCGGGGCGGCCGAACGTGTCGATCGGGTGGTGTTCTTCGCCAGCGACGATGCCCACCGAGTGCAGCCCGCTCGCGAGCGGGATGAGCCAGACCCAGTAGCCCTTGCCCATGAGGTGCACGGTCGAGAGCCAGCGGTTCTTGTCGACGTCGCGCGCGTGCCAGGCGGCGTCCGAAGCGGGCACGAGGCAGTCCACGTCGAAGCGCTCCGCGATACGGAACCACGCCGAGGAGTGATGGTGATCGTTGTCCCGCACGAGCCCGAGCTTCTTCGCGATGAGCCGCCTTCGCCCCGACGCGTCGATCACCCAGCGGCAGTCGAGGACGTCCTTCTCGCCGTCGGTCGCGACGTGCACCACATGACGCTGATCGCCCGTGCCGAGCTCGAGCGAATAGACCGAGTAGCCCTCGAGCAGCTCGACCCCCGCGGCCACCACGAGCTCGCGAAGATCGTTCTCGAGCCGGCCTCGATCGAGCTGGAACGCCGGAACCACCGGCTGCTCGCTCGGGCCGATCTCGCGCCGCGCCGCCAGCGGGCCCTGCGTGTCGCCGGTGAAGTAGCGCAGACCGTTCTTTCGGAGGTGACGCGCGTCGAGGTAGCTGCGCAGCCCGCACCACTTGGCGTTCTCGAAGAAGCCGGCGCCGATCTCCACCGAGGACTCGCCGACCTTGTGGCAGCCGTCGGGCAGCGGCCGGCGCGTGGGCTCGACCACCGCGATGCGCAGCTCGGGAAGCTGCTTGCGCAGATAGAGGGCAGAGGTGAGGCCGGCGAGCCCGCCACCCGCGATCACCACGTCGTAGCTCTTCATTCGGGCCCGAAGATACGCGCCGCGGTCGGTGTCTGCACCCGCGCGGCGTGAGCGTGGCCTCCATGAACGGCGGGTCACGGCGCCGGCTCTCGGTTCACGCCGGTCACGTCCGCCCGGCCCACGATCCCGACGGAAACGAATGGAACGGGGCTTGCGACGCGTCGCGGCCCGCTGGCCCGTCGGTGGGTTTCCTGGTACGGCACGCGCCCTTTCGCCGGAAAGAGCGCGCTCTCGTGCGGTCCTCTTTTGCGGGCGTTGCTTCGAGCAGGCGTACGTTTTTCAGTGGGGCACCCCGTGGCGCAGATTCCCAAGCCGAGCCGAGACGAGGTCTTCGAGAAGCTCAGCGAGATCCTCGCTGACTCCTTCGAGCTCGATCGCACGAAGATCACGCCGTCCTCGACGCTCTACGAAGAGCTCGATCTCGACAGCATCGACGCGATCGACATCTTCACGCAGCTTCGCGAGCTGACGGGCCGTCGTCCCGATCCGGCGGACGCCCGTCAGGTCCGCACCGTCTCGGAGCTCATCGACTTCGTCTTCGTGGAGATCGACAAGACCAACGCGGGCGTTCCCGACGCGCCGGCTGCCCCGCCGCCCGACGCGTCGTCGTCGGAGCCGGAGAAGAAGTCGTAGTGCGCCCACGTCCAAGCCGCTCATGAGGCGAGTCGTCGTCACGGGCATGGGCGTGCTGAGCCCGATCGGGGTCGGTACCGCAGAGAACGAGGCCTCGCTCCGCGCGATGCGCGGCGGGATCCGCCGGATGCCCGAGTGGGATCAGATCACGGACCTGCAGACGCGCATCGGAGGCGGTCTGGTCGGGATCGATCTGTTCTCGCACTTTCCGCGGCGAAAGCGCCGAACGATGGGGCTCGTCGGGATGCTCGCGCTCCACGCGACCGAGCAGGCGATCGCACAGGCGGAGCTGACTCCGGCGATCCTGCAGAACGGGCGCACCGGCATCGCGTTCGGTTCCACGACGGGGAGCTCACAGGCCCTCGAGGACTTCTGCGGGCCGCTCTTCGTCGACCACTCGATGCGCGGGCTCGACTCGAGCTCCTACCTGAAGTTCATGACGCACACGTGCGCGGCGAACCTCGGCGCGGCGCTCGGCGTGCGCGGTCGCGTTCTACCCATGATCTCGGCGTGCACGAGCGGAAGCCAGTCGATCGGAGCGGCCTTCGAGGCGATCCAGTTCGGCAAGCAGGACGTGATGATCGCCGGGGGTGCCGAAGAGCTGCACTACGCGACGGCGGTGACCTTCGATCTGCTGATGGCCTCGAGCATTCGCTTCAACGACGATCCGGGGCGCTCGCCGCGCCCCTTCGATCGCAAGCGCGATGGGCTCGTGCTCGGAGAGGGCGCCGGCGCGGTCGTTCTCGAGGATCTCGAGCACGCCAAGGCTCGCGGCGCGAAGATCCTCGGCGAGATCGTGGCCTACGGAACGAACTGTGACGGGCTGCACCTCACGGCGCCGAGCGAAGCGGGAATGCGCGGCGCGATGGATCTCGCGCTCGAGGCCGGCAAGGTTCGACCGAGCGACGTCGACTACGTGAACATGCACGGCACCGCGACGGACATCGGCGACGTCTGCGAGAGCCAGGCGACCTTCGCGGTGTTCGGTCGGCCCATCGCGGCGAGCACGCAGAAGAGCTACACCGGTCACACGCTCGGGGCCTGTGGCGCGATCGAGCTCGTGTACTCGCTCCTCATGATGCACGGCGGATTCCTCGCGGCGAACCGGAACCTCGACGAGGTCGATCCGCGCTGCGCACCGCTCGGCTACGTGCGGGAGACGATGGCGGCGCGCCCGCGGATGATCATGACGAACAACTTCGCGTTCGGCGGAGTGAACACGTCGTTGCTCGTTCGCTACGACGGCTGAACGAGTCGATCGGTCATCGCACCGCTCGAAATCGGTGTCGCGGCGTCGATCGATCTGCGCCATGGTCCTGGTCGAGGAGAGACGCATGGAAGATCTCGAACGAGGACGACGGGCGTTCGTGCGCCGAGGCGCCCTGACTTTTCTCGCGGTGGCCATCGCGCCGACCGCGCTCACGGCGTGCGGCGGCGCCGCCGACTGCACGTCGGGCGTGACCCCCGATCAGCTCGCGGCGCGCAGTGCGGCGCACTATCTCGACAACGCGCACAGCACGTCGCGCAACTGCGGAATCTGCACGTTCTTCACGGCGACCGCCGAGGGCCAGTGCGGACCGTGCTCGTTGAACATGAGACTCGTGAACCCGGCCGGCGTCTGTGACCGCTTCGCGGAGCGGGCCTGAGACATGACGAACCTTCGAGCCATCCTCGGCCTCGCGCTCCTGACCAGCGCGTGCGGCTCCACTGCGGAGACGCCGCCGCCCGCGCCGGATCCGGCCGCGATCCCCGAGCCTGCGCCTCCCGCCGCGCTCGGTGGGCTCGCCGCGCTTCCGCCCGCGCACTTCGATCAGCGTGAGGCGGCGCTCGGCCGCAGGCTCTTCCACGACACGCGCCTCTCCGGCGACGGGTCGATCGCGTGCGTCTCGTGCCACCAGCTCGATCACGGCGGCGCCGAGCCGCGCCGCACGTCGCTCGGGATCCACGGCCAGGAAGGTCCGATCAACTCGCCGTCCGTGCTCAACGCTGCGCTCAACTTCGTGCAGTTCTGGGATGGCCGCGCTGCGGACCTCGAGGCGCAAGCCTCCGGCCCGATGACGAACCCGCTCGAGATGGGCAACTCCTTCGACCTGCTCCTGCCGGCGGTTCGCGCAGATCCGTCGTACGTCGCCGAGTTCACGGCGATCCACGGCGCCGATGCAGATCCGATCACCGAGGCGACGGTGACGCACGCCATCGCCGAGTACGAGCGCATGCTGATCACGCCCGGTCGCTTCGATCGCTTCGTGCAGGGCGACGCGAGCGCGCTCACCGACGACGAGCGCCGCGGCTACGCGCTCTTCGCGAGCGTCGGGTGTACCAGCTGTCACACCGGCGCGAACGTCGGCGGGACGACCTACCAGCGCATGGGGCTCGTGAACGACTGGTTCGCGCAGGTCGGCCGCCCCCTCACGGATGCCGATCGCGGCCGCTACAACGTGACGCACGACGACGCGGACATGTTTCGCTTCAAGGTGCCGTCGCTACGGAACGTCGCGCTCACAGCGCCCTATCTGCACGACGGCTCACAGGGGACGCTCGCGGACGTGGTGCCCATCATGGGGCACTACCAGCTCGGGCGTGATCTGACGCCGGAGCAGGTGCGGCTCATCGTCGCCTTCCTCGGCTCGCTCACGGGCGAGGTTCCCGCCGCTGCGCTTCCCACGGCAGCCGACGTGCCGCCGACGGCCGCGCCGCCCGACCCTGCCACGCCACCGCCGAGCGCTCCCACCGCACCGACGAGCGCTGCGGCTCCGTCGCTTCCGCCCAGCGGCGGCAGCTGAGCTCACCCGTTCAGCACATCCCGCCGTTCACTCCGATCACCTGGCCGGTGATGTAGCCGGCGGCATCGCTCGCGAGGAACGCGACCAGCGCCGCGACGTCTTCGGGCGTCGCGATGCGTCGCATCGGGATGTGCTTGATCACTTCCTCGAGCGGAGTGCCCTGCGCGAGCGCGCCCTGGAACATGTCCGTGTCCACCGGGCCCGGTGCGATGGCGTTCACGGTGACGTTGCGCTTGGCCATCTCCTGCGCGAGCGCCTTGGTCGCTCCGATGAGCCCGGCCTTCGCGGCCGAGTAGTTCACCTGCCCTCGGTTGCCGATCACGCCGCTGACGCTCGAGACGTTGATGATGCGGCCCCACCGGAGGCGCACCATCGGCATCGAGAGCGGCTGGGTCACGTTGAAGAAGCCGTCGAGGCTCGTCGTGATGACCGACCGCCACTGCTCTCGCGTCATGCCGGGGAACGGTGCATCCGCGGTGACGCCGGCGTTGTTCACCAGCACACCGATCGGACGAGGGTCCTCGAGCAGCGTCGCGATCGCCGCCTGGCTGGCGTCGAAGTCGGTGACGTCGAAGCGCACGAGCTCCGCCCGTCCGCCCGCCGCGACGATCTCCGCGTGCACCTTCTCCGCGGCCTCGGCGCTCGCGTTGTAGTGGACGATGACGGGAAAGCCTGCGGCGCCGAGCGCGCGCGCGACAGCAGCGCCGATGCCTCGGCTCGCACCGGTCACGAGCGCCCGCGGTTTCTCGGTCAGCGTCTTCGCCATCGATCTCTCCTCCAATTGCGTCGGCTCGCTCGCTCCGGTCCCTCCCGTCCGCGGGCTGCGCCCGCTTCCGTCCGGAGCCTAGGGAGCGAGCACTCCTGCTGGGGGCGGCCCGCCCATCGCGACGTTGATCGTCCCCTCGGCGACCGTCGCCCCGTCGATCTCCGCCGTGCACTCGAACTGCGCTGCCGGCGGGATCACGAAGACCTGCTTCGCACGGATCACGATCCGCTGGCCCACGTCGTAGCGATCGCGGGCGAGGTCGATCTTGCGCGTCCCGAGCAACGCTCCGGACACGCTCTCGCCGCCCGCGATGAGCCCTGCGTATCCGAAGTGCGCCGCGGCGGCTTGTGCGAAGAGCTCGATCGTCACGAGCGAGCTGACGCCGCCGTTCTCGACGAGCGGGTCACCCGGACGAAACGTCTTGGTGCAGACGCACGCGTCGCCCGTGTGAACGAGCATCTCGTCGAGGAGGAGCATCGGCGGCCGGTGCGGCATGAACGCCACGAGCGGCGGGAAGACATCGACCGAGGTCGCGTCCCGGCCTGGCTTTTCGCCCGTCATCAGCCGAAGGAAGGCAAGAGCGCTCGAACGCGGCGGATGCCGGGCGAGAGCAGATGCCGCCGGATCGCGCTCGCCGCCGGGAGGATGCCCTCGGGCAGCGGTCGGAACATCACCTCGAGGTGGTCGTCGTCGGTCTCGAGGCCGTACGCGGTGACCATCGGCGTGACGAGCGAGAGCGCGCGCATCACGACCCGGTTCTTGCCGATCTTCGGGTCCTTCATGAGGTCGAGCACGATCTTGTTGTCGCGCGTCTCGATGACCGTCGGCGGGAGCGGAAGGTACTTCGCGAGGTTGCCCGGCTTGCTGAGATCGAGCGCGCCCGACTTGAGCAGCGCGGCGACCGGGCCGACCGCGTCGCCCTGCACTTCGACCCAGATCTCCTCGAGACGAAGCTCGATCCGGATCTGCTCCGAGGTGATGACCATGCGATCGATGTAGACGACGGCCGACGCGCGGATGGGCGTCTTCATCGCGTCGAGCGATGCGGTGAAGCGGATGCCGGGCGGCACCTCGGTGAGCACCGGATCTTCGAGCTTCCCGCTCTTCGCAGCCCGCTCCAGCAGCCAGCGCACCGCGTCGAGCGGCACGCCGACCCGCAGGCCCAGCAGGTTCCACAGGACCCGCGTGACCTCCTGCGGCTTGCGCCGGAGATACGATCCCGCTGCTTCGAACGCCTGCCTACGCATCGACACCATGGCGCGCGAGCTTATCCGCTCGCCCGGGTGGGATCGAGGAGGATCGCGCGACGCAGCGCGTCAGTCGTTCTTCCTCAGAGCGCGTGAACGACGCCGGCGTTCACGAGGGTCGTCGGGTTCGCGACCACCCCTGCCGGTGTCGTTCCGCTTGCCGTGCGGAAGAAGACGCAGCCGCCACCGCCTCCGCCGCCCGAGGCGTTCGTCACGCCCCCCTGCCCGGGGTCGCCGCTCGCGCTCGTCGCGCCCGCGCCTTGGCCACCGCTCGTCGCACCGGGGCAGCGGTGAAGTCCGCCCGGGGCGCGGAGGGTGCCGGCCGCAAACGCCACCAGCGCATCCGCGCCGTCGCGGCCATCGCCCGTGGTGACGCAGCCCCCGCTCGCACCGCCGCCACCGCCCGTCTCGAAGCGAGCTCCAGCCGTCACGGTCACCGCGGGCGCCTCGAGCAAGAGCGCGCCCCCGCTGCCCCCGCCCCCGCCGCCGTTCGTGTTGTCACCGTCGTCGACCCCATGCCGGCCGCCTCCGCCACCGGCACCGAGGAGCGCCGCGGCGCCGATCACGATGCGCGTCGACGAGCTGATCTGAAGCGCGCCGCCGCCCGGGCCGCCAGAGCCGGAATTGCTTCCGCCGCTCCCGCCGTCCGCGCCGCCGATGAGCGGCTCGAGCGTGGAAGCCGCGCCCGCGCCGCCGCCCATGCCTCCGCCTCCGCCTCCGCCGCTTCCCGTCCCGCCGTTTCCGCCGGCGCCGCAGAAGCCGCCTCCGCCACCACCGCCGTCAGCGTACGAGAAGAGTCCGGACGGCCCGCCGCCGTTCGTGCCGCGCGCGCCTCCCGTGTTGCTGCCGGCGCCGCGGAGGAACGTCGCGGACACCGGATTGCTCTGGAACGAGGAGACGTCCACGCCGCCGTCGATGGTCACGTCGCCGTCCGACACGATGATGAGCGGACGCTGACCGCCGCCGTAGAGAACGGCGCCCGACGGTACGCTCAGGCTCGCGACGCGCAGGACGCACGCTTCGCCGCCGCCCATCTGCGTCTCGATCGCGAGGCCGGCGACGCCCGTGCACGCGGTGGTGTCGATCACCGTTCTTCCGGCGACGGTGAGTGCGACCGTGGCTCCGGCTCCGACCGGCGCCACGTTCGACGGGCGGAACACGCTGCAGTGCGAGGGCGCGGGGCTGTCCACACACGCGATCGAGCAGCTCACATCGCCACCCCAGAGCAGGCCGGCGGTGCAGCTCTGAAAGACCGTCCCGCTCAAGCAGCGCGTCTCGCCGGGGCTGCACTCCGGCACGAAGGCGTCGGGCGCGACGTAGGCGTCCGGTGTGAACGCGTCCTCGACATAGGCGTCGGGCGTGAACGCGTCGGTTCCGCCATCGTCGATGGACGCGTCGATCCCCGTGTCGGCCAGGTCGCCGTCGATGATGCCGGTGTCGAGGTCGACGTACGCGTCGTTCGCGTCAGGCAGACTCGCATCACCGCCGTCTTGCACGCCGCCGTCTTGCACGCCGCCGTCTCGCACCGTCGCATCGTCGCCGGGCGATCCGCCGGTCACCGTTCGCGAGAGGCTGCAGCCGAAGGAGGTTGTCGAGAGAAGAAAAAGCACAGCAAGCGCGCGCACGTACGCCATCAGTGGAGGCTACCACGCGTGGCGCTGGAGGCAGGACGACGAGCGCCGATCCTAGGCGAGAAAACGCTGCACCGCGGCCAGGAGGGCCTCGACCTCGGAGAGGTCGTTGTAGCGCTGCGCCGAGACGCGAAGAACGCGGTCGCGGGAGCCCGGCCACGGAAAGATCGGGACGCGGAAGCGCGCTTCGAAGAGCGCGAGGTAGAGAGGATCACGCCCGACGCTCGCGTCGGTCCGCGAGGGGATCGGGAGCGATGCCAGGCTGCCGATCATCGAGTCGGGCGCAGGGAGCGGGATCTCGAGCCCGTCGGCGAGCACTCGCCGGGCCGAGAGCGCGAGCGACCGGTTCGCCGCCATGAGCGCTTCGAGCGAGCCGCTCATCTCCGCCATCACGCGCGCGGCCTCGGGGACCGAGAGCGGGGCGCTCGGGTCGTCGGTGCCCGTCCAGTCGAACTCGGCGAGGAAGCGCGAGCCCTTCGCCGTGGTGTAGCCGTGGCTGATCGTCGTGGGATGTAGGTCCTCTCGCCGATCGCGTCGCACCCAGAGCATCGCGGCGCCTTTCGGCGCGCAGAGCCACTTGTGGAAGTTCGCCGTGTAGAAGGAGGGCGCCATCGCATCGATCGCGAGCGGCACCATGCCCGGCGCGTGCGCGCCGTCGACGAGCACGGCGATGCCGCGTCCCTCGAGCGCGCTCACGATCGCCTCGATCGGAAAGACCAGCCCGGTCGGGCTCGTGATGTGGTCGATCAACGCGAGCTTCACCCTCGGCGTCGCGGCGGCCGTGATCGCCTCGAGGACCTGGTCCGGATGCGCGAGCGGATAGGGCACCTTCGCGACGATGAGCTCCGCCCCCGCGCGACCTGCCCAGTGCGCGAGCGCGTTGTGACAAGCGGGATAGGTGTGGTCGGTGGTCAGCACCGCGTCGCCGGGCGCGAGCGGGAACGACTGCAGCACCGCGTTGACGCCGCTCGTCGCGTTTCGAACGAACGCGAGGCCTTCGGCATCGGCCATCACGAGCGTGGCGACGTCTCTTCGCGCAGCGTCGAGGAGCTCCGGCAGATCTCGGTCGAAGAAGGCGAGAGGGTCGGCCTCCATCCGCTCGCGGATCTCCGTCTGCATGTCGAGCACGCGCCGGGGACAGGCACCGAAGCTGCCGTGGTTGAGGAACACGAGCGAAGGGTCGAGCACGAAGCGATCGGCGAGCGGAGAGCGCATGCGCGAAACGCTATCACTCGGGCGCTACAGCGCCGAGACCAAGCAACGCGTCTCTCAAGGACCACCGCGCTTGCCAAGAAAACATCGCGCGGCTAGTAGCGGGGCTGGAACTTCGTTCCGGTGTGGAGGAGGGCGATCGCGTGTCGGGTCCGAGCCACGAGGAGCTCTTCGCCGCCCTCTCGCGCCTGCGCGAGCTGCCTCAGGACGTGGCGAACCGCGAGCGCTCCGAGTGGCGGGTCGTCGAGCGCTGGCTGCGCGAGAACCATCCGCGCGGACGCGAGGCCGACGACGTCCACCAGGAGACGCTCATCGCGATCGCGCGCCGCGTCTCCATGCTCGAGGCCGAGCACGCGGGCGCCGCGGTGCGCTGGGTCAACACGATCCGGAAGCGGAAGTTCATCGACCTCATCCGGCACGAGTCGCGGAGCCCGGCGCGTCTCGGGCTCGCGCGCTTCGCGACGGAGGAGGCCCCTGCGCCGGTCGATCTGATCGAGCGCGACGACGCGCGGGCGGTCGACCCTCAGGCGCTGGAGCTGCTGGTCGAGTCCGTCGAGGTCGCGATCGGCGAGCACGTCGACGTGACGTACCCGAACGCGCTCGACCGACAGCTGCGACGTCTCCAGGCACGGGCCATCCTGCATCGTGCGCTCGGGCAGGATCTCGAGGGCATCCGCGCGGCGCTCGCGCTCGGGCCCGACTTCGGCGATGACCGCATCTACAAGTGGGTCGAGCGCGGTCGGCCCGTCCTCCGGCTGGTCCTGGCGCAGATGCGCGAGAGCGCGAGCGAGGAGGCCGCGGCCGTGCTCGAGGTGCTGGGTGAGCGGGCTGCATCCCGGCGAGCCGATGCGGGCCGACCGCGGGCCGCTCGGCGAACGAAGATGGGGGAGCCGTGAGCGCCGCGTCAGTCGATCGGATGCCCCGCCGTCGCTGCCTCGAACCGCGGATGGAAACCTGATGGGCGACGAGATGGATGACGTGGACGCTCCCGGGAGCCTGAGCTCTCGCGGGGGCCTGGATCCCTCCGAAGG
>JBBSAT010000078.1:0-27223 GCA_038252025.1 Polyangiales bacterium | reverse complement strand
TCGGGCTGGACAGCGCGCGCGTGCCTGTCCTAGGTTCACCCCATGACGTTCCGGACCTTCACGATCGCGTTCTTGCGATCGGTGTCTGTCGTGAGTGCTTTGAGCGTGTCCGGGAGGACCTCGCTCGGGAGGTATGCGCGGACGACCATGCGTGCGAGGGAGTAGGCGAGATCGAAGTCGGCGACTGCCCTCTTGGCTTCGCCGCTCTCTTTGTGCGCGCTGCTCTCGGAGTTGACGAGCCCGGCGTGCGCGGCTTGGTAGGCCGCGGCGGGAGCGCCGAGGAGATCGGTATACGCGAGCGTGACGCTCGGGTTGCCGTCCGGCGCCGCGCCGAGCTCTCCAGAGCGCGTGAGGACTCGGTTCAATCGATCGTAGTCGAGCTCCGCCATCGCTACTTCCCCCTTGTTCGCGACCGGTCGTTCGGGCGCGAAGCAAGGATGCGATCGGTTCGCGCGGGACATCAAGCGCGAAGATCGGTCGCGCGGGCGAGAGGCCTGGGTCACGTCGAGCGGCCGGAGGGCGCTGCGGAGGCGCGAGGCCGCGACGTCGCTCGCTCGCCCCGCCGATTGCAGCAGCGCGCGAAGATCCGCCCGCGCGCAGTTCCGCCGCCGAAGCGCCCGCCCATCGCGTACCGTCCTCGTCCGACTGGGCGTCGGTCTCCTCCTCGGCGGCTGGCTTGGCCCACCCAACTCCGCGGGCCTCGCGCCCGCGTGCTGCCCAGGAACGATGAACGACTCGAATCTCTCTGCCTTCCTGTGGTCGGTCGCCGACCTGCTTCGCGGCGACTACAAGCAGTCCGAGTACGGCAAGGTCATCTTGCCCTTCACCGTCCTGCGGCGGCTCGACTGCGTGCTCGCGCCCACCAAGGCGGCCGTGCTCACGGAGGCCAAGAAGCGGGCTGGCGCAGGCGCCGAGGCGTACCTGCTCCGCAAGAGCGGGCAGAAGTTCTTCAACGCGTCCCCGATGGATCTCAAGAGGCTCCTCGGCTCGCCCGACGACGTGGCGGAGAACCTCCGCGCGTACGTCGATGGGTTCTCCGACTCGGTGCGGGACGTCTTCGAGCGCTTCGACTTCCACACCCAGATCAGCCGGCTCGAGAAGAGCAAGCTGCTCTTCATGGTCACCGAGCGCTTCGCCAACGTGGACCTCGGCCCGGACAAGGTCAGCAACGAGCAGATGGGCCTGGTCTTCGAGGAGCTGATCCGGCGCTTCGCCGAGCTCAGCAACGAGACCGCCGGTGAGCACTTCACCCCCCGGGAGGTCATCCGCCTGATGGTCAATCTGCTCTTCGGCGAAGACAAGCTGACCGGCGCCATCGTGCGGACCATCTACGATCCCACGGCGGGGACCGGCGGGATGCTGAGCGTCGCCAACGACTACCTGCTCGCGCACACGCCCGAGGCGAGCGTGAAGCTCTACGGCCAGGAGCTGAACCCCGAGTCCTACGCCATCTGCAAGGCCGACATGCTCATCAAGGGGCAGGACGTCGAGAACATCATCTTCGGCAACACGCTCTCGGAGCCGGGGCACCCGGACAAGCGCTTCGACTACATGCTCTCCAACCCGCCGTTTGGCGTGGAGTGGAAGAAGATCGAGCGCGAGGTCCGGAAGGAGGCCGAAGAGGAGGGCTTCCATGGGCGCTTCGGCCCGGGGCTGCCGCGGGTGAGCGACGGCTCGCTGCTCTTCTTGATGCACCTGCTCAGCAAGATGCGCCCGCTGAGCGAGGGCGGGAGCAAGTTCGCCATCGTGCTCAACGGCTCGCCCCTCTTCACGGGTGGCGCGGGCTCGGGCGAGAGCGAGATTCGCCGCTACGTGATCGAGCACGATCTGCTCGAGGCGATCATCGGTCTGCCGACGGACATGTTCTACAACACCGGGATATCGACGTACGTCTGGGTGGTGACCAACCGAAAGCCCAAGCGCCGGAAGGGGAAGATCCAGCTCGTCGATGGCTCGAGCTTCTTCCAGAAGATGCGCAAGAGCCTGGGGAGCAAGCGGAAGGAGCTGAGCGAGGACCACATCGCGGAGCTCAGCCGGGTGTTCGACAGCTTCCGCGCGCTGACCAAGGACGGGGCGCCGATCAGCCGAATCTTCAAGAACGAGGACTTCGGCTACCGCACGATCACGGTGGAGCGGCCGGAGCGCGACGCGAAGGGCAAGGTGGTGCTGGGCACGAAGGGCAAGGGGAAGGGGAAGCCCATGGCGGACAGCAAGCTCCGCGACACCGAGAACGTGCCGTTGAGCGAGGACGTGCAGGCGTACTTCGAGCGCGAGGTCTTGCCGCATGCGCCGGACGCGTGGATCGACGAGGAGAAGACGAAGGTCGGCTACGAGATCCCGTTCAACCGGCACTTCTACGTGTTCAAGCCGCCGCGTCCTCTGAGCGAGATCGACGCGGAGCTGAAGGGCGTCACCGATCGGATCGTGAAGATGATCGGAGCGCTGTCGCAGTGAGCTTCCCGAGGTACCCAGAGTACAAGGACAGCGGCGTGGAGTGGCTGGGCCAGGTGCCCAAGCACTGGGAGGTGAAGGATCTCCGCCAGGTCGGACGGTTGCTCAAGGGAGGAGGCGGTACGAAGGAGGACATCGTCGATGTTGGGGTCCCATGCGTTCGGTACGGGGACCTATACACCACCCACGCGTTCGTCATCCGCGCAGCAAGAACGTTTGTGAGCGTCGAGCGGTCCGGAAGTTACACGCCGATCCAACTTGGCGACGTGTTGTTCGCTGCCTCGGGCGAGAAAATGGAGGAGATCGGCAAGTCCGCGGTGAGCATGATGGCTCCGGGCGCATGCTGCGGTGGAGATATCATCCTGCTCCGCCCTCGTCTCGACGTTCACCCGCCGTTCCTCGGGTACGCTTGCGACTCGCCGCCGTCAGCGATGCAGAAGGCGAGCATGGGCCGGGGCACGACCGTGAAGCACATCTATCCGGATGAACTCAGGCGCCTCGCGATCGCGCTGCCCCCGGTTGTCGAGCAGGCGCAGATCGCCGAATTCCTTGAGCGGGAGACTGCCAAGATCGATGCGCTGGTGGCCGAGCAGCAGCGCCTGATCGAGCTCCTCCAGGAGAAGCGCCAGGCCGTCATCTCCCACGCCGTCACCAAAGGCCTGAACCCCGACGCCCCGATGAAGGACTCCGGCATCGAGTGGCTCGGCCAGATCCCCGCCCATTGGGAACTGCCGCCGCTCTACCTCCGGTACGATCAGGCTCTCGGCAAGATGCTCGACCAAGGAAAGATGACTGGCCAGCACCCGATGCCCTATCTCCGGAACATCGACGTGCGGTGGGACTATTGCAACGTCGAGGACCTTCCAGTGATCGACATTCGTTCGGACGAGGTGGAGCGCTTCACCGTCCGCGCGGGCGACCTTCTCGCGGTGGAAGGTCGAGACCTCGGTCGTTGCGCAATCTGGGCGGGCCCCGACCACACGGTGGCGTTCCAGAAGGCACTCCATCGTCTGCGACCGCGCGGCCCCTCGGAGGCGGTGCGTTTCCTCTACTACACGATGGTGCACGCCGCAGTGACGGGGATCTTCCTGGCTGACCAGCAGCCAAACGAGATTCCCCACCTGACCGGCGAGGAACTGAGGCGGTATCGGTTCCCGCAGCCGCCGATCGATGAACAGCTAGCGATTGTCTCTGAACTCGACGAGCGCTCGCGGGCCCATACACGGCTCATCGAAGAGGCGGAGCGCGCGGTTGTGCTGCTGCAAGAGCGCCGCGCTGCGCTCATCTCCGCCGCCGTCACGGGCCAGATCGACGTGCGCGCGGCTGGGGGCAAGGCCGCATGATGCCCGCGGCCAAGACCATCCAGATCTTCCTGCCGTCTGGCGATCCGCGTGGCGTGCGCATCGCCGAGATCACCACGCGCATCGTGCAGCTCATCGAGGTCCCGCGGAGCCTGCTCTCCGACTTCCTCAAGATGCCCGAGAGCAACCAGGTCGCTCTCTACTTCTTGGTGAGCGGCACCGACGAGAGCGAGACACAAGACTCACCCACCGTCTACGTCGGCCAGACGGGCGACCTCCGGGCGCGGCTCGCCAGCCACAACAAGAAGAAGGACTTCTGGCAGCGCGCGCTGGTCGTCATCTCCCGCACCAACAGCCTCACCCAGACCCACGCGCTCTTCTTGGAGTGGTACTGCCTCCAGGCCGTCGGCAAGGCGGGCCGGTACCGCGCGGAGAACGGAAACGAAGGCACCCGGCCTCACACGCCGGCCCCGCTCGAAGCCGACTGCCTCGAGATCTTCGAGACCGCGAGCACGCTCCTCGCCACCCTCGGGCATCCGCTCTTCGACGCCCTCTCGGCGCAGCCCGCGGGCGCAGCGAAGGCCGAGGTCCTCCACCTCAACATCAAGAAGAGCAAGGGCCTCGGCCTCTACACACCCGAAGGCTTCGTCGTCCTCAAAGGCTCCGTCGGCGTCCGGGCGAACGTCCCCTCGTTCAAGCCATCGAACATCGAGTTCCGCAAGCACCTCGTGGACACGGGCGTGATGAAGCCCGTTGGCGACACGGTCGTGTTCCAGAAGGACCACCTCTTCGCCTCGCCCAGCATGGCCGCCCTCGCGGTCCTGGGCCGCACCTCGAACGGCTGGATCGAGTGGCGCGACGGGAACGGCGCCACGCTCGACAAGCTCAAGCGCTCCGAAGGAGACGACGAATGAGCCAGCACGAGAAGGTCCGCATCGTGGTGGGTACGGTCGCGGCCGTTGGGCTCGATGGTGACCAAGAGACCGTGACGATCAACGGCGAGGTTCGACAGACCTACGCGGCGTGGGCTTCGATCGCGGAGCGAGCATTGGCGCTCCGAGCGGGGCCGGTGCGCGCCGTGGTGGTCGCAGGCCTTGGGACCCGTGGCCGCCTCGTGCGCCTCGATGAGCTCGGCGCCGAAGTCGGTGGCAACGCCGCTACCCGGATCGCGCGCCTTGCCCACCGCTGGGGCGACGCGCTGGCCGCGTTGGCGAAATGAACGAGGCCCCCGTCGGTCAGCGGGCCAGCCAGCGATCGCCTGACCGTCAGCTCTTACGGCCGCTCTCGTCTTCCTGATCCGCGGTGTCCGTCCGCGCGAAGAGCGGGGTGCCGTCGGGTGGGCGGAGCACTTGTACGGGGGTCCCGCTCAGGTGCCGCTGAAAGTCCGCGACGTTGAAGGTGTAGAAGATGCTCGCGTCGTGGGCGAGCAAGGTGCCGGCGATGAGCACGTCGTTCATCCGGCGCTGTCGCGAGCCGTGAGACGCGCAGACAGCGCACGCCGTGGTGTGGGGAAGGAAGTTCCAGCAGGTCGGGCACATCTGCCCGAGGTTCATCGCCTTGCGCGCGATCGCGACCGCGTGGTCCTTGGCTACCGTGTCGAGCGCGAGGACGTCCCACGAGCGGACCACCTCGTCGAAGTTCTCGCCCTCCTTCTGCGCCCACTCCAGCTCGAACGCGCTCACTGCCGCGATGTGGACGACCTCCATCTTCATCACCAGCTCGCGCGCCACCCGCTTCTTGGTCGCCTCTTCCGTGGTGCGGGCTTGGGCCACGGCATGGATGATCACGTTGGTGTCGAAGACGGCGATCATCATTCCTCGTCGATGAGCTGATCGAGAAGGAGCGCCGAGGTCGCTGCGGACAGCGTGCCGATCTGGGTGAGCGATGCGGCGCCGGACAGCGGCGTCCAGCGGGTGGCGTCGCGGACGACGATGCTCGTGGGGTCGAGCCGATGCGCGCCGTCCTCGAGGACCCAGCGCGCCGAGATCTGAACGCGGCACCAATGCTCTTCGATGGCCGCATCCGCCAGAACCCGCCGGGCGGCTTCCGGGCCGTCGAACGAGACCTCGCAAGCCTTGCCGCCCGCGATGATCCGCACCTTCAGCGGCTGATCGACTTGAACACGACCTACCCGCAAAACGGGCGTGTGCAGCTCAGTGGTGCCTACGCGCTGGACGGGCACGGTGTCGTCCTTGCCGACCCGCTCCATCACGTCGACGAACCGATCGTCGAGCACGCCGAGGTCGCCCTTGCGCCCGCGAGCTCCTTTGTGTCGGAACCGTCCACCCGACTTCGCGAGCGCCTTGCCGTGCTTGGCGAACGCCTGGGCGACCCCCCGCAGCTGGGGCGCCTGAGCGATGGCGAGGGTGGGCTCACGAAGGACCCAGATGATGTCGTTGACCTGGCGAGCGCCTTCCTCACCCCAGCCTCGCAGCGTCGCATCCGTCGCCCAGTTGTGGACCTCCATCGTCACCGTGCTCGCGTCGGCTCCCGCTGCGCGTGCGGCGTCGGCGAACATGTTGGCCACCGCGACCACCCGATCCGGCGTCGCGGGCGCGTCGAGCAGCAGCTGGAGCTGCTCGCGGGGCTGCTCTTTGGGAGCCTTGGGCTGCACAGGCGCGACCATCGAGCGGCGATCGTTCCACGCCAGGCCCTGCCTCGTCCAGCGACACGCCGACGCTCGCGGAGAGCGGGCAGAAGGTGACCATCCGCCGAGGGCGGCCAGGTAAGCTCGCGCCCAGCGCACGATCGGCCGCAGGTGGGGCCCGGAGGAGCGGGATGAGCCTGCACAAAGAGATTCGGTTCGAGGAGGAGGTGTGCGGCTACCTCGAGACGCATGGCTGGCACTACTCGCCGGAGCCGGCCGGGTACGACCGGGCGCTCGCGCTCTTCGTGCCGGATGTGCTGACCTGGGTACGAGAGGCCCAGCCCAAGGCGTGGGACACGCTCGTCAAGAACCACGGCTCGGGCGCGACCAAGACGTTGCTCGATCGCATGCGCACCCAGCTCGATCAACGGGGCACCCTCGATGTGCTGCGGGTCGGCATCGAGATCGTCGGGCTTCGCGATCCCATCAAGCTCGCGCAGTTCAGGCCGGCGCTCGGGCTCAATCCCGACATCCGCGCGCGCTACGACGCCAACCGCCTGCGGGTGGTGCGGCAGGTGCGCTACTCCCTGCACCACGAGAACTGCATCGACGTCGTGCTCTTCCTCAACGGCATCCCCGTCGCCACCGTCGAGCTCAAGACCGACTTCACCCAGAGCGTGAAGGACGCGATCGATCAGTACCGCTTCGATCGCCTGCCGCGCACCAAGGGCCACACCACCGAGCCGCTCCTCGCGTTCCCGAGCGGGGCGCTGGTCCACTTCGCGGTGAGCAACAGCGAGGTCCACATGACCACGCAGCTCGCGGGCGCGGACACGGCGTTTCTCCCGTTCAACAAGGGCGATGATGGCGCCTCCGGGAATCCCGTCGATCCCGGGCGAGGACACCGCACCGCGTACCTCTGGGAACAGGTGTGGGAGCGGGAGAGCTGGCTGGAGATCCTCGGCCGCTACCTGACGCCGAAGAAGGGCGACAAGGGCAAGCTCTCGGCCGTCCTCTTCCCTCGCTACCACCAGCTCGACGTCACCCGGAAGCTGCAAGCCGCGGTGCTCGCCGACGGGCCGGGCAACCGCTACTTGGTCCAGCACTCGGCCGGGTCGGGCAAGACCAACTCGATCGCGTGGACCGCGCACTTCCTGGCGGACCTCCACGACGCCGGGGAACGCAAGCTCTTCGACACGGTGCTGGTCGTCTCCGATCGGAACGTGATCGACGCGCAGCTCCAGGACGCGATCTTCAGCTTCGAGCGCACCACGGGCGTGGTCGCCACCATCAAGGGCGAGGCCAACAGCAAGAGCGGCGAGCTGGCCCAGGCGCTCGCGGCCGGCAAGAAGGTGGTGGTCTGCACCATCCAGACCTTCCCGTTCGCGCTGGCCGAGGTGCGCGAGCTCGCGGCGACGGACGGCAAGCGATTCGCGGTGATCGCCGACGAGGCGCACAGCTCGCAAGCGGGCGAGGCCGCGAGCCGACTCAAGGCCGTGCTCACCGCCGAAGAGATCGAGGAGCTGAACGACGGCGGCGAGGTGAGCGCCGAAGACGTGCTCGCGTCGCAGATGGCATCCCGGGCACAGGATGTGGGCATCACCTTCGTGGCGTTCACCGCGACCCCGAAGAACAAGACCCTCGAGCTCTTCGGCACCCGGCCCGATCCATCGCGCAAGCCCGCGCCCGACAATGTCCCCGTGCCTTTCCACGTCTATTCGATGCGGCAGGCCATCGAGGAGGGCTTCATCCTCGATGTGCTCCAGAACTACATGCCGTACTCGCTGGCCTTCAAGCTGGCCCATGAGGGCACGGAGATCGACAGTGAGGTGGAGCGGGCGAGCGCGCTGAAGAAGCTGATGGGCTGGGTGCGCCTGCATCCCTACAACATCTCGCAGAAGGTCGAGGTAGTGGTCGAGCACTTCCAGGGCAAGGTCGCGCCGCTCCTGGACGGCAAGGCCAAGGCGATGGTGGTGGTGAGCAGCCGTCGCGAGGCGGTGGCCTGGTAGCTCGCGACTTGGAAGTACATCCAGCGTCAGGGCTACAAGATCGGCACCCTCGTAGCGTTCTCGGGTGAGGTGATCGATCACGAGCTGGGCCCGGAGCCGTTCACGGAGCAGAGCGCGTCGCTCAACCCGAAGCTCAAGGGCACCGACATCCGCAAGGCCTTCGCGGGCGCGGACTACCAGCTGCTGCTGGTCGCGAACAAGTTCCAGACCGGGTTCGATCAGCCGCTGCTCTGCGGCATGTATGTCGACAAGCGCCTCGCGGGGATCCAGGCGGTGCAGACGCTCTCGCGCTTGAACCGCGCGTATCCCGGCAAGGACACGACCTATGTCGTGGACTTCATGAACCAGGCCGACGAGGTGCTCGAAGCGTTCAAGACCTACTACGCGACCGCGTCGCTCACGACGACCACCGACCCGAACCTCGTGCTCAACCTGCGCGCGAAGCTCGATTCCGCAGGTCACTACGACGAGCACGACGTGGACCGGGTCGTGGCGGTCGAGATGAACCCGAAGTCGATCCAGTCCGACTTGGTGAAGGCGGTCGAGCCCGTGGTCGATCGGGTGGTGAGGCAACACCGCGCCGCCCAGCAGGCCATCAGGTCGGCGACCGAGCGCGGCGATGGAGAGGCGCTGAAGGCAGCCAAGGAGCAGGCCGAGTCGCTGGTGCTCTTCAAGGGCGACATGGGCGCGTACGTGCGGCTCTACACGTTCCTCTCCCAGATCTTCGACTACGCGAACACCGCGCTGGAGAAGCGCGCGATCTTCTACCGGCGAGTCCTCCCCTTGCTGGAGTTCGGCCGCGAGCGCGACACCATCGATCTCTCGAAGGTGCGGCTCACCCACTACACCATCCACGACAAGGGCAGAGAGGTGATGCTGCTCCGTGACGGCGCGTCCCCGACGCTCGACCCCCTCACCGAGGCCGGCGCAGGCAGCGTCCAAGAGAAGCAGAAGGCGCTGCTCGCGGAGCTCATCGAGAAGGTGAACCTGCTCTTCGACGGCGAGCTGACCGACAACGACAAGCTCGTCTACGTGAACAACGTGATCCTCGGCAAGCTCCTCGAGTCCCCGACGCTGGCGACCCAGGCCGCGAACAACACCAAGGAGCAATTCGCCGACTCCCCGGATATCGACGCGGCGCTCACCAACGCCGCGATCGACGCGAGCGAAGCGCACGACCTGATGAGCCAGCAGCTCCTGGGATCGCCCAAGGTCCACGCCGCCTTCAAGGAGATCCTCCTGAACGGCCTCAACCTATGGGAAGAGCTGCGCAAGAAGAGCGGCTGACGCGCTCCGCGAGATCACCCGCGCGCACGCTGGCACTGGTCCGAGCCGATCACCGGCTGGCCATCCGGGCTGTCGCGGAACACCGCGACGCCCGTACCCGTCGCCAGGTCGTACTGGGCGAGCGCATAGCCCCGCCGGTTCCACATCGCGTGCGCGCGGCGCTCGTCGAAGGTGAGCACCGCGGCCACCGCGAAGCGGTTCCCGACGAGCAAGCCCGTGCCCTGATAGACCTGCGTCCCCGAGTACCAGCGCACGTTGTAGAGACCGGGCGCTTCCTCCAGGACGACCACGCGCTGCCGGTACTCCGCGTGGCTCCCCGGGTTCGTCCCGTACGTGGCGAACGCTCCGGCGAACGGATCTTCCTCCCCGATCGCGTCCCACTCCTCGGTCCCGAGGTCGCTGCTCTGCCCGCCGGCCCACACGCCTTCGACGAGCGACGCGCCCTCGCGGTAGACGGCGATCTGACAGTTCTCGAAGCTCCCCGAGTAGCCGACGAAGAGACGGAGCGTCGCGTCGTCGCCGTCGGCCTTGCCGCCGAGCCAGTCGCCGTCGAGCTCGATGCTCAGCTCGTTCGGGCTCCTCACCGTCGTCGGTTCCACCGGGAGAGCCGCTGCATCCGCCGATGATCCACGAGTCGCGCGCGCGCCGCTACCGTCAGCGAACGCTGAGCGGGCGAGGTACTCGGACGGCGAGATGGCCCGAGGCCGCTGGGGCCCGCGGATGCGGGCAGGTGCGCTCATCGGTGGCTGAGGTACCCTCTGAAGCGTGCAGACCGCCACCGTCGCTGCGACCCAAGTCTCGGGCGTGTACCGCGCGATGGTCGAGGCGCGCTCTGCCCGCGAGAACCGCGAGATCGTACGCGCGTTCGAGACCCTCCTCGCCCGCCTGACCTCGTGGACCCACGAGATGGTCGAAGCGGTGCGGCAGGGCGAGGCAATGAACGCGTCCGACGTCGCCTCGCTCGTCTCGGGGGCCAAGAGCCTCAGCACTGAGGATCGGGTGGCACGCCTCGAGCTCGCCGCTACCGCACTCGAGAGCCAGAAGGACCTGCGTGCGGTGCTGGAGGACGCCGTCGCGATCATGAGCAAGACGTCGAGCTCGGCGTCGTGGCTCGCCAGCGAGCGCCCGCACAGCAGCGGCACCGTGCGCACGCTGGCGAAGGACATCGACGCTGCCACCGCTCGCGTCTGCGACGTGCTGGGGCGCCTGCTCGAGGTCGTCGAGGAGAACATCGACCTCGGGCTCGTGCTCACCGCGGCGCTCGATCCAGAGAACGACGAGGCGCCCATCTCGCTGGCCGAACTCGAGGCGAAGCTCGACGCGAAGCTCGACGCGGCCGAGTGAAGTACGACCTCCAGGTCGCACGCGGCGCCGAGAAGGAGATCGCGCGCCTCGACCGGACGATGCAGACACGCGTGCGCACCGCGCTACGCGAGCTTGCGGACGATCCGCGGCCAGACGGCTGCACCAAGCTGAAGGGGCAGATGAAGGACCACTACCGAGTCCGTGTCGGCAACGTGCGCGTCGTCTATAGGGTCGACGACGGCAATCTCGTCGTGCTCGTCGTCACCGTCGACAAGCGCGGCGACATCTACTAGCGCGCAGCGAATCACGCGTCCTCGGGCGATGCGTGAGCAGTGGGTGAGCAGCGACTGACCTTCCGCGGCGGCGCGGTGCGGGGCACCGTGCTCCGTCATGAAGACAGAACGCGTGGTGATCCTCGGAGGGAGCATGGCGGGCCTCCTCGATGCGGCCGTCGCGTCGACGCTGTGATCGAGTCCCTCTGGCAACGCGAGCTACGCGGCTGCCGCTCGGCGTCCGCTCGGCGTCCGCTCGGCGGTCGACCAGCGAGCGAGGTGAGCGAGTAGCAAATCGCCTGGGCTCGGCGGTACGCTGCGCGCCGAGATGAGCACCTCACAGGCCGCGGCCCTTCACGTTCGATCTCCCCTCGTCGGCCGATCGAGCGAGCTCTCGGAGCTCGACGACGCCCTCGCGCGAGCCCTCGCGAGCGGTCAGCCGCAGATCGTGACCATCGTCGGTGGCGTGGGCGTCGGAAAGACCCGCCTCGTCGACGAGATCTTCGCGCGCATCAAGGGACGCGAGCGACGCGTGCGCACCTTCCGCGGCGCCGCCCACGCGCAGGGCCCCGCCTTCGAGGTCATCCCGAAGATCCTCCGGCAGCGCTTCGCGATCCCCGAAGGCACCGAGCTCGAGCCCATGCGCGAGCTCGTGCGCGCCGCCGTCACCGAAGCGCTCGGCGATCGACGCGTCACCGAGTTCCTCCACTTCCTCGGCGCCTTCCTCGATCTCACCTATCCCGAGTCGCCGTTCATCAAGGCCTTCGAGGACGACCCCGAGCAGTTCGCCCGCATCAGCCGCGCGGTGCTCCGGCGCTTCTTCGAGGTCGACGCGCACATCGCACCGCTCGTGATCGCGTTCGAGGATCTCCACTGGGCCTCCGAGGACTCGCTCGAGATCGTGAAGTCCTTGATCGACTCGATGCGCGACGCGCCGGTCGTGCTGATCTGCACCGGCCGTCCGGAGCTCGTCACGCGTCGGCCGGACTGGCTCGACGGCCCCTCGGCCGCACGACACAAGCGGATCGAGCTCGCGCCGCTCACGCCGAGCGACGCCGAGCAGCTCATGCTCCACCTGCTCTCGCCGACGGGCGATCCGCCAGAGGAGCTCGTCGAGGTCGCCGTCGACATGGCGGGAGGCAATCCGTACCTGCTCGAGCAGATGCTCCGCACCTACGTGGAGAGCGGAACGCTCGTGCCGCAGCCCACCGGGCTCTGGACGGTCGACCTCGACAAGCTCGACGACGCGCAGCTGCCGCTCTCCGTCGACGACGCGATCGCGGCGCGCATCGCCTCCCTCGCGCCTCCGGAGCGAACGCTCCTCGAGATGGCCGCGATCATGGGCGGCGTCTTCTGGCTCGGCGCGCTCGTCGCGCTCGGACGCATCGATCGAAAGGCGCCTCCGCTCTGGGGCGGCGCCGAAGACCTCGGCGCGCAGTATCGAGACCTCCTCGTCGGCCTCGCGCAGCGCGACTACGTCCTCGAGATGCCGGACGCGTCGATGACCGGCGAGACCGAGTTCGCGTTCAAGCACAACCTCGAGCGCGAGACGCTCTACAAGCTGATGAGCGCGGCGTCGCTGCGGCGCTTCCACCTCCAGTTCGCGGAGTGGCTCGAGTTCCGGCTCGGCGCGCGCACCGAAGAGCACTGCGAGATGCTCGCGTACCACTACGAGAAGGGCGGCGCGGTGCGGCGCGCGGCGGAGTTCTTCCTTCTCGCCGGCGACCGGGCGCGCGAGCGCTACGCGAACGGCAAGTCGGCCGACTACTACGAGAAGGGGCTCGCGCTGCTCGGCGACGAGGACGTCGTCCGGCGCATCGACGCGCTCCACAACTACGGCGACGTCCTCCAGCTCGCCGGCAAGAACGAGCAAGCGATCACCGTCTTCCGGAGGATGCAGGAGATCGCGTACCGGCTCGACCTCAAGGCCAAGGGCGGCGTCGCGCACAACCGGATCGGGCGCGTCTATCGCGCGATCGGCCAGCTCGACGAGGCGATGCGTCACCTCGGGACCGGGCACGCGCTCTTCGACGCGGCTTCCGACCAGCGCGGGGTCTCGAGCTCGCTCGACGACGTCGGCAAGGTCCACTGGATGCGCGGCGCCTACGAGCCCGCCGAGCGCTTCATGCGCCGCTCGCTCGATCTGCGGCGCGAGAGCGGCGACGCCCGCTCGATCGCGCTCTCGCTCAACAACATCGGGCTCGTCTATCAGGACAGCGGCCGCTTCGACGAGTCGCTCGCGGCCTGGGACGAGGCGCTCTCGATACGCCGCACGATCAACGATCAGGCCGGCATCGCGCAGACGCTCAACAACATCGGCTCGATCTACCAGGACAAGGGCGACCACGAGCGCGCGACCAAGCTCTGGCGCGAGGCGCTCGACATCAACCAGATCGTCGGCGACCGCATGCGGCAGGCCGTCATCCTCACGAACCTCGGCGAGTCCGCCTACCGCACGAACAAGCCCGCCGAGGCCATCGCCGTCCTCCGGCAGGCCGAGGAGATCAGCAGCACGCTCGGCGACCGAATCCTCGAGGGCGAGATCCTCCGCGGCCTCGCGAAGGCGCACATGATGACCGGCGACATCGCGCAGGCGCGCGACCTCATCAAGCGATCGATCGCGCTCTTCGAACAGGCGAAGGGCAAGTCGTTCGTCGGCATGGCGCTCCGCACGGCGGGCGAGATCGCCGCGGCAGGCGGCTGGGGCGGCGACGGTCATGCGCAGGCCAAGGACTCGTTCGAGCAGTCGATCCGCCTCTTCGAGGAGCTGGGCAACGACGCCGAGCTCGCGCGGAGCTGCCTCGCCTTCGCGGACTTCCTCGAGAGCGATCCGGACGCGAAGACCGATTCGGTCCGCGTCCACGAGGTGCAGCGCCTCCGCGGCCGCGCCGACGACATCCTCACGCGCATCTCGACGCCCGGGCCCACGGACGCTGCACCGAGCATCGAGCCGAGCGAGCTCCCGGGCGAGTCGACGGACCCGGGCACGTCGCACGCTGGCTGACGCCGGCCGCGCTTCCCGAGCGCTGTCTTCGTCACGCGCTCGGGGTCCTGGGAAAGGACGAGGCGCGACCATTGTTGGTCACGCCTCGAGTGCTATCCAGGCCTCGTGGACAGACACGTAGAGGAGCGGTTGACCCGCGCGCTGGCGGCGGCGAGCTCGGCGGCCGCGTGGGCGGAGCTCGAGCCGCTGCGCGAGCGGATCACTCAGGATCGCGAGCTCGCCGCGGTCTGGGTCACGCTGCTCCAGGCCTCGCCGCAGCGCGCGTTCGCCCTCGACGACACGCGCGCCGTGCTCTCGCGCTTTCAGGCCGATCCGGAGCTCGTCGCGAGCGCGCTGACGACGCTCGTTCGCATCGCCGACCTCGTGCCGTTCGACGAGCCGCGCCCCGAGAACGACGCGGCCACCATCGCGGTCACGGCAGCGAAGCGCGCGCTCGACCCGGCCCAGGGCCTCTCGCTCGACGCCGCGAGCCGTGGCGCGCTCCTCGTCGCGCTCGGGAACGCGCTGTCACGGCTCGGGCCGCCGCGCGACGCCGAGGCGGTGGCAGCGCTCGAGGAAGCCATCCGGATCGACGGGCGCGCCGACTGGCTCTCGGACCTGGGCGTGCTCCACAAGCGCGCGCGACGCTTTCGCGCGGCGCTGATCGCGTTCCAGAAGGCCCAGGAGAAGGGAAAGCGCTCGCGCGCGCTCTCGTTCCACGTCGCGCTCACCGCCATCGCCACCGGCGAGAACGCGCTCGCACGCGAAGCGCTCGAGGCGCTCGGGCTCCGCGTGGAAGGCGAGGGCGACGCGCGCCCCTTCGTCCCCGACCTTCCCGCCGTACAGGTGCGGATGCCGACGCTCGGCACCGGGCACGCGCTCGGCAGCGTCGTCCCCGACGAGTCCGCCTCCTTCGAGCGCGTCTGGATGCAGCCCCTCTCTCCCGTCCACGGCGTCTTGCGCTCGCCCACGTATCGCGAGGCGGTCGCCGACTTCGGCGCCGTGGTGCTCGTCGACCCGGCCCCCGTCACACACTTGTCGCACGAGGGTCAGCGCGTCCCCGTGCTCGGTCTCCTCGACGTGCTCGCGAAGGGCGACGATCGCGCGCTCCGCTTTCTCGCGCTCGAGCAGACCGAGGGCGATACCGCCGCGATCGGCGCCTCGCTCCCCGAGGGCGTCGTCCTCTACGTGCACGGCGCTCGCGTCGAGAGCGTCTGCCCGAGGTGCGCCGCGGGCGAGACTCTCAGTCGGCACGATCACTTGCCGCCGGAGGAGCATCGCGCCGTCTTCGGCAAGCTGCTCGCCCCGGCGTCGGCCTCCTTGAAGGAGATCGCCCGGGCGCTCGAGGCCGCCCGCGCGGCCCGCCCGGGGGTGCTCCTCTCGATACCCGGCCTCTTCGAGGCGCTCGGTGATACCGCGAGCGCGGGCAAGGCCCACAAGACCTGGGGCGTCATCGAGCGTGGCGTACTCGCCCGCACACCGCGGACTTGAGACACGCGACCCGCTAGACGCGAGCATCGCGAGCCTCGATACTGTCGGCCTCTTGCCGGGCTGCGCTCGGCGCTCTTGGAGGAACGTCATGACGCTTCGCCCCGCGCAGAAGACTTCGTTCGCGATCGCAACGATCGCGCTCGCCTGGGGGCTCGCAGTCCCGGCGCATGCGACCGTCATGGTCGAGATCCCGATCGAACAGATGATCGCGGACGCCGACGTCATCGCGCACGGGACGGTCTTTCGAGCCGGCACACGGCTCGAGCAGTTCGACGGGCGCTTCGAGCCGCACTCGATCGCGGAGCTGCGCGTCGACGATCTCCTCAAGGGCCACTGCGGAGACGTCCTCGAGATCGACGAGATCGGCGGAGAGACGGCCACGTCGGGGAGCTGGATCGACGGCACGCCTCGCTACGGCCGAGGTGACGAGGTCATCGTGTTCCTCCGGCACCTCCCGAACGGTAGCTTCCGCACCGTCGGCATGGCGCAGGGTCGCTTCGACGTGACGCACACGATCACGAGCGTGCCCGGCGGGACGACGACGGTCCGGCGCGACACGAGCTCGCTCGCGTTCGCGTCGTGGTCGAACGGCCAGATGATCGTTCAGGACGGCGGCGTGGGCCCGGCCGTCGACTACGCCGAGTTCCTCGGCTTCGTGCGCTCGGTCGTGGAGCAGCTCGGCGTGCCTGCCGAGACCTCGACGACGGGAGGTGCGCGATGAGCTCGCTTCAGAAGGCGCTCCTTCGCGCGCTCGCGCTGCTCGGCCTCGCGCTGGTCAGCAGCCCGGTCTCGGCGTGGACGGCGATCGACTCGTCCCAGCCGACGTGGGCGATGACGGTCCCCTACCGCATGCAGAGCGCGGGCTCGGCGGATCTCGGCGCCGACATGTCCGAGACGATCGTTCAGCAAGCGATGGGCGACTGGACGCGCGTGTCCTGCACGAGCCTGACGTCTGCGTACGGCGGCCGCGTCGCGACGACGCCGCGCACCGGCGACGGGGTCCCGGTCATCGGCTGGGTGGAGAGCGGCTGGCGCTACGACGCCAGCGCGATCGGCGTGACGCAGCCGCAGTGGTTCACGGGCCGCACGGGCGCGACGATCCAGGAAGCCGACATGGAGCTGAACGGCGTCAACTTCACGTGGATCGCCGGCTCGGGCACGGGCTCGCGGGTGAACGCCTACTCGATCGTCCTCCACGAGGGCGGCCACTTCTACGGCATGGGCCACTCGTCCGATCCGGGCGCGACGATGTACTACGCGTACAGCGGCGGCATCGACTCGCTCGGCACCGACGATCAGAACGGCATCTGCACGCTCTATCCCGGCGGATCGGGCACCGACTGCCACACGACCGGCTGCTCGACCGGGCAAGACTGTCAGGCCGACGGGACCTGCGCGCCGCGCGCGACGGGCGACGGCGGGATGTGCGCATCGTGCAGCTCCGGCACGGACTGCTCGATGGGCGTCTGCCTCGGCTACCCGGACGGCCTCGGCTACTGCGGCGTCACCTGCGGCACCACCGCCGACTGCGCGGCGGGCGACACGTGCTTCACCGTCACCGGGGTCGGCGGACAGTGCGTGCGGGTCGTCGGCTCGGGCGCTTCGTGCGCGGGCAGCACGCCGACGGGATGCCGGACCGACTCCGACTGCGCGAGCGCGCAGACCTGCCAGACGTCGACGGGCGACTGCATCGCACGGCCCGCGGGCGGCGCGCTCGGTGCCCCCTGCGGCGCGGGCCCAGAGTGCTCCTCGGGCATCTGTCTCTCGGGCTCCTGCTCGCAGACCTGCAACTGGCTGAACCCGACCGGCGGCTGCGGCGCGGGCTTCTACTGCAACGGTCAGGCGACGGGCACCTGTGACGGCACCGGGCTCTGCCAGGCCGGCTCGCCCGGCGGCGCTGCGCTCGGCGCGAGCTGCACGCTCAACACCGACTGCGCCGGCCTCTTCTGCGCCGAGGGCACCTGCTCGGCGCCTTGCATCCCTGGCGGCGCGAGCGCGTGCGCCGACGGCTTCGCTTGCCAGGTGCTGAGCACCGCGAGCTGCGGCTCCTGCCAGCAGACGGGCCAGCTCGGAGATCCTTGCAACCTCGAGACGGACTGCGCCTCGCGGCTCTGCGTCGAGGTCAACGGAGATCGGCGCTGCTCGGTCGGCTGCGATCCGATGTCCGACGGCTGTCCCAGCACGTACACGTGCATGGTCGCCACCGGCGGCGCCGGCGTCTGTGTCGGTGACGGCGGCGGTCTCGGCGCGGCGTGCGCATCGGCGGACGACTGCAACGAGCACATCTGCGCGATGGAGCCCGGCAACTCGTACTGCACGCGCGTGTGCAGCGCATCGAGCCCGTGTCAGGTCGGCTTCTCGTGCGTCCAGTCCGCGACGGAAGGCACGCGCGTCTGCGCCCCTCGCGAGCGCGGTGGGTGTGGCTGCTCGGCCGTCGGGATGGGCCGCGCGCGGCCGCTCGCCGGCGCGCTCTCGCTCCTGGGCCTGATCGCGCTCGTCGTCGCTCGCTCGAGCCGCCGCCGCCGCCGCATCTGACACTCTCCTACCCGCCGACCCGCCTACCCGCCGACCTACCCATTCCGGGTGGTCTCGGCGGGGCGCGCCTTGCGTCCGAAGGGCGGTCGTTCTACTCGCGCATCCCGTGGCGGAGTCAGTGCGAAGCGGTGATGAGGTGCCGGCGCCGGACGGGCGCGAGAGCCTCGCGGAGAAGGTGCGCCCGTACGCCGGTCGCCTCGCGTGGGGCGGCTTCCTTCTTCTGCTCACGCAGGTCTGCGAAAAGGCGATCCCCTGGCTGTTCCGCGTGGGCCTCGACGCGCTGACCTCGCGGGAGCTCGCGACGGTGCGGAACGGAGCGCTGGGCGTGATCGGCCTCTCCGCCCTCGCATGGTTCGTCCGGACCAGCTCGCGGATCCAGATCTTCAACGTCGGGCGCGACGTCGAGTACGACCTGCGAAACCAGGTGCTCGCACGCATCCACGTGCTCGGCCCCTCCTTCTTCCGTCGCATGTCGACGGGCGACATCATGAGCCGCGCGACGAACGACCTCGGCCAGGTGCGCATGCTCATCGGGTTCGGCGCTCTCAACGTCGTGAACTCGGTCTTCGCGTTCGTGAGCAGCATCTCGCTGATGTTCGCGCTCTCGCCTGGCCTCACGGGCCTCGCGCTCATCCCGTATCCGTTCCTCGCGATCTCGGCGATGGGGTTCGGTCGCGCGATGTTCAAGCGGAGCGGTGAGGCGCAGGTCGCGATCGCCGGGCTCGCCGAGCGCGTCCAAGAGGACGTCGCAGGAACGCGTGTGGCCCGATCGCTCGGCCTCGAAGCGCGCCAGCTCGACCGCTTCCAGATCGTGAACGCGCGCGCGATCGACAAGAACATGCGGCTCGTCTCGCTGCGCGCGCTGATGTGGCCGGTGATGATGGGCCTGAGCTCGCTCGGAACGCTGATCGTCGTCTGGCGCGGCGGCACCATGGTGCTCGACGGAGACCTCACCGTCGGTCAGTTCGCCGCCTTCAACGCCTACCTCGCTCAGCTCGTCTGGCCGACGCTCGCGTTCGGCTATCTCCTCGGCATCGTTCAGCGTGGCCGCGCCTCGTACGAGCGCGTGCGGAAGATCCTGCTCGCCGCGCCCGACGTGCGCGAGGCGGAGAGCCCGCTGCCGGCCGGGCAGATCGGCGCACTGTCGGTGCGCGGGCTCTCCTACGAGGTCGGCGGGCGAAAGGTCCTGACCGACATCTCGTTCGAGGTGCCTGCGGGGACCTCGCTCGCCGTGGTGGGCTCGACGGGGAGCGGCAAGAGCACGCTCGCGACCCTCCTCCCGCGTCTCCTCCCGACGCCCGCGGGCTCGGTCTTCCTCGATGGCGACGACGTCACGCTCGTGAAGCTCGCGGAGCTGCGCCGGACGATCGGCTTCGCACAGCAGGAGCCGTTCCTCTTCTCGACGACGGTCGAGGCCAACCTCGCGCTCGCGCTCGACGCGGAAGACCCGGCCGTCGCTCGCGCCCGGATGGAGCACGCGACGGGGGAGGCGAGCGTTCGCGAGGAGATCGAGGCGCTCCCCGATGGCTGGTCCACGATCGTCGGCGAGCGCGGCGTGCAGCTCTCCGGCGGCCAGAAGCAGCGCGTCGCGCTCTCTCGCGCGCTCCTCGGCGCCCCGCGCGTGCTCGTCCTCGACGATCCGCTCAGCGCGGTCGACAGCCGCACGGAGGCCGCGATCCTCTCGGCCCTCGAGCGGGCGGCGCGCGGGCGTACGCTCGTCCTCGTCACGCACCGGATCGCGGCAGCCGCGCGATGCGACCGCGTGCTCGTTCTCGACGAGGGTCGCGTCGTCGAGGACGGCACGCACGAAGAGCTCGCGCGCGGGACGGGGCTCTACGCGCGCCTCGCGTCTCGCCAGCGCCTCGAGCAGGAGATCGCAGCGCTGTGAAGCCCGTCCGCGCAGCCCGGCTCCGCCCGCCCGCAGGGGAAGGGATCGACGAGAAGACCTACGATGTCGCGCTCCTGCGCCGGCTCTGGCCCTTCGCGGCGCCGCACAAGCTCCTCTTCGGGATCACGCTGCTCTTCGTCCCGGTGGTCGCCGGGGCCTCGCTCATGCAGCCGCTCTTGCTGCGCGAGGCCATCAACGCGGCGCTCGTGGAGCGGAGCGGAGTGGCGCTCGGCCACGTCGTCGTCTTGTTCGCCGTCGCCATCACGGTGGAGTTCGTGGCGCGCTTCCTCCAGGTCTACACGCTGCAGCTCGGCGGGCAGCGCACGGTCGCCGGTGTCCGGGCGGCCACCTACGAGCGCGTGCAGCGCCTCTCGCTCGCCTATCTCGATCGCACGCCGGTGGGCCGGGTCGTCACGCGCGTCACCAACGACTCGGACGCGCTCGGCGAGCTCTTCGCGTCGGGCGCGATCCTCGCCGTCTCCGATCTCGTGATGCTGCTCGGGATCATCGCGCTGATGTTCTATCTCGACGTCCGTCTGACTCTCCTCGCGCTCTGCGCGATGCCGCCGCTCGCCTTCGCGGTGGACCGGATCCGTCGCAAGTCGCGCGAAGCGTTTCGCGCCATCCGCGCGACCATCGCGCAGCTCAACGCGTACATGTCCGAGCAGGTGCAGGGCATCGCCATCGTCCAGGCGTTCGGGCGCGAGGACGAGTGCCTCGCGGAGTACGCCGAGATCAACGCGATCCATCGAGACGCGAACCTCCGATCGATCCGCTACGACGCGCTCCTCTTCTCGATCGTCGAGTCGGTCGCCGCGGTGACCGTGGCCATCCTGCTCTGGTACGCGGCGGTCCACGTCGGCGGGCTCGGCGAGGGCGCAGCGGCCGGCTACGTCGGTACGGTCGTCGCGTTCTACGAGTACATGCAGCGCTTCTTCGTCCCCATCCGCGATCTCTCGCAGAAGTACACGATCCTCCAGTCGTCCCTGGCCGCTGCGGAGCGGATCTTCGGGCTCCTCGACATGCGCGAGGACGACGCACCGTCGGGCGTGCTGGTGCCGGAGTTCGATCCGCCGACGAGCGACGTGGCGATCGAGCTGCGGGACGTGGACTTCGCGTACCGCGCAGGGCACCCGATCCTGCACGGCATCGACCTCAAGATCCGGAGGGGCGAGCGCCTCGCGATCGTGGGCCCCACCGGCTCCGGCAAGACGACCATCACGGCCCTCGCGCTGCGCCTCTACGACGTGTCGAGCGGCCACGTGATCGTCGACGGCCAGGACGTGCGCGACGTCGACCGGCGAGATCTGCGCAGCAAGTTCGCCTGCGTGCCGCAGGACGTCTTTCTCTACAACGGGACCGTCCTCGCGAACGTCTCCGCGCTCGAGGAAGGGCCGGACGAGGCACGCGCCGAGCTCGCGCTCCGGAGGGTCGGCCTCTTCGACCGGCTCGTCTCGCGCGGCGGGCTCGAGGCGCAGATCGACGAGCGCGGGCAGAACCTGAGCGCGGGCGAGCGCCAGCTCCTCGCGTTCGCTCGCGCGATCTACCTCGACCGCCCCTTCCTGATCCTCGACGAGGCGACGGCCCACGTCGACAGCGAGACCGAGGCCAAGCTCTCCGTGGCGGCCGACGCGATGCTCGCGGGACGAACTGCGATCGTCATCGCCCACCGGCTGTCGACGATCCGCTCGGCGGACCGGATCATCGTCATCCACAAGGGCCGGATCCTCGAGGAAGGCACCCACGAGGCGCTGCTGGAGCAGGGCGGGCTCTACGCCCGGCTCTACGAGCTGCAGCTCTCGGAGCGCGCTCCGGCACCTCCCCAGGAGACCGGGCGAGAACGAGGGCCCGAAGCCGTGGAAAGTACGGTAAGCTGACGCAGAGAGGCGGGGGTCGCCGGCGCGCCGGGCCGACTTGCCGACCCTGTGCATGTCGGCCGAGCCCAGCCCCGTAGTCTACGGCAAGTATCAGCTCCTCGAGCTCCTCGCACGCGGGGGCATGGCCGAGGTGTTCAAGGCGAAGTCGTACGGTGTCGAGGGCTTCGAGAAGGTCCTCGTCATCAAGCGGATCCTTCCCGAGCTCGGGGCGAACCCGCAGTTCGTCGAGATGTTCATCGCCGAAGCGAAGATCGCGGTGACGCTCTCGCACGCGAACATCGTCCAGGTCTTCGATCTCGGGCGCGCGGACGAGTCCTACTTCATCGCGATGGAGTACGTCGCCGGCTACGACCTGGCGACCGTCCTCAGGCGCGGTCGTCAGCTCCGCAAGACGCTCTCGCAGGAGCTCGCCGTCTACGTCGTGAGCGAGCTCGCGAAGGGGCTCGACTACGCCCATCGGCGGCGCGACGCGAACCTGAGGCCGCTGTCGATCGTGCACCGCGACGTCTCCCCGCAGAACGTGCTCTTGAGCTTCGAAGGCGAGGTGAAGCTCACCGACTTCGGCATCGCGAAGGCGCGCACGATCGTGAAGGACGAGACCGAGGTCGGCGTCCTCAAGGGCAAGTATGCGTACATGTCGCCCGAGCAGGCGCGCGCGGAGCCCGTCGACTCGCGCACCGACCTCTACGCGCTCGGCGTCGTCCTCTACGAGTCGCTCGCGGGCCTGAACCCGTTCGAAGCGGGCTCGAGCTACGAGACGATCCGCCGCGTGCGCGATGGGCAGGCGCCGATGCTGAAGAGCATCGCGCGCGACGTCCCGGACGAGCTCGCCGCGATCGTCGATCGCGCGCTCAGCGCCAGCGCCGACGATCGCTATCCCAACGCGGGCAAGCTCTACGAGGAGCTGGTCCAGTTCCTCTATTCGAGCGGCCGGCGCGTCGGCGGCCACGACCTCTCGCGCTACCTGCTCGAGCTCAGGCAGGCGAGCGAAGCGGCGTCGAGCGACCAGGAGGGTGAGCGCCTCCTCGCGGTGTTCGAGGACGACGGCGACGCGTCGCGGAACCGCACCCCCGTGGAGGTCCCGTTCCGCCACTCGCGGCCCCCGTCTCGTCCGCCGAAGATCGCGACCGGTGTCTCTCGGCCGACCGTGGAGCGACGCGAGGTGACGTCGGTCGTCCTCCGCACCGCGTCGACGGGGCTCCTGGTCGACCCGCAGATCGATCGGATGCTCCGCCGCTTCGGAGGCGCACGCCTCGGCACTGCCGACCTCGGAGGCGGGGTCACCGAGGCTGTGCTGGTCTTCGGCCTGCGCGAGCCCGACGGCCGCGACACCGAGGCCGCTGCGCGCTGTTCCTTGCGGTTGCTGCGCGCAGCGACGTCCGGCACGCAGGTCGGGCGCGAGGGCGCGCTGCGGATCGGGCTGCACACGGGACGGATCCTCGTCGACATGGCCGGCGAGGCCGTTCGAGACGAGGCGTTCGAGGGGCTGCGCCGCGCCACGCGTGATCTCGCCGCTCGCGCGCAGGTGGGGCAGATCCTGCTCTCGCCCGAAGCGCAGCACGCCGTCGGGTCGCTCTTCCAGATCCTGCCGACAGGCGAGCCCCAGGCGCCGTACTCGCTCGAGGGCGAGCTGGCGCAGGGCGAGGCCGGCAAGTTCGTCGGTCGCCGCGAAGAGCTGAAGCAGATGGGCGAGCTGCTGGCGCTCGCGAACCGCGGGCGCATGCGCGTGGTCTCGCTCGTCGGGGAGGCGGGTGCGGGCAAGACCCGCGTGGTGCTCGAGACCCGCCGGCGTCTGCGCCTCGGTGGGCACGACGTCGGCACGTACATCGCGACGTGCGCACGGCGCGCTCGCTCCGTGCCGCTCTCCGCGATCCAGGAGCTCTTGCGCGCCATCGTCGGCATCGACGAGTTCGATCCCGAGGACGCGATCCGCGACAAGGTCGCGCGTCTGCGCGAGCTCGGTCTCCAGCCACAGGAGCTCGGCGCGCTCGCGGCAGCGCTCGGAGCGGCGCCGTTCCCCGAAGCCACCGAGTCCCTCGGTCGCCTGCTCCGTCCGGCGATCGCGCGCATGACGGTCAAGCTCGCCGCCGATCGGCTGACGGTCCTCTGCTTCGACGGCGCCGAGTCGATGGACGAGGAGTCGGCCGCCATCGTCGATAGCCTCATCCGCGACGTCCGGGAGGCGAAGGTCGCCGTCGTGCTCTCCTACCGTCCTGGCTTCGCGCACAGCTGGGGCGAGCTACCGAACCATCACGAGATGGTCGTCGGCCCGATGAACGACGACGACGTCGCGCGGTTCGCGGCGACGCGCCTGGCGGCCGAGGAGCTCCCACTCGACCTGCTCCGCGAGATCACCACGAAGAGCGCAGGCAACCCGCTCTACGTCGAGGAGTACGTGAAGGCGCTCATCGACGCAGGCGCCGTCGAGGTGAGCGAGGCAAGGGTGACCTATCGCCCCGAGGTCGCCGAGGTCGAGGTCCCGAAGAACCTTCGTGGGATCGTGTCCGCGCGTCTCGCACGGCTCTCCGTCACCGATCGCCACCTGGTCCAGATCGCATCCGTGGCCGGCTCGCGCTTCTCGCCCGAGCTGCTCGCGGACGTGTCGGGCGAGCCCGTCGGCGAGGTGGCGGAGGCCCTGGCCGTGCTCGAGGGCCGCGGTGTCGTCGCGCGCCTCGCGAGCGGGGACTTCGCGTTCGCGCACGAGCTCGTCGGCGACGTGCTGCGCGACGGGCTGACCATCGAGACGCGCCGCGAGATGCACGGCGCGGTCGGCCTCGCGCTCGAGCGCCTCTACCCGCAGCGCCTCGACGAGCTCGCCGAGCGGATGGCCGATCACTTCCGGCAAGCGGGTGAGCGGAGCCGGGCCGTCGACTATCTGGTGCGCGCCGCCGAGCGTCTCGCGTCGGAGCAGGCCTACGTCCCTGCCCTCGCTTCGCTCGACCGTGCGGTCGAGCTCCTCTCGCAGATGCACACGGTCGACCGCGATCGTCTTCTCGCGCTCTACCACCGGCTGGGTGATCTCCTCTGGACGGCGCGCGCGCTGGAAGATGGCCTCCGCCGGATGGACTCGGCGCTCGAGCTCGCCGAGGCGTGCGGGCGTGACGACTACGTGGCGCGCTTCAGCATGATGCGCGGGCGCTTCCTGGTTCAGGCGCAGCGAGTCGACGAGGGGCGCCACTGGCTCGCTCGGGCGATCGAGGTGGCGCAGCGGCTCACCGATCGCGAGCTCACGCTCGACGTCACGCTCGCGCGCGCGGAAGCGGACGTTCGGCTCGGTGAGCACAAGGGCGCGATCACGTTCTTCGAGCAGGCGCTCCAGCTCGCGCGCGAGCTCGGAAACGTTCCGGTGCGCCTGCGTGCGCTCGTCAACCTCGCGCTCACGCACGCGACGGCCGGACAGTTCGAGGAAGGCCTCGCCCGGATCGAAGAGGCGCGCCGTCTCCTCTCGCAGCATCCGGATCGCTACACGGAGTGCGAGGTGGAGAAGATGGAGGCCCTCATCCACTTCTTCGCGATGGACTACGCGCAGGCGATCGAGGCGGCGAGCCGCGGGCTCGAGCTCGCGAAGGAGTACGGCTTCTTCTACGAGCAGGCGGTCAACGCCCACAACATCGGCGAGGGCTACGTACGCCTGGGCGACTACAAGCGTGCGTTCGCATCGCTCCGGTACAGCTACGACATCGCGCGCGACCACGGCATCGAGCACCTTCAGATGGCGAACATGCGCGTGCTCGGCTTCATCGACGCGATGCGCTTCGGGTCCGAGGAGGGCCGCAAGCACGTCGTCGACGCGATCCACCACGCCGAGGCGCGGCGGCACGTCTGGGAGCTCGTCCAGGGACGCTACCTGCTCGCGATGATCGACCAGCAGCGCGGCGCGCTCGAGGACGCACGCGCGGGCCTGCGAGAGGCTCTGAGGCTGGCCTCCGAGCACGGCTACGAGGCGTACGCGCGCTCGGCCGAGTCCGGCCTACGGGCGCTCGAGGACGGCAAGGCCATCCCGCTTCTGGCTTGAGTCGGCCTGGGGGCTTCGCCACAGGCCCTTCGGTCTCCGCGTGGACCTACTTACGGAGTCGGCTCGGCGGTCGGCTCGCGCTCGGGCGCCGGCGCGGCAGCCGGGGTCGGATCGGTGGGCGGCGCGGGCGGGGCCGGGCGCACGCGCGCTGCTGCGGGAGCGGGCGCCGGAACGGCGGCCTCGGTCGGAGCGGCCTCGGTCGGAGCAGCTTCGGTCGGAGCAGCTTCGGTCGGAGCAGCTTCGTCGGGAAGGGCCTCGCTCGGAGCCGGAACCTCGACCGCCGGGACCTCGACCGCCGGAACCTCGACGGCCGGAACCTCGACGGCCTCGGGCGCTGCGCCCTCCGCATCGCTCGGAGGCGTGTCGCCCTCGATCGCATCGTGCAGCGACGCGCGGTTGCGCTCCTCGCGCTGCTCCATCGCCTGATCGAGCGAGTTGTCGGTGCTCGAAGACATCCATGCGAGCGTGCCCGACAGGATCATGAACAGCGCGGCGCTCACGGTCGTGAGCCGGGTCAGCAGGTTTCCTGCTCCCGAGCCACCGAACACCGTCTGCCCGCCGCCACCGAGCGCGCCCATCCCGCCGCGGCCCTGCTGGAGCAGCACGACCATGATCAGGAAAGAGCAGACGAGGACGTAGACGACCGAGAGAAACGTGTACATGGGGCGAACCTTGCGAAAAGAGGCGCGACAGTAGCAGGGGAGCGGCGCAAATCCAGGGTGCAGACGAACCCCGCTCGGAGGCCCTGACTTCCACCCTGACTTCCACCGCGGGAGCCTGCCCAGGAAGTCAGTACGAAGCGAGAGGCGGAGAGACCGGGGCGAGAAGTCAGGGGCGGGTGGCGGCGCGAACGATCGCCGCAAAGCCCTTCGCATCGAGCGAGGCCCCGCCGACGAGCGCGCCGTCGAGGTCGGGCTCCGCCATCAGCTCGGGGGCGTTGTCCGGCTTCACGCTACCCCCGTAGAGGATTCGAAGGACGGCCGCGGCAGCCGCGCCGACCGTCGTCGCGAGCCGCGCGCGAATCGCAGCGTGCATCTCCTGCGCATCCTCGGGCCGCGCGACCTTCCCGGTCCCGATGGCCCAGACGGGCTCGTAGGCCACGGCACACCGAGCGAGCGCGATCGCGTCCGCGCCCTGGAAGGCGCCGTCGATCTGACCGAGGACGACCTCGAGCGCCTGACCGGCCTCTCGCTGCGCCGAGGTCTCCCCCACGCACACGATG
>JBBSAT010000077.1:0-27251 GCA_038252025.1 Polyangiales bacterium | reverse complement strand
CCGCCCGCGAGGCCTCGCTGCTCGTCGCAGGACGCGGGCCACGCGCCGCAGAAGCCGGTCTCGCGCGCGCGCAAGCAGCGCTCGCGAGCGGCAACCTCGAGGAGGCGCGGTCCGCGGCCGACGCCGCCCTCGAGGAGCTCCCCGACTCGCCGCGACACCGTGCGCTCGTCATCCTCATCGCCGCGCGCGCCGGGAGCGAGGCGCCCGACGCTTCGGGAGACGACGCCGTCCTCGCGATCGCGCGCGGCCGGGCCGCTTTCGAGCGCGGCGAGAGCACCGACCTCATCCGCGCGGGCGCCGACGCGACGCTCGCCGCGACGGACGCGTCCCCGAGCGAGCGAGCGTGGGCGACGCTGCTGCTCGGGCTCGCCGACGGTGTGGACGGCGACAGCGCCAGCGCGGCCGCGCACCTCGAGGCTGCGGGCGCCGCCCCCCCGCCCGGCGACGAGCTCTTCCAGATCGAGCTCGCCGAGGGCTTCTTCGCGATCGGACGTCGGATCGAGGCCGACGCGGCGATGGCGTCGCTCACGAGCCCTGTCTCGACCGACGCCGCGCGCCGCGCGCTCCTCACGGCGCGGCGAGCGCTCGTTCGAGGCGACTCCGAGGCGGCCGCCCGCGCGGCGGAAGGGGCGCCCGAGTCGCCGCGACGGACCTTGGTGCTGGCCGAGATCGCCGTGCGGCGCGGCGACGTTCAGCGCGCGCGAACGCTCTTCGAGCGCGCGGCCGAGACGAGCTCGCTCCGCACGTTCGCCCTTCCCGCGCTCTCGGCGCTCCTGCTTCACGAGGGCGAGCCGAGCGCGGCGCTGACGATCCTCGAGCCGGCGCTCGCCGAGATGCCGTCGCATCCGCGACTGGCCGCCGCTGCGGCCTATGCACAGGCTGCGAACGGTGATCGGGCAGCTGCGCTCACGACCATCTCGCGCGCGCTCGAAGCGCACGAGGGCGAGCCGGTTCTCCTCGTGGCGCGCGCGCGGCTCCATGCGCGCGCCGCGGAGTGGGACGCCGCCTACGAGTCGTTCCAGGCCGTCGCCGACGCCACTCGGACCGATCCCCAGATCAGCACCGAGCGAGGTCAGGCCGCACGCGCGCTGGGTCACCTCGACGAAGCGCGCGTCGCGTACCTCGCGGCGCTCGCGGTCGAGCCGACGCAAGCGACGGCGCGCGTCGCGCTCCTCGGGATCCAGCTCGAGACGCACGACAACGACGGCGCGCGCGACTCGCTCGCGCGTATCGACGAAGCGCGCTTCGTCTCGCCCGACATCGATCATCTCCGCGCGCGCTACCTCGTCGAGCGACGCGCGGGCGAGGCGGGCGTCCACAGCGTGGAGGAGGCCATCGGGCGCACCCCGGGCGACGGCGAGCTCCGCCTCGCGCTCGCGCGCCTCTACTATCAAGCCGAGCGCTGGTCGGACGCGGCGGACGCCTACTACGCCGCGCTCTCGCGGACGAGCGATCGCAACCTCGCGCTCGGGATGCGCGCCATCGCGCTCGCACGCGGTCGTCGCGCGCCGACGGTCGAGGTGATCCTCACCCAGATGCGGAGCGCTGCGACGGACCCCCCGCTGACGCCCCGCGACCAGGCGACGATGTCCGTCGCGTCGGGCTGGCTGCAGTGGAACGACGACGCGTACGGCCGCGCCGGCATCTTCGCGCGTCAGGCGCTCGAGGCCATCCCGGACGACCGCCAGGCGATGCTCCTCCTCGCCTACCTGGACGAGAACGCGCATCGGGATCCCAGCGAGCACCTCCGGCCCATCCAGGACCAGTCGATCGAGGCGCGCGGCTGGCTCGCGTCGCTCGGCGAGATGGACCCCAGCAAGTGCGCCGACGCGCGCGGCTACCTCGAGGCGGCTCCCGAGGGGCATCTGGCCGCCGCGCTGCGCTCGCGGATCGCGACCTGCGAGTAGCCGCCCTTCCCGCCCGCGCTCTCGGTTGCCCGTTCGAGCAAGCGTTGCGCGACGCGCTCGGGCTCCCGCCCGCTCGATCTGCTGTTTTCTGCGGGTTTTCCGACGGTCCGCCAGCGAAGGGCCGCTGGCAGCGGCCTTGCTGAAGGTCCGCTCGCCGCCCGCGACGGACGCGGGCCTCGAACGGAGAAGCGAAGATGGCGAGCTTGAACCTGGGTGGATTCGTGGTGCCGGATGCAGGCGACGGCGGAGCGGTGAGCCTCCCGAAGGCTGCGGCGGGCGCCGTGGCCGGCGCGCTCGCGATGGGCATCGTGTACGGGATCATCGGTCGCGTGATCCACGTCGAGTACTCGTACATCGCCTTCCTGATCGGCGCCGCGTCCGGTGTCGGCGCGATGAAGCTCGGCGGCGGACGCTCCGTGATCGCGGGCGGCATCGCGGCCGCGGCGACGCTCGTCGGCGTGCTCCTCGGCAAGGTCATCATCGGGAGCCCGGAGGGGACGAGCTTCATCGCCTATCACACGACGATGTTCGACATCATCTTCTGCTACCTCGCAGCGCCGGCGGCCGCCTTCTTCGCGGCAGGCTCGAATCAGGCGCGGCACCTGCTCCGGCACCTGCCGTTCTGATGAGGACGCGGGACCGCGAGACGAAAACCCAGTAAGATCGGCAAGAACGCGGCGTCCGTGGGGCGCCGCACGCCGACATGAACGTTACTCGCACGCCGCAGCTCAGTTACCGCGCGCGGAAGATCTTGTTCGCCGTGGTGAGCGAGTACATCGCGACCGGTGAGCCCGTCGGCTCGAGGCGCCTCAGCAAGCGCTACGGGCTGAACCTCTCGCCGGCCACGATCCGCAACGAGCTGAGTGATCTGGAGGAGGCGGGCTGCCTCGCGCAGCCTCACACGAGCGCCGGGCGCGTGCCGACCCAGAGCGGCTTTCGCGTCTTCATCGACGCGCTCGCCCAGATGCGCGAGGTGGCCGAGGTCGACCGCGCCGCGATCCTGGCGCGCATGGGCGCGCTTCGGCCTGGCGTGGACGACGTCGTGCGCGAGGCGGGGAGACTCCTCGCCTCGCTGACGGGCGCGGCCGCGCTCATCACGAGGCCGCGGACGGATCTCGAGCCGCTCTCGCAGCTGCGCTTCATGGCGCTGGCGGAGAAGTCCGTGCTCGCCGTGATCGTGACGCGCAGCGGCGCGATCCAGAACCGTGTCGTGACGCTGGCGGATCCGCTCGAGGAGGCCGAGCTGGAGCGCCTCCACAATTACCTGGGCGGCATCGCCAAGGACCGAACCCTGGCCGAGCTTCGCGCCGTGCTGGCCGAGGCCGTCGCTGGCGAGCGAGGCGACTACGACCGGCTGAGGCTGCGGGCCAAGCAGATGGTCGACGCCGCGTCCGCGGACGAGGCGCGCGAGGTGGTCATCGAAGGACAAGGCGGGCTCTTCGATCGCCCCGAGTTCGAGAGCGCAGAGAAGATGCGGGCGTTCCTGCGGACCTTCGAAGAGAAGGAGCGCCTGGTCGGCTTGCTCGATCGCACCATCGTCGCCTCCGGAGTGACGGTGCTGGTCGGGAGCGAGACGAACCTCGTCGACATCCCGGACATCGGCGTCATCTCCGCCATGTACCGGACGGGCGGCCTGTCGACCGGAACGGTGGGAATCGTGGGCCCGACGCGGATGGACTACGGGAAGCTGATGCCGCTCGTAGGCTTCATGTCCGAGGTGATCGGCGGAGTGCTCGACGGCGAAGACGACGAACAAGAGGCACCGACGTGACCCCGACATCCATCGCTTGTCTCCCCGAGACCGGGTGTCTAGAGTCCGCCTCGTGAGCGACGAGAACAACGAGCCGGTCTCCAGCCCCTCCGAAGGCGATGCCACCCCCGTCGAGGCGCTCGAGGCGGAGCTCTCGAAGGTCCGCGAAGAGCGCGACCGGACGAAGGAGCAGCTGCTGCGCACGGCAGCCGACTTCGACAACTTCCGGAAGCGGGCCCGCAAGGACATCGAAGAGGCGGACCGGCGCGGCAAGGAAGACGCCGTCCGCGAGCTCCTGCCCGTCATCGACAACCTGGAGCGCGCCGTGGCCGCCGCCCAGCAGGCCCCGGACGTCGCCGCGATCGTCGACGGCGTGCGGATGGTGCTGAAGCTCTTCGACGACCAGGCAGCCCTCCTCGGTCTGACCAAGGTGAAGGCGCTCGGAGAGCGCTTCGACCCCGCGATCCACGACGCGATCCAGCAGGTCGAGACCGACGAGCACCCGCCCGGGACGGTGATGGCCGAGGTCGTCTCCGGCTACCGTATCGGTGAGAAGCTCGTTCGTCCTGCGATGGTCGTCGTGGCTCGCAAGCCGGCCTCCGCGTAGAGGTTCTCGTTCTTTGGGGGCGCTCCAAAAGGATGAACGCCGGGGCGTTCGTGCGATAGAGTGCGCGCCAGGAGTCAGGCGGGAATGACGCGCGTCATCGGGATCGACCTCGGCACCACGAACTCGTGCGTGGCGTTCATCGAGAACGGCGAACCAGTCGTCATTCCGAACGCCGAAGGGGCGCGCACGACTCCGTCCGTCGTCGCGTTCACGAAGGACGGCGAGCGCCGCGTCGGTAGCGTCGCGCGACGCCAGGCGGGCACCAACCCCGAGAACACCATCTTCGCCGTGAAGCGGATCATGGGGCGTCGCTTCGAGTCGGACGAAGCCAAGCGCCACGCCGCCGCCGTCCCTTACCGCCTGGTGATGGCGAGCAATGGCGACGGCTGGGTGAAGGTCGGCGACAAGGAGCTGTCGCCACCCGAGATCTCCGCCTACGTGCTCGAGAAGATGAAGGAGATCGCGGAGTCCTACCTGGGCCACCCCGTCGACGGTGCCGTGGTCACGGTGCCGGCCTACTTCGACGATGCGCAGCGACAGGCGACCCGCGACGCGGGGAAGATCGCCGGGCTCGAGATCAAGCGGATCATCAACGAGCCGACGGCTGCCGCGCTCGCGTACGGCCTCCAGAAACAGCGCGCTGGCCGCATCGCGGTCTACGACCTCGGCGGTGGCACGTTCGACATCTCCATCATGGAGATCGCCGACGGCATCTTCAAAGTGCTGGCGACGAACGGAGACACGCACCTCGGCGGGGAAGACTTCGACAAGCTCCTCGTCGATCACCTCGCCGCCGTCTTCGCCAAGGAGAACGCGGGCGTCGATCTGCGAAAGGATCGCGTCGCGCTCCAGCGCCTCAAGGAGCAGGCGGAGAAGGCCAAGCACGAGCTCTCGAGCGCTCTCGACACGGAGATCAACCTCCCGTTCATCGCCGCGGACGCGACGGGACCGAAGCACCTCGTCACGCAGGTGAAGCGGAGCGAGCTCGAGATCCTCTGCGGCGATCTGGTGGAGAGCACGCTCGCGCCGTGCGCCACGGCGCTGGCGGACGCCGGACTGACGGTGAAGGACATCGACGAGGTCATCCTCGTCGGCGGCATGACCCGCATGCCGATGGTGCAGAAGAAGGTCAGCGAGTTCTTCGGGCGGCCGCCTCACAAGGGCGTGAACCCCGACGAGGTCGTCGCCGTGGGCGCCGCGATCCAGGCAGCCTCGATGACTGGCGAGATGGAGCAGGTCCTCCTGCTCGACGTGACCCCGCTGTCGCTGGGCGTCGAGGTCGGCGGCGGCATCTTCCATCGCCTCATCGTCCGCAACACGACGATCCCGACCAACGCGAGCGAGATCTTCACCACCAGCGTCGACAACCAGCCCTTCGTGCCCGTGCACGTGCTCCAGGGCGAGCGCGACATGGCGGGCGACAACAAGAGCCTCGCGCAGTTCGAGCTCTCGCCGATCCCGCCGGCCCCGCGCGGCGTCCCGCAGGTCGAGGTCAGGTTCGACATCGACGCCGATGGAATCGTCGCGGTCACCGCGAAGGACCTCGGCACGGGGCGCGAGCAGAAGGTTCGCGTCGTCGCGACGAGCGGCCTGACGAAGGAGCAGATCGACCAGCTCGTCGGAGACGCCGACAAGTACAAGGACGCGGACGCCAAGCGGAGGGAGCTCGCCGAGCTGAAGAACAGCGCGAACGCTCTGCTCTACACGAGCGAGCGCGCGGTCGTGGACTTCGCGGATCTCGTCGCGGCCGATCTCATCGAGCACGTGAAGGCCGACATCGCCGCGCTCAAGGACACCCTCGAGAGCGGCGACGCGATCGCCATCCGCGAGGCGCTCCAGACCCTGGAGCTCACCTCGTTCAAGATGGCCGAGACGATGTACGGATCCGTGACCTGAAGGCGTGGCCAGAAACGGGTCTCGCCTTCTCGCGCAGCGCTACGAGGGGCTCCGCGATTCACTCGGGATGGAGGGTGCCGCGTATCGGCCCCGATGAAAAGGCGAAGTGCCGGACGGATGTTTTCGGTCGGGCCTGAAGGTCTGACCAAATACTTTGGTCAGATCCCTTCGACTGAGAGAAATTCCCAGCGCTTCACGCCGGGAAAGGACAAGGCGCGACCATTGTTGGTCACGCCTCGAGCGTCACCCCACTTCGAGCGCGCGCTGCACGGACTCCGTCATCAGCGACGTGAAGCGGCGCGAGAAGGCGCCAGGATCCTCGAGCGCCGACCCCTCGGCGACGCGCGCCTGCGCGAAGAGGTCGTCGATCCACGTGTCGATGTCCGGGTGGTCCGGCTTCTTGTCGAGGAGGTCGACGAGCGCCGTGATGACGGGATGCGCCGGGTTGATCTCGAGGATGCGCTTCTCCTCGGGCAGGTCTTCGCGCGTCTGCTGGAGGAGCCGACGCAGGTGGGGCGGCAGGCCGCCGTCGGCCACGACGAGACAAGCCGCCGAGTCGACGAGCCGGTCCGACGTGCGCACCTCGGCGAGCTGATCCTGCAGCCTCAGCCTCATTCGATCACGCAGGGAGTGCGTGCGATCGTCTGCCTCTTTCTTCGCCTCGGCGCTCCTCGCGTCGCCCAGCTCGAGATCGGAAGCGGTCGCGCTCACGAGCGGCGTGCCGTCCCACTTCGGCAGCGACCCGATCGCGAACGGATCGACGGGATCGGTGAGGAGCAGAACCTCGTAGCCGCGGCTGACCAACGCCTCGAGATGCGGGCTGCCTTCAAGCGCCTTCCGCGAGTCGCCCGTCGCGTAGTAGAGCGCCTTCTGGCCCTCCTTCATCCGCGCCTTCGCGTCGTCGAGCGAGGTGAGCTTCGTGCTGCCGTCCTCGCCGCGGAAGGTCGTCTCGAAGCGGAGCAGCTTGCCGAGCTTCGGCGCTTCGGCGGGCTCGAAGTGCAGGCCTTCCTTCAGCACGGCGCCGAAGCTCTTCCAGAAGATCGCGTAGTCGTCGGGCTTGTCCGCAGCGAGCTTGGACAGAATCTCGAGCACGTGCTTCTGCACCTGCTTCATGATGGTCCGCGTCACGCGCGAGTCCTGCAGCAGCTCGCGGCTCACGTTGAGCGGGAGATCCTCGCTGTCGATCACGCCGCGGACGAAGCGAAGCCAGCGCGGGAGGATCTCCTCCGCGTCCTCGAGGATGAAGACGCGCTTCACGTAGAGCCTGAGCCCCTTCTTCGCGTCCGGATTGAACAGGTCGAACGGCGCGCGCCGCGGCAGGTAGAGCAGCCCGACGAACTCCTGCGTGCCCTCGACCTTGAAGTGGTCGTGCGCGAGCGGAGCGTCGGGATCGTGAGAGATGTGCCGGTAGAGCTCGTCGTATTGCTCGTCGGTCACTTCGCTCGCGGGACGCTGCCAGAGCGGAGAGCCGCGGTTGATGGTCTTGTAGGCGGGGACGGCGTCGTCCTTCGCACGCTCGAGGCGCAGCTCGATCGGAAAGTGGACGTAGTCCGAGTACTTGCGGATGAGCTCCTCGAGCCGCCACGTGGTCAGGAGGCCGCGCTGGTCCTCGCGCAGGTGGAGGACGACGCTCGTGCCCGGCTCGACGCGGGACGTGGGCGAGAGCACGAACTCTCGCTGGCCGTCGCTCGACCATCGCCAGGCCTCGCGGGTGCCCGCGGCCCGGCTGATCACTTCGACGCGGTCGGCCACCAGGAACGCGCTGTAGAACCCGACGCCGAACTGACCGATGAGCGAGAGGTCCCCCTTCTCCTTCGCCTTGGCCAGCTTGTCGGCCAGCTCGCGGGTCCCCGACTTGGCGATCGTCCCGAGGTTCGTCTGGAGCTCGTCGCGCGTCATCCCGACGCCATCGTCCGCGATGGTGAGCGTGCCAGCGCTCTCGTCGGGCTCGATGCGGATCTTCAGCGTCGACCCCTCCGGGATGAGCTCGGGCTCCGAGATCGCGCGGAACCTGAGCTTGTCGAGGGCGTCCGACGCGTTGGACACCAGCTCGCGGAGGAAGACCTCCGGATGGGAGTAGAGCGAGTGAACGACGAGACGCAGGACCTGCTCGACCTCCGCTTCGAACGTGTGGGTGGTGCCCGTGGTCTCGGGCGTCGGGGAGGTGGGCTCGGTGGTGGGGGCGTCTTGGCTCATGGCGAGCGCACAATCCGCACGGAGGGTTGGCGCGTCAAGCGCGCGCCGATACGCTGCGCCCGCATGCACCGCATCTCGCTCGTCCCATCATCCGTGCTCCTCGCCGTGCTCGGCACCGGGTGCTGCCTCGGCGGGATCGGGACGCCATCGGTCGCGCCGCCGACCGCGCCGCCGCCGGGACCGGGCACCGGGACGGGGCCCCAGCTGCCGGGTGGCCCGAGCGCCGGAGGCATCGGAGCGCCGATCGAGTTCGGAGCGGGGGCGCTCCCCGATCCGGCGATCGTGCAGGGGATGGCAGGCGGGCCGGTGTCCGCGTCGGTGCTCGACCCTTCCTGCTATGGACACGTCCAGGTCGCGCCGAGCCACGTGCTCTCCGTCACGAGCATGATGCCGCTCGGGCGGATCATGGCGTTCTCGACGCGCGGCGGCGATCTCACGCTGCTCATCCGACTCCCGTCGGGCGCCTATCTCTGCAACGACGACTCCGACGGGCTCAACCCGGAGATCGAGACGGCGCTGTACCCGGGCGACTATCAGATCTTCGTGGGCACGTACGGGACGGGCGCCGGCGAGCCCTACGAGCTCGGCGTCTCGGCGAATCCGTCGGTGACCGCGTCGACGCTGCACTACCCGCCCGCGTTCGCGCCCACCGCGATCGGCACCGTGATCTCGAGCGGGAGCGCGACGGTCGTGTCGATCACGGGGGCCGTTCCGGGCGCGTCGATCGGCTCGCTCTGCACGTACGCGCAGACCCGCGTCGCGCCGGTCCCGGTCAGCGGCTTTGCATCTCTCGACTGCCAGTGGCGCGTGACGTGCGCCGGCACCGACGTCTACGGCGGCACGGGCGGCGGCGGCTATCAGGCTTGCGCAGACCCGACGTGGCCGGCGGGCACGTACGCGATGGACACGAACACGGAGAGGGTCGACAGCGATCCTTCGTTCGTCTTCGTCGGCACGCGAATGACGATCGGCGGCGACGACACGAGCGCCTTCGGGAGCTTCACGCTCACGCTCGACGCGCCCGGCGCGGTGGTGCCGATCGTCGCGCCGCTCCCTTCGGACGTGACCGCTTCCAGCTGAGCCGGCTCGCGGCTCGACGGACCGTCGCGTAGCATCCGCGAATGCTTCGTGAGGCCTGGGCCCGTCTCGTCGCCGCGTTCGTCTTCGTCGCGGGGCTCACCCACGCGGCGACATCGGCTGCGCAGTCCGCGACGCTGACGGGCTCGTTCGTCGAGTACGTCGTGATCGGTGCGTCCGGCGTGATGCTGTCGACGAGCGCCACCGTCCCTTGCGACAGCGGCGGCTGCAGCATGCGCTACACGGAGACAGGCGCGACGCACACGTGCGACGCGTTCTATCCCGGCTCGCCCGTGGAGACGTTCACGATCGCCGCGAGCGGCGCGGGGAGCCTACTGCTCCACAACGCCTTCGGCTTCGGAGACATGGCCACGACGTCTGGTCCGACGCTGAGCGGGAGACAGATCACGTGGAGCGGCGAAGGCTCCGACTCGAGCGGAGATCGGGTCCGGCTCGAGACGATCTGGGAGTACGAGGAGAGCGACCGCGCGGTGCACGTGACCATGACGGTGACGAACCTCGGGTCGAGCACGCTCTCCGGCGTTCACCTGATGCGCAACGCGGATCCGGACTTCGGGGGCTGCAACATCGGGTTCAGCAGCAGCACGGACAACGACGTCGTGCGACAGCCGCCGACCGACGGGGACGCGCTGGTCATCGCCGGCGCGGGCGATCGCGCGAGCCCCGACCGCTACTACGTTCTGGGGATCGGCGCGCACGACGATCGCGCACGCGGCTATGCCGGCGGCTTCGAGAACCGCGACCCGGTGGGCGAGTGGGCGGCGCCGATGGATCCCGCGGGAGCCGCCGGCGACATCGGTGTGGATCTGATCTTCCGTGAGGAGACGCTGGCGCCGGGCGACTCGACGATCTTCGAGATGTTCTACGTCTGGGGCCTCAACCTCGCGGACGTCGAGAGCCGCTTCGACGAGCTGGGCTCGGGGACCTCGCCGTGCGACGGAATCGCCGAGGGCGCGCTCTGCAGCACGCGGACCGGCGTGACCGGGACGTGCCACGCGGCGCGCTGCTGCACGGGCTGCTGGGACGGTGCGCGCTGCCGGAGCGGGACGAGCCCGACGGGCTGCGGGGTGGCGGGCGGCGCGTGCGTCACCTGCGCAGACGTCGCCTTCTGCGAGAGCAACACCTGCGCGGGTGGCGTCTGCTCCGGCTCGCCGTGCGACGACGGAGAGACGTGCACGACCGACAGCTGCGACGAGGCCGCCGACCGCTGTGATCACGCGGTGACGAGCGGCTGCATCGTCGGCGGCGAGTGCGTGACCGAGGGCGCGCACCACGTCGCGTACCCGTGCCTCGTTTGCGACTCGAGCCGTGACAGCAGCGACTGGTCTGCCGTCGCCGGCGGCGCGTCGTGCGGAGGGGATCGCTGCTCGATGGGGCGGCTCTTCCACGGCGGCACGTGCGACGGCGCGGGAGAGTGCGTCGCGCCTGCGGTCACGATCTGCCAGACGGGCGAGTGCGCGGACGCGGCGAGCTGCGGCGTGCCCTGCACGGCGAGCAGCTGCCCCGACGGACAGCGCTGCGCGAGCTCGATGCGGTGCGAGCCCATCCGCGGCGCGGGAGAGGACTGCGCGGACGACGTGGAGTGCGCCTCGAGCCGCTGCCTCGACGGAGTCTGCTGCAACGGGCCCTGCGACGGCGTCTGCGAGTCGTGCGGGCTGCCCGGCCATCAAGGGCAGTGCACGCCCATCGCGGCCGGCACCGACCCCTACGAAGAGTGCCCTGGAGCGCGCGTATGCAACGGCATGGGCCGGTGCGGTGCCCCCGGTGAAGATGCCGGTGGGCGCGACGGCGGCGTGGCCGACGCCGGCGCGATCGGCGATGGTGCGGTCGACGCGTCGCTCGACGGCGGCAGCGGCATGGAGGCGCGCGCAGGATGCGGCTGCACGGCGGCCGGAAGGGGCGCTCGCGGTGGGCTGGTGCTCGGGCTCATCGGCCTCGCGTCGATATCGAGGAGGCGCCGTTCGCGCGTGGTCGCCCGCCGGGCCCGCGTCGCGTAGGATCGGGCCTCCCAGACAAAGGCGCCGGATTTCCTAGCGATTCAAATGAATCGGTGCTCTAGGATGGTCCGATGCGCCGGAGCCGCTCCCTCTTCGCTTTCGTGCTGGTCGCTTGTCTGTCTCTCGCGAGCGTCGCCGTCGCGACGGATCTGCTGTCGGCGGCGAGCCAACGCTTCGACATCCAGGACGGCCTCGGCGGCGCGTTCTCGACCGACGGCAGCATGTCCGACGGAACGAGCGACTCGTACGACGGCTGCTACTACCTGACGGTCGGCGGAACCAACTACAGGGGTGTCGCGACGGCCACGACGTCGCTCGCCGGCCGGCAGATCGACCTCCCGTCGGAGCCGGTGGGGATGGGGCTGAGCGCGGAGCGCCACATCTGGGTGCCGCTGACCGGGCCGAGCCTCGCGCGCTACGTGGACGTCGTGACGAACCCGAGCGGGTCGGACGTCACCACGACGGTCACGGTCAACGGAAACCTCGGGAGCGACGGCAGCACCGTGCTCGTCGCGACCTCGTCGGGCGACCTGACCATCGGTGCGGACGACAGCTGGTTCGCGACGGACGACACGGACGCCTCGGGTGACCCCTCGCTCGCGCACGTGTTTCAGGGCCCGGGCGGTCTCGTGACCGCGAGCTCGATCGCCACCACGGGCACCGGCGGGAGCGACAACCTCAGCTACTCGTACCTCGTGACGGTGCCGGCGAGCGGTCGGATCGCGATCCTCCACTTCGCCGTGCAGGAGATGAACCGCGCCACGTCGATCGCCACCGCGCAGTACATCGCCGAGCTGCCGGACGAAGTGCTGACCGGGATCGACGAGTACCTCGGAGACGTCGTGAACTGGCCGGTCGCCTCGTCGGGCGCGTGCGTCGGCACGCCGGAAGGTGGCGTGTGCACGTCGACCCGCGGGGACGCGGGCGCTTGCCACGCGGGACGCTGCTGCACGGGCTGCTGGGACGGCGCCGTGTGCCGCTCGGGGCGGAGCACGAGCGCGTGCGCGATCGGCGGAGCGGCCTGTGTGTCGTGCGCTGCAGTGGCCTTCTGCGCGAGCGCGACGTGCGCGGCGGGCGTCTGCGCGGGCTCCCCGTGCGACGACGGCGAGACCTGCACGACGGACTCCTGCGACGAAGCGGCCGACCGCTGCGACCACGTCGTGACGAGCGGCTGCATCGTCGGCGGCGAGTGCGTGACCGAGGGGGCGCACCACATCGCGTATCCCTGTCTCGTGTGCGACTCGAGCCGCGACAGCACCGACTGGTCGGCCGTCGCGTCGGGCGAGTCGTGCGGAGCCGATCGCTGTAGCCTCGGACGCCTCTTCCAGGGCGGAGCTTGCGACGGAGCGGGTGAGTGCGTCGCGCCGCGCGTGGTCGTCTGCGAGACCGTCTCGTGCGCCGACGCTCAGACGTGCGCGGCGCCGTGCACGTCGACGAGCTGCGGGCCGGGTGAGCGATGCGCTAGCTCGCTGCGATGCGAGCCGCTCCGCGGCCTCGGCGAGGTGTGCGCCTCGGACGACGCGTGCCTCATGGGCGCGTGCGTGGACGGCGTGTGCTGCGGCGGCGCGTGCGGCGGCGTCTGCCAGTCGTGCGCCCTGCCGGGCAGCGAGGGCACGTGCGCTCAGGTCCCCGCCGGCACCGATCCGTACGACGAGTGCAGCGGGGCGCGCGTGTGCAACGGCGCGAGCGCATGCGGCGTCGTGGGCGAGGACGCCGGGCGGCCGGACTCCGGCGCGCGGGTCGATGGCGGCGTGACGCCCGACGACGGAGGCTCGAGCATGGACGGTGGCAGTGCGGCGCCGGACGCGCGCGGATGTGCGTGCGTGGCCGTGGGAACGGGCTCGTCGATGGGCGGCGCGTGGAGCCTGCTGCTGGTGCTCCTGGCGCTCCGGCTGCGGCGGCGCCGCCGCTGAGCGGGCTGGCGCTCGCCCATCATGGTGGCGTCGCGTAGTCTCGGCGCATGCGACCGACTTCCTCGCTCTTCGCTTTCTCCGCGCTCACGCTGGCCCTCGCGCTCACGGCGGCCCCTGGCACCGCGCACGCGGCGAACGTGCTGTTCGTGGCCGACGGGAGCGCCGACACGGGCATCGCGACGGCGCTGATGGCCGATGGGCACACCGTCACGAGCGTCATGAACGACATGACGTCCGACGGCCGCAACCCGACGCTGGTCGGCGCGCTGGACGGCTACGACGTGATCTTCTGGAGCGGCGCCGGCGGAGCGGGCTACATGCACGCGCCCGAGACGTTCGTCGCCCTGAGCGCCTTCGTGTCGGCGGGCGGTCGTGTCTTCTACACCGGCTACGACAGCACGGTGGGCGAGACGGACCTCGTGCTCTTCCTCGGCTTCACGAGCGGCCTCGACCAGGTCAGCGTCACGCCCACCCCGCTGTCCACGACGCCCTCGAGCCTCACCGAAGGCATCCGCGACATCGGTGGTCTGACGCCGAGCGACGGATACTCGGACAAGGACTGCGAGAGCGGCGCGATGGGCGGCGTGACGATCCTCTCGGAGTCGAGCGGAAGGCCCGGCTGCGCGCAGTGGAGCATCCGGGCGCTCGGCGACGGCGAGGTCGCCTGGGTCTCCAACGGGACGTACAGCGGCTCGGACGCCTCGTGGACGAGCACGACGACCACGTTCAACGCCGCGATCCGCAACTTCGCGTTCGCCGCCGACTCGTCCTCCGGCGTCTGCACGGGCACGCCGGACGGCGCGGCCTGCACGTCGACGAGCGGCATCACGGGGACCTGTCACGCCGCGCGCTGCTGCACGGGCTGCTGGGACGGCGCCGCCTGTCGCTCGGGACGCACGACCGCGACGTGCGGCATCCACGGAGGCGCCTGCCTCCGCTGCACCGCCGTCTCGTTCTGCGAGAGCGACATGTGCACGGACGGCGTGTGCGGCGGCTCGCCCTGCGACGACGGCGAGAGCTGCACGACCGACACGTGCGACGAAGCCGCCGACCGATGCGATCACGTCGTGACGAGCGGATGCATCGTCGGCGGAGAGTGCGTTGGCGAGGGCGCGCACCACATCGCCTATCCGTGCCTCGTCTGCGACTCCGCGCGCGATCCGAACGACTGGTCTGCGGTCACCCCGGGCTCGTCGTGTGGCGCCGATCGATGCGCGACCGGGCGTCTGTTCCAGGGTGGAACCTGCGACGCCGTGGGCGAGTGCGCCGCTCCCCACGTGATCGTCTGCGAGACAGCGACGTGCCACGACGGCACCGCGTGCGAGCCGCCGTGCACGGCGTCGAGCTGCGCGAGCGGGGACCGCTGCAACGCGATGGGCGTCTGCCAGCGGCTGTCCGGCCTGGGCGAGACGTGCGGGACGAGCGCCGAGTGCGCGGACGGCACGTGCGCGGACGGCGTGTGCTGCGCGACGGCCTGCGGTGGCGTCTGCGAGTCCTGCAGCCTTCCGGGCTCGCTGGGCGAGTGCAAGGCCATCCCCGATGGCACCGATCCCTACGCCGAGTGCGGGAGCCGCGTGTGCGATGGCGCTCGGGCTTGCCGGGCCGCGGGGCCGCGGGACGCCGGGACGGACTCCGGGCCGCGTCCGGACGTCGGGGCGACCGATGGCAGTACGTCCGATGCCGGCACTGGCTTCGACGCGGGCGCGATGGACGCGACGCGGGGCGGCTGCAGCGCGGTGCCGGGCTCGAGGACCGGCGCAGGGAGCTCCCTGGTCTTGGTCGGGCTCGGGCTGGCCATGATCAGGCGGCGACGGCGACCCGCGCCGAGAGTGTGATAGGAGAGGCGCATGCGAATGGTGCAGTGCGTGAAGCTCGGGAAAGAAGCCGAAGGTCTCGACCGGGCGCCCTTCCCGAACGAGCTGGGAAAGCGGATCTTCGAGGGCGTCTCCAAGGAGGCCTGGAAGCTCTGGCTCGCCCACTCGACGATGCTGATCAACGAGTACCGGCTCGACCTCTCGTCGAAGCAGGGAACGGAGATGCTCCTCAAGCAGTGTGAGGAGTTCTTCTTCGGGGACGGCGGCCTGAAGCCCGAGGGCTACGTGCCCGAGAAGCCCCCCGAGAGCGACAAGGCCTGAGCGCGTGAGCGCAGAGACGCCTTCCGAGCAGCACACTCAGCGGAGAAACGCGTTCGCGGCCGAGGCAGACGCGCTCGATCGAGTGGCGCTCCGCATCTCGTTCGCGCGCCTGGCCCTCTTCTTCCTGGCGGGCTCGCTGATCGGGGTCGGCATCTCGACGCGCGATGCGACGACGTTCGGTGCGGGCCTCGCGGCGGCCGCTGCGTTCGCGATCGCGGTGGGATGGCACGCCCGCGTCCATGGTCGGCGTGACCACGCGCTGGTCCGGAAAGAGGTCCACGATCGGAACCTGAGGCGTCTCGCCGGAGAGACGAAAGGCTTGCCGACCGGGGACGGCCTCGTCGGGGCAGAGCACCCCTACGCCTCGGACCTCGATCTCGTCGGGGTGGGCTCGGTGTTCGAGCGCTTCGCCGTCGCGCACACCGTCCGGGGCAGCGAGACATTCGCGCGCTGGCTGGCTGCGCCGGCCGACGAGAAGACCGTCCGAGAGCGCCAGGCCGCCGTCGAGGAGCTGAGCTCGAAGATCGAGACGCGCCAGGAGCTCGAGGCCGCGGTGCTCGACAGCGGCAGCGAGTCGATCGACGCCCAGCCCTTCGTCGAGTTCTGCGAAGGGCCGCGCGCGCTGCTCGGCCGGCCGGTGTTCGCGTGGCTCGGCATGCTCCTGCCGCCGGTGACGCTGACGGTGTTCGCGCTCTCCGGCTCCGAGCTTCCGTCCGGAGCGTGGGCGCCGCTCGTGATCGTGCAGTCGCTCATCGCGCGCCACCTCGAGCCGGACGTCGCGCGGGCCTACGCGCAGATCGTATCGAAGCGCCGCTTCGTCGAGAGCTATCGGGCCGTGCTGAAGGTGGCGGAGGACATGCCGCTGACGTCGCCGCTCATCGCCTCGCTCAAGCAGCGCCTCGCGAGCAGCGGCCACCTGCCGTCGGTGGAGCTCAGGCGCCTCGAGCTCTGGGCGTCGCTGTTCGAGGTGCGCGCCCAGGGGCTCGTTCACCTCTTCGCGAACCTGTTCCTGCTCTGGGATCTCAACGTGCTGCTCCAGCTCGAGCGCTGGGCCCTCCGGGCGGGGACACGCACGAGGGTCTGGCTCGAGGTGATCGGCGAGATCGAGGCGCTCGCGTCGCTCGCGACGGTCCGCGCGCTCGACCCGACGACCACCTTCCCCGAGATCGCCCCGCGCGAGGAAGGGCTCGTCGCCCTCGGCCTGGCGCACCCGCTCATCGCGGAGGACAAGCGAATCCGGAACGACGTGACGCTGGCCGGGCCGGGCACGGCGATCGTGATCACGGGCTCGAACATGGCCGGAAAGAGCACGCTGCTCCGGGCCATCGGCGTGAACATCGCCTTCGCCTTCGCCGGCGGCCCCGTGTGCGCGTCGTCGATGCGCGTCCCGCTGCTCCGGATGCGCGCGAGCATGCGCATCTCGGACTCGCTCCAGCACGGGGCGAGCTACTTCCAAGCGGAGCTCTCGCGCCTCAAGACCGTGATCGCGGACGCGGAAGGCTCGCCCCCGATCCTGTTCCTCCTGGATGAGCTGCTCCGCGGCACCAACGCGCGCGCACGCCACCGCGGCGCGCGGGCGGTCGTCCTGCACCTCCTCGCGCGGCACGCGCAGGGGCTGGTCGCCACCCACGACATCGCGCTCTCGGAGCTGGAGGAGGAGCTCGACGGTCGGGTGAAGAACTTCCACTTCACGGACGTGCTCGCGCCCGACGGCGAGATGATCTTCGACTACCGGCTCCGACCGGGGGTGGTCAAGACGAGCAACGCGCTGAGGCTCCTCGCCATGGCCGGCGTCGAGGTCGAGCCGGACGACAAGGTCCGCGACTGACGGCGCACGCCTCCTCGCCCACGCGCCTCGCGCTTTGGTAGACTGCCGGCATCGTGCGCCCAGTCTCCCTTCCCCTCTTCGTTCTCTCTCTCGCCACGCTGCTCGCTGCCGGGATCGCCTGCACACCGCAGGGCGACCCCGCCGTGGGCCCGCAGGGCTTCACCGACGACTTCGATCGCGAGGAGCTCGGTGACCACTGGTACAACACCGGCGCCACCTGGCGCATCGTGGACGGCCAGCTGAACGTGCGGAACGCGCGCAATCGGCCGCTCTGGCTGCGGCGCGTGCTGCCGCGGGACGCGCGCATCGAGTTCGACATCCGTTCGGAGAGCCCCGACGGCGACATCAAGTGCGAGGTCTACGGAGACGGCACGTCGCGCGCGACGAGCGAGGAGTACACCGCGACGAGCTACGTGGTGATCTTCGGCGGCTGGCACAACACGCTGAACGTCATCGCGCGGATGGACGAGCACGGCCACGATCGCGTCGAGCGCCGCGGCCTGACCGTCGACCCCGGCCACACCTATCACATGCGCATCGAGCGCCAGGGCAGCGTCATCACGTCGTACATCGACGACGCCGAGCTCGCCTCGATGGACGATCCGAGCCCGCTCGAGGGCCGGGGCCACGATCACTTCGCGTTCAACGACTGGCAAGCCGAGCTCTGGATCGACAATCTCCGAATCACCCCGCTCTAGCCGAGACGCATGACCGCGCAGGAGTACGAGCAGTTCCTCCACGACGCCGAGATCAAGCTCGCGCGCCTGAAGGCGCTCTACGAGCAGTGGTTCCAGGGCATCGAGCGCACGGAGCCGGTCATCGTCCGGAAGGACCTCGATCGCTCGCTCGAGATGCTCAAGAAGAACATGCCGCGCAACACCGCGCTGCGCTTCAGGACCCAGCAGCTCTCCGCGCGGTACGGGACGTACGGCATCTACTGGGGACGCATCGGTCGCCAGATCGAAGAGGGGACGTACAAGCGGGTCCTCGCGCGCGCGAGCCGTCACGCCGCCAACGCTGCGCCCAAGCGCGAGGAGTCGGCGTGGGAGATCGATGTCGACGTCGACGTCGAGGTCGCCGCGGAGGCGCCGGCGAAGGGCATCGACTTCTCGGACGGCGACCTCGACGCCATCCTCGGCGCGCTGACCACGGAGGAAGAGAAGCCGAAGACCAAGCCGAAGCCGTCTCTCAGCCCCTTCGGGTTCGGCGCGGGGCTGTCGAGGCCCCCGGCCGCGATGCCGGCTGGCGCGAGCACAAGACCCGTCGCGCCGCCTCCCGCCGCGAGCGCCAGACCCGTCGCGCCGCCTCCCGCCGCGAGCGCAAGACCGATCGCACCGCTTCCCGCGATCGCGGCCCCGGCGGCGATCAAGCCACCCGCTCCGGCGGCGCTTCCACCGAGGCCGGTTGCGCCCGTCCCCGTCTCTCGCCCCGCCGTCCCGATGGCGCGCCCCGCCGCCGCCGCACCCAACGTGCGACCCGCAGCGCCGCTCGCGGCCGCGCGCCCAGCCGTCGCGCCGGCTGGCCCTCCGCCTTCGAGCAGCAGCCTCGACGAGGGCCGCATGCGAGCGATCCACGCGAGCTACGTCGACGCGCGCAAGAGGAACAACGAGGGCGCAGACGTGCGCTACGAGACGCTCGCGGAGAGCGTTCAGAAGATGATCCCGAAGCTCAAGGAGAAGCACGGCGGCAAGGCGATCGACTTCGAGGTCGTCGTGCAGAACGGCAAGGTCGGCCTGAAGCCCAAGGTCTCCGGATGAGGGGACGCTCGCGCTGCGGCGCGTGCGTCTCGTGCGTGCTCGCGCTCTGCCTGGCCGCTTGCAGCCCTCGGATGCCTCGATCCGCCACGCCGGGGGATCTGGCCGGATGCGCACCGGGGAGCTACGGCGCCCTCGGCGAGGACGAGTGCTGGCGCGATGCCGACTGCGTGGTCTGCCAGGACGGGAGCGCGCGATGCCGCGCTGTCTCGCGAACGCGAGGTCGGGAGGGCGGCGCGGAGTGCGCGGTCCCGGGCGCGGAGCCCGTCGTTTGCGATGCGGGCGCGGTCGCTTGCTGTCAGCATCGCTGTGTCCTGCTGCTCGGGCCGCCGGTGTTCGGCCGCGGGACGAACGACACGGGGCCTTGAGATGACACGACGACACCTCCTCTTCGGAAACCCGAGCGCCCAGTCCGGCCGGGCGAAGGAGGCCGTCGATCGCGCGAGCGCGCTGCTGGCCGCCGCGGGCGTCGACGTGGTGTTCGTCGAGACCGAGCCCGAGGGCCGGACGCCCGCGCTCGTCGCGCGCACGATCCGCGAGCGATCCCCGGACGCCGTGCTCGCGCTGGGCGGGGACGGAACCTTCAACGAGGTCGCCCGCGGCATCCTGGCGAGCGGATCGAGCCCTCCGCTCGGCATGCTCCCGATGGGGACGGCGAACGATCAGGGCCGCTCCTTCGGGCTTCTCCCGGGGCGCGAGCACATCGGCGAGCACGTCGAGGTGATCCTCGCTGGGCACCAGGCCCTCCTCGACGTCGGCCGGATCGACGCGCTCGACGCCGCGGGCGGGGTCATCGCGTCCACGCTCTTCTTCGACTCGGCCTCGTTCGGCTTCGCGCCCGACATCCTGGCCGCGCGAAACCGAGATCGGCGCGAGGTCTCCCAGATCCCGCTGCTCTCGCTGCTCTATCGAGATCAGGCGGTGTACGTCGGCGCCGCGCTCGACCGCTGGCTCAGCTCCTTCGTCGAGCCGATGAAGTTCGGTTGCGTGGTGACCGCCGACCGCTTCCAGCGGAGCTACGTCGAGCTGACGGACCTCGTCGTGAAGGCGACTCCGATCTTCGCGGGGCACTGGGTGCTGGATCGCCGCGCCGAGCCGGACGACGGCCTCTTCGAGCTCATCGCCGTCGCGAGCCGACGCGAGTGGGGCAGCCGGATCGTGGGGGATCTGGCGAAGAACCCGGTGCGACCGGAGATCCTGGGGCTCGACCCGAAGGAGCACCTCGCGGCGGCGCGCTTCGACATCGAGCTGCTCCGCGAGGGCGAGACTGGCGTCGCGTCGCAGATCGACGGCGAGGAGTGGGCGCGCGCGTTCCGCTTCCGGATCGAGGTCGACGCTCGCCGGCTGCCGCTGCTGACCCCGGCGGGCTTCGTGGCGCCCTGGCGCTGAGCGCACCGCCGGTTTTGCGATATAGAGCGCGTTCATATGGTCCAGATCGCTGGTCTCGTCGGGCTCCGCCCGAATCCCTCCGTGGTCCGCCGCGTCACCGCGCCGCCCTACGACGTCATCAAGCCGAAGAGCGCGCTCTATGCGCGGCTCGAGGCGGAGCCGCTCTCGCTCTTCCACGTCACGGTGGGGCCCGAGCCCGTCGCGAGCTTCGAGCGGCTCGTTCGCGAGAAGGCGCTCGTCACAGACGACGTGCCCTGCTTCTACGTCTACGAGCAGCGCTACGAGACCCAGGCGTTCGGGACCGAGCGCCGCCTCGGCGTGTTCGTCGCGGCGGCCGTGACGTCGTACGAGAAGCGCCGGATCATCCGACACGAGAAGACGTTCGACGACAAGGTGAAGGGGCGCATCGCGCTCGCGAACGCGACCGGACACACGTTCGGTCCTGTGTTCGCGCTCGTGAAGGCGAAGCTCGACGACGTCCTCGACCGTGTGACGAAGGAAGCCGCCGCGCTCTACGAGTTCGAGACCGATCTCGGAGGGCTCAACGATCTGCACGGAATCCGCTCGCGCGTCTTCCGCGTCGTGACGGCCTCGCCGCTCGGACAGGCGATCGAGCGCGTGCTCGAGCCGCCGCCCTTCTACATCGCCGACGGTCACCACCGCTATCACGCGGCGCTCAAGAACAACCAGACGCACGCGCTCGTGTACGTCACGGAGCGCGCGCGCATCCAGGCCTACGATCGCGTCGTCACGGGGACGGTCCCCTTCGCGCAGGCCAAGAGCCAGCTCACGCTCGAGAAGACCGACACGTTCGGCACGCCCGAGAAGAGCTCGTTCGGTCTCTACACGCGAGAAGGCTCGTTCCTCCTTCGCGCCAAGGAGGTCCCGACGGATGCCGTCGGCCGCCTCGACTGCTCGATCCTCGAGCGCGAGCTCTATCCGCACCTCGGGCTCACGCACGCGATGATCCAGGACCCCGCCCACTTCGACTACTACCCGGAGTCGCAGCTCGCCGACGCGCGGGCCGCCGTCGATCGAGGCGAGTACGAGATGGCCATCGCTCTGCACCCGGTCGCCATCGACGAGCTCATGGCCGTGGCGGACGCGGGGCTCGACGACTCGAGCATCGTGATGCCCGAGAAGAGCACCTTCTTCGCTCCGAAGATCCTCAGCGGGCTCTTCGTGTATCGACACACGATCGCGACCTGATCGAGTACGATTCTCGTATGATCACTCGCTTCTTGGTGAGCGGCGGCGCGCTCCTGGCGCTCTTGCTCGTGGGTTGTGGCGGCGGACCGGCGTGCGTCATCGACACCGACTGCCCCCTCGGGGAGTACTGCATCACGGATCACTGCGAGGTCGTGGGCACCGGCAACGATGCCGGCGGAGACATGGTCGACGCGGCGCGCGTCGATGCCGGGGATGCCGGAGCGAGCGATTCGGCCGCCGATGCCCCGACGCCGGACAGCGGTAGCGCCCTCGACACCGGAGCCACGGTCGACGCGGGCTCGTGCACGGGCGCGCCGGGCACGTACACGCTCAGCAGCAGCCCGGCGGCATGCCCGACCCCGATCGCCTCGATCCTCGTCGCCGCAGGCACGAGCGCATGTGAGGTGGTCCTCACCTCGAGAGACGAGGCCACGTTCGGCGGCACCGTGACCAGCGCGGGCGGCTCGGTGTTCACGGGCACGCTCTCGATCGGGACGTCGTCCTATCCCTCGTGCAGCATCACGTTCTCGGCCGTCGGGATGGACATCGACTGCGGCGGTGGCTGCGTGATTCCCCCGACCGGCCCCTGACGGAGGGGGCCCCTGACGGACGGGGCCCCTGACCGACGGGGCCCCTGACCGACGGGGCCCCTGACCGACGGGGCCCCTGACCGACGGGGCCCCTGAGCGACAGCTCGGCTCGCTGAGGGTCGGCTACCGCAGCCCGAGCACGTCGCGCATGTCGTAGCGGCCCGGCTGGCTGCCCGAGGATGCGAGCCATCGTGCAGCGCGCAGCGCCCCCGTCGCGAAGAGCGCACGGTCGTGCGCGCGGTGGACGAGCTCGATCCGCTCGGACGGCCCCGCGAAGGTGAGCGTGTGCTCGCCGACGACATCGCCAGCGCGCACCGCGTGGATCCCGATCTCGTTCTTCGGCCGGGGGCCCACCATGCCGCTGCGGCCGTGCACGAAGCTCTCTCGCCCGAGGCCCTTCCCCTCGGCGACGGCCTCGGCGAGACGGAGCGCCGTGCCGCTCGGCGCATCGACCTTCTTCTTGTGGTGGACCTCGACGATCTCGGCGTCGAACTCGTCCCCGAGGAGGCGCGCGGCCTCGGTCGCGAGGTGGAAGAGCACCGTGACCCCGACGCTGGTGTTCGGAGCGACGACGATCGCGACCGTCTTCGCGAGCGCATCGAGCGCGGCGAGCGCCGCGTCGTCGAGCCCGGTCGTGCCGACGACGAGCCGCTTTCCCCGTGCGCCGCACTCCTCGGCGAGCGCGCGCGTCGCGCCTGGGTGGCTGAAGTCGATCACCACGTCGGCGTCCGCGATGGCGGCGAGCGAGCCCGAGACCGCGATGCCCTCGATCGATGCGCCAAGCGCGCGATCGATCGCGGCGACCGCTTCGAGATCGTCCGACTCGCGGATCGCTGCGAGGATCACCCGGCCCATACGCCCGCACGCGCCGTGCATCGCGACCCTGGTGCGCCGGGCCGCCATCAGCTGCCGAAGCCCGCGGTCGCGAGCGCGTCGTGCACCTTCGCCATGCTCGACTCGGACGGCCAGACGAGCGGGAGGCGGATCTCCTTCGCGAGCTGCCCTCGAGCCGCCATCGCCGCCTTCACCGGGCCGGGGTTCGCCTCGACGAACATGGACTCGTGGACCGGCAAGAGACGCAGGTGGAGCGCACGCGCCTCGGCGAGGTTGCCTGCGTGCCAGAGCCGAACGACCTCGGACGTCTCCTTCGGGAGCAGGTTGGCCGTGACGCTGATGACGCCGGCGCCGCCGACCGACAGGACAGGCAGCGTGAGCGCATCGTCACCGGAGAGGACGGTGAAGCGATCGCCGAGCTTGCTCAGGATCTGCGCGCTGCGAAGAACGTTGCCCGTCGCTTCCTTGATGCCGACGATCGCCTTCACGTCGCTCAGGCGCGCGAGGGTCTCGACGAGGAGGTCGACGCCGGTACGAGCGGGAATGTTGTAGAGGACGGTCGGCATGGGGACGACGCGGAGGACCTCGCGGAAGTGCGCCTCGAGGCCGGCCTGGGTCGGACGGTTGTAGTAGGGGCAGACCAACAGGAGACCGTCGGCGCCAGCGCCCCTGCACCGCTCCGCCAGGTGGATCGTGTGCTTGGTCGAGACGGTGCCGGCCCCCGCGATGACGGGAACGCGCTGCTTCGTCTGCTCGACGACGATGCGTACGACGCGCTCGTGCTCTGCTTCGTCGAGCGTGACGCTCTCCCCCGTCGTGCCGCACGGGACGACGCCCTCGCAGCCGCCGATGATGACCCGTTCGACCAGCGCGCGGAGCGCTTCTTCGTCCACCTCGCCGTTGCGAAACGGAGTCACGAGCGCGGGCATGGTTCCGACTAGACGCATCCTTGGGCCTCCCTCGAAAGCGGCGGGACAGTAGCAGACGGGTGGTTTCGCGTTGCCTCGGACGCGGTGCTTTCGCGATCATCTGGCCTTCGTATGACGATCCGGATCGCGGTGGTGGGAGACGTGCACCTCGCCTTCGGCCCGAAGGACGTCGCGCACCTCGACTCGGGCGCGTACGACCTCGTCCTCTTCGTGGGCGATCTCACGGGGTACGCGCATCGCGGCGGGCTCCGCGTGGCGAAGTACGTCCAGACGCTCCGGACGCCCACGCTGGTCATCCCTGGCAACCACGACGCGGTGCACGCGGCGCAGCTCCTCGCCGAGGTCAGCCAGAACGAGCGGGCGATCGGGCTCGTCTCGGGCGGGCAGACCGAGCGCGTGCTCGAGCTGCGGAGAGCGCTCGCGCCCGCGATCCTGGCGGGGTACTCGACCCACCCGTTCGCGCGCCGTGGAACGTCGATCGAGATCGTCGCGTGTCGGCCGCACTCCTTCGGCGGGCCGCACCTCGCGTTCCGACCGTATCTGGCAGAGGCGTTCGACGTGGCGTCGATGGACGCCTCGGCCGCGCGGCTTCGACAGCTCGTGGAGGAGACCACCGCGGCGACGATCCTCTTCTTCGCGCACAACGGGCCGACCGGGCTCGGAGATCGGCGCGACGCGATCTGGGGCCGCGACTTCAAGAAGCCCGAGGTCGACTTCGGCGACCCGGACCTCGAAGCCGCCATCGCGCACGCGCAGCAGATGGGGAAGCACGTCGCGGCGGTCGTCGCCGGCCACATGCACCACGCCCTCCGCGGGGGAGGGACGCGGAGCTGGACTGCGGAACGAAACGGAACGCTCTACCTGAACGCGGCGCGCGTGCCGCGCGTGTTCAAGGAGGGCGGTCGCGAGAAGCGACACGTCGTCGAGCTCGTGGTGGAAAGTGACCGCGCGACTGCCCGCGAAGTCCTCTTCGACGGCTGAGGGCAGGCCCTTCTCTTGACGCACGTCTCCTCCGGCGCCGAACATCGTCGAGTGAGCGACGCCGTGATGATCGAAGGCCGCTACCGGCTCGTGCGCTCGATCGCGGCGGGCGCGATGGGCGCGGTGCACGAGGCCGAGGACGTGCGCGACGGAGCTCGCGTCGCGCTCAAGCTGCTCAAGCCCGACTTCCACCAGGACGTTGCGATCCGCCGGCGCTTCCGCCGGGAGGCGTCCATCCTTCAGGCGCTCGTCCATCCGGGCGTCGTTCGCATCCTCGACGTGGGCCAGGACGAGGGCGAGCGCTCGTACATGGTGATGGAGCTCTTGCGCGGCGAGACGCTCGAGGCGCGCATCCTCCGTGCCCGGCAGATGAGCGTGCTCGACCTTCGTCCGATCGCGCTCGCGATGACGGAGGCCCTCGCCGCGGTCCACGCGCACGGCGTCATCCACGGCGACCTCAAGCCCGCGAACGTCTTCCTGCCGCAAGCGGCGCCGTTTCCGGTGAAGCTGGTCGACTTCGGTCTCTCGAAGATCGAGGGGCTCGAGCGGCTCACGCGCACCGGCGAGCTGACCGGTACGCCGGCCTACATGGCGCCCGAGCTGCTCACGGGCGCGGGCGAGCTCGACGCCGGCGTGGACCTCTACGCGCTCGGGGTCGTCCTCTACGAGGCGCTCAGCGGCAAGCTCCCGTTCGCGACGAACCGGCACCCGGGCGCGATGATGTTCGAGATCGTGACGGGGAAGGCGACGCCGCTCGAGCAGCTTCGTCCGGATCTCTCGCCGGCGGTGCTGGCCGTGGTCGCGCTCGCGATGGCCCCGAAGCGCGATCAGCGCCCGAAGGACGCCGGCATGCTCTGGCAGGAGCTGGAGCGCGCGCTGCGCTGACGCGCGTTCGTCAGGGGACCCATGGCTGCACGCTCGGGGGCGCAGCGTGGGCCATCAAGACGAACTCCGCGGGGGATGTCCCGTCTGCGACGCCGACGAAGACGTCGTGCTCGCCTGCCTGCCAGGTCGTCTGGCTCGTCGTCGTGGTCCAGCACTCGAAGCGCCCGTCCGGGTGCCGCAAGAGGAGCGGCACCGGCGAGCCGGTGCGTACGTCGAGAAAGACATCGTGCTGGGACGCGAGCCGGAGCGCGATCTGTGCGCGCGCCGGGACGAGGCCTGCGCATGGCGGCCCGCCCAGATCGACGGACGTCACGTCGCCAGCGCTGGTGCCGCGGAGGCTGATCTCGGTGCCGTCGACCGGGATGGAGGCCGTGACGGGGGCCTCGCGAGCGAGCGCGCTCACTCCCGCCGCGTGCCCAGTCAGCGCGAACGGCACGCTGCGGCCGGCGTCCTGTTGCGAGTACGTGCCCACCCAGACCTCGTACTCGCCGGCCGCGAGGAGCGCGGCGATCCGTGGCGCGTTGCCGTCACCCGAGTCGTCATCACACCAGAACCTGCCGTTCGGTCCGCGCACGAGCATCACGAGGTCCTCGCTCGCGGTCGCGGTCAGCAGCAGCGTCGACTCCTCCGCGAGCTGAACGACGAGGTGCGGAGCGAGCGAGAGATGGCCGGCGCATCCCCGAGACACCTCCCTCGCGGCGGCCCACGCCGAGGTCACCGAGCCGGTGTACGAGAGCTCCTGGGCTCCGCCGGCGGGGATCGTGAGCCTCCCGAGCGTCGGCGCTGCCGCAGTCGCGAGCCCGGAGGCATCGGGAACGGCGTCCATCGCGTTCGCGGCGATGGTCAAAGTGAAGGGGAGCTCCGCACCGTCGTGGTAGGTCCCGACGAAGACGTGGCTGTCTCCGGGGGGGAGCGACGCCGTGATCAGCGGATTGATCCCTTCACCGCCGTCGTCGTCGCAGAGCGTGCGACCGTCGGAAGTGACGAGGACCAGCACGAGATCCCCAGCGCTGGAGACCGGCGACAGACGCACGAACTGCGTCTCTCGCGTCCGCAGCACGAGCTGGGGAGCGCTCGGGATGTAGCCAGGGCAACCGATGCCAGCCCCGCGCGTGCCCTGAGTGGTCGAGCGCACCGGCGCCGGGGATGGCGTCGCGTCGAGGTCGACGAGCCCGAGCGAGGGAGGCGGAACGGCCATGAACGGGAGCGTAGGGCGGAAGAAGGCCCACCCACCGAGGCCGACGACCAGCACGGCGAGACCGGTGACGAGCAGCCGCTGGCGGAGCTGGCGCGACTCGGGCGAGGCGGGCGAGGCGGCGGCCGGAGCGGCGTCGCGAGCAGACCGCGCGCGCT
>JBBSAT010000076.1:0-27641 GCA_038252025.1 Polyangiales bacterium | reverse complement strand
GACCTGCGAGAGCTGCCATCGAGAGCCGCGCCCGCTCGAGCACGGGACGCACGCGGCGCAGCGCTGCGGGACGTGCCACGCGAACCACGGCCAGCCGGAGATCTCCCGGGACACCTGCACGGCCTGCCACAACGATCGCGCCGACCACTTCCCGGACGCGCCGCGCTGCCAGAGCTGCCACCCCTTCGCAGACTGACCTGGCGTCGGGAGCGATTGTGCGCCGCCCCTTGTGGCGCGCCGCCTCGTGCCTAGCAGCGACTAGCTCACTAGGGAGGCTCAGGATGGTACGAAGGCAGTTCGGTGCGTTGTTCTCGGTGGCAGTGTTGCTCGGCGCTTCGAGCCTCGGCTGCAGCACCAACGGATCGAGCTGCTCGGTCGTCGACAACGCAGACGGGACCGCCACCCTCAGCTGTTCCGACGGCACCTCGACGGTGATCCGCCCTGGCTCGACCGGGACGAACTGCACGGTGAGCACCAACCTCGACGGCTCGCACCTGATCTCGTGCGACGACGGCACGATGGTGACCATCCATGACGGGATGGACGGTCCGGACGGCTCGATCGGGCCGCCGGGCCCGCCAGGTCGCAACTCCTCGCTCACCGGCCCCGGCCTCGATGTGGAGGTTCGCTCGTCCGGCATCGCGACGGACGGCCATCCGTTCATGGAGCTCCGCTACACGGACGCGGCAGGCCGTCCGCTCGATCGCGACGGCGTCTACACGGACGGCGCCATCTCGACGAGCTTCACGATCGCCCACCTCCCGGTCGAGGTGCGCATCGACGGCCCGGCCGTGCTGACGTTCACGAGCTACCTGACTGAGACCGTGACCGGCGCCGACGGCGTGACCACGGGCTTGCAGCCGGTCACGGACACGGGCGGCACCTGGACCGAGGTCGACGCAGTCGACGGCGTCTACCGCTACGACTTCGGCGGCATGCTTCCAGCGGGCTACCTCGTCGACGAGACGCATCGGATCGGCCTCTACGCGACGCGCACGTTCGACTCGGTCCGCTTCGTCGCGAACGCGACGTCGACGTTCCGGCCCGACGGCATGCCCGTCGCGACCACGCGCGACATCGTGACGAACGCCGCGTGCTCATCCTGCCACTCACCGCTCTCCGCGCACGGCGGAGCGCGCGAAGACGTCCAGCTCTGCGTGACCTGCCACGGGCGCGGCTTCACGGATCCCGACACCGGCGCGTCCCTCGACTTCGAGACCATGATCCACCGCATCCACCGCGGCGAGAACCTGCCGAGCGTCGAGGCCGGAATTCCGTATCAGATCATCGGCTATCGCGGCTCCGTCCACGACTACTCCACCGTCGCGTTCCCGCGGGACATCCGCACCTGCTCGAACTGCCACACCGGCCCCGACGGCACCCCGGCGGTCGCGCCGCACGCCGACCTGACGACGACGCAGCCGAGCCGCGCCGCCTGCGGCTCCTGTCACGACGACGTCTGGTTCGAGCCGGGCGCGCCGCCGGCGTGGATGCACCTTCACCCGGGCGGCGATCGCCCCGACGACTCGCGCTGCTCCGTCTGCCACACGCCGACCGGCCCCGGTGTCGCGCCGATCCCCGACGATCACTTCACGAACCCCGAGCTAGCGATCGCGCAGCAGCCAGAAGTGACCGTCGACGCGGTCACGCTCACGGCGGCGCGGCTCATCCAGCTCGACTTCACGGTCACGGTCAACGGCGCGCCGCGTGACATCCTCGCGGTAGGCGGAGCCCTCACGTCGCTCTCCGCGATCGTCGCGGGCCCGACCACGGACTATCTCTTCAACGCGAGCTTCACGCTGACGAGCGCGAGCGCGGGGACGCTCATCGCGATCGATGCGCCCATGGGCCAGTTCCGCTGGACGAGCGCGAGCACCGTCGACGCGATCGCAGCGACCGCGAACGCCGATCCCATCCGAAACCTCGCTGGCGCCACGATCACGCCGACCGGAACCTGGGGCATCGGCCTCCAGGCCACGCTGCGCGTGAACGCCGCCGCCACCACGACGTCCTGCACCGCGTCCAGCACCTGTGCCGCGACCGCGGGACACCTTCGCGAGGGCTCGACATGGGGATGTATTGCGAGCTTCTGCACGCCGCAGGTCCTCTACGCCGCGCGCAACCCGGTCGCCTATCTCGCGCTCACCGACACGACGGCCGCGCCGCGCCGCGAGCTCGTCGAGTCGACTCGCTGCGACTCCTGCCACCAGCAGCTCGCGCTGCACGGCGGCGGCCGCAACGCACCGGAGCTCTGCGTGATGTGCCACAACTCGACGTTCGACACGATCGACCGGATGCCCGTGCCTGCAGGCGGCACCGCCACCACGCACTCGTTGTCGCTCGCCAACTTCGTGCACCGCATCCACACGGGTGAGAACGGCGTGAGCGACGCGACGTACTGGAGCCCGCCCCCGAGCCCACGGCCGACGCCCGGCACCGGCGGAAACGTGGTCGAGTTCAACGAGCTGCGCTACCCCGCCGATCGCCGCGTCTGTCAGCAGTGTCACGTCGAGCCCGCCGCCGGGATCTCGATCGCGGACGCCACCGGCCTGAGCCCGGCGCGCACGCGCCTCATCACCGACACGCGGATGACGCTCGCCACGTACTCGATGCCCATCATCGCAAGCGCCTGCACGGGCTGTCACGATGGCCCGGACGTCGCGATCCATACGGAGGCCATGACCACCGCCTCTGGCGCGGAGAGCTGCCAGACCTGCCACGAGCCCGGCGAAGCGTTCGGGATCGACACGGTGCACGCGCGACCCGAGTACGATCTCCGCTGATGACTCGTGCGCTCGCGGTGTGCCTGCTACTCGCGCTCTCGTGCGCTCCAGCGCTCGCGGGGTGTGAGGGGCCGGTCGGACCGCGCGGAGATCCCGGGCCCGGCGGCGAAGCTGGCCCGCCGGGACCTCCGGGCCCGCCCGGCGACATCTCCGACGCCGGCGGGCCGGGGCTCGAGATCCCGCTCGAGCCAGAGGGGCTCGTCGGACGCGTCGTGGACACGGCCGGCGTCCTCCTCGCCGGGGGGCGCGTGGTGCTCGTGCCGGCGAGCGACGTCGACGCGCTCGCGTCCACGCCGATCGACCCGACCCTTCCGCCCAGCGCCGCCGCCCTCTCGACCATCGACGAGCCGATCGAGGATCTGCTCGACCTCGGCGCGGCGTCGCTCGTCTCGGTCACCATCGACACGGACGGCCTCTATCGCTTCGTCACGCTCCCCGACGTCGACGCGTTCCTCGTGGTCGTGCCGGCCGTGGGCGATGCAGGACACCTCCCTGGCGGCGAGCAGGCGCGGATCGCGCAGGCGCGCGCATCGCTCGTCGGACGGCGGCTGGACCTCACGGTCAGCACCTCGCCGAGCGCCGACGCGACCTACGTCGGCTCCTCCACGTGCACGAGCTGTCATGGCCACCACGTCGCGTACGGCACCGCGCACTTCGTCGGTCTGAGCGTGCCCGGCCGCCGCGGCTACCTCGCGGACACCTCGCGCTGGCCCCGCTTCGACGCCGCGCTCGCGCGCTTCGAGGCCGGCGTCACGCTGCACTTCTACGACTGCGCCCCGGGCGCCGACCCGGCCTGTCGTGTGTCGGAGACGACCCCACCGCCCTCCGCCATGCTCAGCTTCGACGCCGTGCTGGCGCGCGACACGGCCGTGACGCTCGGCTCGCCCGGCGCGTATCGCGTGACGCTGGAGAACCGGCGCGGCGCGGGGATGGCGAGCTACCCCGTCGATCTGACGTACGGCGGAGCGATGGGCCGTCAGACGTTCATCGTGCCCATCACGCGCGCAGGCGGCGTCGAACGACAGGTGCTCCCGTTCCAGTTCCAGGAGGCGGGAGACGCGACGCTGAGCGATCCGCGCGCCTGGCCGTGGGCCGACATCGGCTCGTCTTCCTGGTACGACTTCGCCGCAGGCGTGCTGCGTCAGCCGAGCTCGACGGCGTCCTTCGATCGGTCGTGCGCCGGCTGCCACTTCACCGGCTTCCGCCTCGAAGGCGACTCCGCGAGCGGGTTCCGCGCGTCGGCGCTCCCGACCCTCGACGGCGCCGCAGACTACGACCTCGACGGGCGGCTCGAGGAGATGAACGTCGGCTGCGAGGGCTGCCATGGGCCTGGCTCCGAGCACGTCGATGCGCGCGGCAACGGCGTCGCGATCGTCTCGCCCCAGCTCTTGCTCGCGGAGCGCGCCGACGTCATCTGCGGGACCTGCCACACACGCGAGGCCGGCGGCCCACCTCTCGACTCCGATGGCCGTCGCCCGATCCCGGGCCTGCGCCGCAGAGACCTGCTCGGCCGCTACATGCCGGGGCCGGAGCTCGCCGCAGACGACGCGTGGCCCTCTGGCGATCCCCGCCGCGCGCAGCTCGAGTACGTGATGCACGCGAGCAGCGCGATGGCGCGGAACGACCTCATCCTCACCGCCTGCACCGACTGCCACGACGTGCACGGCGTGCCTGCGGTCCCGCACGATCTCGTCCGCCCTGCCGAGGACAACGCGCTGTGCACCGGCTGCCACGGTGCGGACGAGTTCCGGATGCCCCGCATGCACCTCGCGAGCGTCGGCGACCCGCACCTCGGGCTGGAGGACGACGCGATCCTGTGCACCGCATGCCACATGCCCCCCACGGCCCGGGGAGGCGCGCTACGCGTCGGCCTCCTCGACGCTCTCCCCGCGACGGCGCCGCCCGTGCAGTACTGGCTCGGCGACCTCGCGACGCACCGCTACCGGACGAGCCGCTTCGACGTCGCCTCGGTGCAGCCCGCCTCGGTCACGCAGACCTGCGCCATCTGCCACGCGCTGACGCTGCCGAACCCCTGAGCCGGGGCGAGCCGCGAGGACGCCCGTAGCGCGCCCTCCGCGCGCGCGTACACCCCTCCCATGACACGACACGTCTACCGCTTCGGGTCGCGCGTCACGGACGGGCGCGCAGAACTGAAAGAGCTCCTCGGGGGCAAGGGGGCGAACCTCGCGGAGATGGCAGCCGCTGGGCTTCCGGTCCCGCCGGGGTTCACCGTCACGACGGAGGTCTGTCAGCACGTGGGCGGGGGAGCGACGACGCTCCCTGACTGGCTCTGGCCCGAGATCGACGAAGCCCTGCGCGGGCTCGAGGAACAGATGGGCGCACGCCTCGGCGATCCAGAGGCGCCGCTCCTGCTTTCGGTTCGATCGGGGGCGGCCGTGTCGATGCCCGGCATGATGGACACGGTGCTCAACCTCGGGATGAACGAGGCGGTCGCCGAGGCGCTCGCGAAGCAAACCAAGAAGCCCCGCTTCGCGTACGACGCGTTCCGCCGCTTCCTCTCGATGTTCGGCGACGTCGTGCTCGGCATCCCGCGCGCGCGCTTCGACGAGGCCATGGACGCCATCAAGAAGGAGCGCGGCGTCACCTCCGACCAGGAGCTCGACGAGCGCGCCCTCCGCGAGCTCGTGCGCCGCTACCAGGCCGTGTACGAGACGAGCCTGGGACGACCCTTCCCTTCGAGCCCGAAGGAGCAGCTCGAGGCCGCGACGCTCGCCGTGTTCCGATCGTTCTACGGCGAGCGCGCGGTGAAGTACCGCCAGGTCTCGAACATCGCGCACCTCGTCGGGACGGCCGTGACCGTGCAGGCGATGGTCTTCGGCAACATGGGCTCGACCTCGGGCACGGGCGTCCTCTTCACCCGAAGCCCGTCGACCGGCGAGCGCGCGCTCTACGGCGAGTACCTCCTCGACGCCCAGGGCGAGGACGTGGTCGCTGGCATCCGCACGCCTCTTCCGATCGCGAAGCTGAAGGACGAGATGCCAGAGGTGCATGCAGATCTCGTGAAGCTCTCGGGCGAGCTCGAGCAGCGCTTCCGGAACGTCCAGGACGTCGAGTTCACGGTACAGGAGGGACGCCTCTTTCTTCTGCAGACCAGGCACGCCAAGCGCACAGGCGCCGCTGCGGTGAAGATCGCGGTCGACCTCGTGAGCGAAGGGCTCGTCACGCGCGAGGAAGCGGTCGCGAACCTCGTCGAGCCTCGCCACGTCGACCAGCTCCTCCACCCGCACTTCGCCGACGAGGAGGGCTATCGGCGCGGCGGGCGCGTGCTCGGCAAGGGCTTGCCCGCATCTCCCGGCGCTGCCGTCGGCCGCGTCGTGTTCGACGCCGTCGAGGCCGAGGCGTGGAAGGCGAGGGGCGAGAGCGTCATCCTCGCGCGGATCGAGACGAGCCCCGAGGACGTCGCCGGCATGCACGCGGCCGAAGGAGTCATCACGACGCGCGGAGGGATGACCAGCCACGCAGCGGTCGTCGCGCGAGGCTGGGGCAAGCCCTGTGTCGCGGGCTGCGGCGAGCTCATCATCGACTACCAGAAGAAGTCGCTCACCGCCGGGAAGGTGACCCTCGCCGAAGGCGACTGGCTGAGCGTGAACGGGACGACGGGAGAGATCATCGTCGGCCAGGAGAAGCTCGCGAGCGCCGTGGTCTCCGGCGCGCTCGAAGCGTTCATGGGCTGGGTCGACGGGATGCGCGTCCTCCGCGTACGCGCGAACGCCGACACGCCGAAGGACGCCCTCGCCGCGAGGCGCCTCGGCGCCGAAGGCATCGGGCTCGTGCGCACGGAGCACATGTTCTTCGAGGAGAGCCGCATCCTCGCGATGCGCCGCATGATCCTCGCGAGCGACATCGCAGGTCGGCAGGAAGCGCTCGCGCTCTTGTTGCCCAGCCAGCGCGAGGACTTCCTCGGCATCTTCCGCGCGATGGCCGGGCTGCCCGTGACGATCCGCCTCCTGGATCCACCGCTCCACGAGTTCCTCCCGGAGGACCCGGTGATGCAGGGGCAGGTGGCGCGCGCGATGGGCGTGCCCGCAGAGCGAATCCGCCAGCGCGTCATGGCGCTCGAGGAGGCGAACCCGATGCTGGGCCACCGCGGCTGTCGGCTCGGGATCACGCACCCCGAGATCACCGAGATGCAGGTCCGCGCGATCCTCGAGGCAGCGTGCACGGCGGCCGAGGAAGGGCTCGAAGTGCTGCCGGAGATCATGGTCCCGCTCGTCGGGTTCACCTCGGAGCTCGTTCACCAGAAGCGCATCATCGAGCGCGTCGCAGCCGACGTGTTCGCCGAGCGCGGCCGCTCGGTGCGCTACCACGTGGGCACGATGATCGAGGTGCCGCGCGCAGCACTCGTGGCGGGCGAGATCGCGCTGGAGGCGGAGTTCTTCTCGTTCGGCACGAACGACCTCACGCAGCTCACGCTGGGCTTCAGCCGCGACGACGTTCAAGGCTTCCTGCCGAGGTACCTGGCGATCGGCGTGATCCCCGAGGATCCGTTCCAGTCCATCGACGTCGTCGGCGTCGGGCAGCTCGTCCGGCTCGCGTGCGAGCGCGGGCGAAAGGCGCGCCCGGATCTGCACCTCGGCATCTGCGGCGAGCACGGCGGCGACCCGCGCTCCATCGCGTTCTTCGCCGAGGTCGGGCTCGACTACGTGAGCTGCTCGCCCTTCCGCGTGCCGGTCGCGCGTCTCGCTGCGGCCCAGGCCGCGCTCCGTGGTCGCGTCGCCGAGAAGCGCGGCGAGGCCTAATCGGCGGGGCTGGGCGAGGGAGCGCCGATCGAGCGCACGCTTGCGCGAAGCGCGACGAAGAGAACCACGCAGAACAAGAGGCACGCGCTCGCCGCGAACGGCAGCTCGGGCGAGAGCCCATAGAGCGTCGGCCCGACGAGCGGTCCGAGGAGCCGCCCGAGCCCCTGCGCCGAGCTGTTCGCGCCGGCGACTGCGCCCTGATCGCCGTCGCCCACCGAGAGCGAGAGCGCGCTCGTGACGCCCGGCATGACGAGACCCTGCCCGAGACCCTGGAGCGCCATCGCGACGACGAGGAGCGGGAAGTCGTTGGCGAACACGAGCAACGCCATCCCGGTCATCGTGAGCGGCAGCCCCATCAAGAGCAGCCGACCTGCGGGGATCTTGAGCCGTCGAACGAGAAAGCCCTGGGCGAAGACCGCGACCACGCCGTAGCAGCCGAGCGCGCTCCCGACGTAGAGCGGCGTCTGTTCGTGCGTCAGGCCGAGCCGGTCCTCGAAGGCGAACGCGATGGTCTGTTCCATCAGGACCGAAGCGAACGTCGAGACGAAGCCGATCGCGAGCAGCTCGCGCGCCTTCCCGATCACGCTCGCCATCCCGCCCGAGGCCGGACGCTCCGCGTGGCGCACCGGCTCCTTCAAGCTCGTGGCGACGAGGACCGCGTTGAGCACCGCGATGATCACGGAGAACCAGATCGGGGCGAAGAGCCCGAAGTAGTGCGAGACCACGCCGCCGATCACCGGGCCGAAGATGATGGCGAGCCCGAACGACGCGCCGATGATCGCCATGCCGCTGGTCCGGTTCTCACGCGTCGTGAGGTCCGCCGCCCAGGCCTGCGCCGTCGGGATCGTCGCCGACGAGAGCGCGCCGCCGATCATCCGGGCCATCACGAGCGCGCCGAGCAGCGGCAGCCCCGTGATGATGTGCCGCGCGCCGAGCTCGGCGACGATGCCGAGCAGGACGAACCCCACGCCGAAGCCGATCACGCCGGTGAGCAGGACCGGCCTCCGGCCGCGACGCTCGCTCTGCCGCCCCCAGAACGGCGACATGATGAACTGCATGAACGCGTAGCTCGTGGAGATGAGGCCGATCTGCGCCTCGGAGAGCTCGAGCGCGCGCCCCAGCGGACCGAGCACCGGGAAGAGGATGCTCAGCCCGAGGATGCTGGTGAAGAGAGAGAGGAAGAGCAGGGGCATCGGAGTGGCAGAGGTTTGGCGCTCCGCGCGGCGCATGTCGAGGCTCGGATGAGGGCGACGGCGAAAGCCCGCATTCGGTACCATCCGCGCGATGAGCGCACGACGCGTGACGATCGCCCTCGACGCGATGGGCGCAGATCGCGGGCCCTCCGCCACCGTGCGGGGCGCCGCGCGCGTCAGCCTCACGAGCGGAGCGCCCGACGTCCTGCTCGTCGGCGACGCGGCGCAGCTCCACGCCGAGCTCGACCGAACGCCGCACGAGGCGGCGCGGCTCCGGATCGTCCACGCCCCGGACGTGGTGCTCCAGGACGAAAAGCCGGCCCAGGCGCTGAAGGACAAGCCGGAGGCGTCGATCCTGCGTGCCGCGGAGCTCGTGCGGACGGGCGAAGCCGACGCGCTCGTCTCGGCCGGCAACACGGGAGCGGTCACGCTGACGTGCGCGCGCGCGTTCGCGCGGCTCCCAGGCGTCTCCCGCGCGGCGCTCGGCGCCGTCTATCCGACGGAGCGTAGGCGCGGCGAGAAAGACGATCCGTTCTCCCTCATCCTCGACGCCGGGCTGACGCTCGAAGTGACGGCCGACGATCTCGTCGCGTTCGCCGTGATGGGCTCCGCCTACGCGCAGCGGATCTCGCGCAACCCGAGGCCGCGCATCGCGCTGCTCTCGGTCGGCTCGGAGGAGGGCAAGGGAACCGCCGCCGTCGTCGCCGCCCACGAGCGGCTCAAGCGCATCGAGGGGATCGACTTCATCGGAAACGTCGAGGGGATGGACATCCCGCGCGGCACCGCAGACGTCGTCGTCACCGGAGGCTTCGTCGGGAACATCGTGCTCAAGATGCTCGAGGGCGTGAGCGACACCGTGATGCGGCTCGCCCGGTACGCCGGCGAAAAGAGCCTGCAGTACCGCGCGGGACTCGCGCTGCTCGCGCCCGCGATCAAGCGCGTGCGCCAGGTGACGGACTGGGAGCAGTACGGCGGCGCACCGATCCTCGGCTTCGACAGGCTGTGCATCAAGGCACACGGGCGGAGCACCGAGCGCGCGATCGGGAACGCCATCAAGGTCGCGCAGCGCACCACGACGACGGAGCTGGTGACGGCGATGAGGGAGGGGCTGGCGAAGGCCTCGCTCGGCTGAGCTCGCTCAATCCGGCTTCTCCCGTGATCCCGCTTTCGCTCCCGATCGGCCGGCGGTATCGTGCCCGCCGGGATCGCGACCGAGCGATCACGTGAAGGCGACGCAATCCATGATCGTGATCGACGGCAGTTCGGGCGAGGGCGGTGGGCAGATACTGCGCAGTGCGCTGTCGCTCTCCATTCTCACTCGCACGCCCTTTCGCATGGAGCGCATCCGCGCCGGCCGCGACAAGCCGGGCCTCCTGAGGCAGCACCTCACCGCGGTGAACGCTGCGCAGGAGGTGTCGAGCGCCGACGTGACGGGCGCCGAGCTCGGAAGCCGCGACCTGACGTTCAAGCCGCGCACCGTGCAGGGCGGCGACCGCCACTTCTCGATCGGAAGCGCCGGCTCGACGACGCTCGTGCTCCAGACGGTGCTGCCCGCGCTCCTCCGGGCGCCCTCGCCGAGCACGATCACGATCGAGGGCGGGACGCACAACCCGGCCGCGCCGCCGTTCGAGTTTCTGTCGCGCGCGTTCCTGCCCTTGCTCACGCGCATGGGCGCGCGGGTCGAGCTCACCCTCGATCAGCCGGGCTTCTTTCCGAAGGGCGGCGGCAAGATCACCTGCAAGGTGACGCCGACGGATCTCGGCGTGCTCGAGCTCGAAGAGCGCGGTCCGGTGCGGAAGAAGCGCGCGATCTCGATCGTCGCGGGCCTGCCCCCGGCGGTGGCCGAGCGGCAGCTGCGGATCGCTCGCGACCGGCTGAGCCTGTCGCGCGACGAAGTGGAGAAGCTCGAGTACCCCGAGGAGCGTGGCCCTGGGAACGCCGTCGTCGTCATCTACGAGTTCGAGCACGTCACGAGCGTCTTCGCCGGACTGAGCGATCGAGGCGCGCGCGCGGAGGAGGTCGCCGAGCGCGCGATCGGGCCGACCCTGCGCTACCTCGAGACCAAGGCGGCCGTCTCCGATCACATCGCCGATCAGATCCTGCTGCCGATGGCGATCGGCCGGGGCGGCGTGTTCACGACGAGCGAGCCGACCGCGCACACCACGACGCAGATCGAGACGCTGAAGATCTTCCTCGGCGGTGAGGTCGAGGTCGATACGACCGACGAGAAGACCTACACGATCACCATGCGCGGCGCGCTCCTCTAGACGAGCGCTCGTGTCCGTCGTCGTCGTCGGGATGGGACAGCTCGGCCGGACCTTCGGTCAGGGCCTGCTCGTGCTGGGCAAGACCGTGGTGCCCGTGCGGCGTGGCGAGCGGATCGACGGGCCCGAGCCCGAGCTGGTGCTCGTCACCGTCGCCGAGAGCGACCTCGACGCGGCGCTCGCGAGCATCCCTGAGTCGCTCCGCGATCGCGTCGGCCTCGTCCAGAACGAGCTCGCCCCGAGCGAGTGGCTCGAGCGCGGGATCTCCCATCCCACCGTCGCGAGCGTCTTCTTCGAGAAGAAGCCCGGACGGGCGGTCCGAGTGATCCACCCGACGAGGATCGCCGGTCCGCACGCGAGCCTGCTGGCGCGCGCGCTGGAGGCGATCGAGATCGACGCGAAGGTGATCGACGAGGCGGAGCTTCCGCGCGCGCTGCTCGAGAAGAACCTCTACATCCTCACGACCAACCTCGGCGGGATGGGGACGTCGATCACGGTGAGCGAGCTCGTTCGCGAGGAGCGCTTCGAGACGATCTTCGACGAGGTGCTCGCGGTCGAGCGCGCGCGCTTCTCGCTCGAGCCGCAGGCGGTCTCCCGAGATGCGCTGTGGACCGCGCTGCTCACCGCCTTCGACGCCGACCCGGGCCACGTCGCTGCGGGGCGAAGCGCGAAGGAACGTCTCGCGCGCACGCTCGGGCGGGCCGATCGCTTCGGTCTCGCGGTACCGACCCTGAGAAGCCTGCGCACGTCGTGAGCGCCAGCGCCGATCGATGGGGCTAGAAGCGGGGTGAGTCGTACGTCACGTCGTAGCCGCTGGTAGCCCCCGGCGGGTGCACGAGCGCGACGTCGCACGAGGTCTCACCGCTCGCGTCGATGTGCGTGGTCACGTCCGCGACGCGCCACATCGCGCCGATGCCCGCGAAGCCGGAGGTCCCACTGAAGCCAGTGACCGTGTCCGGCGCCGTGCCGAACGTGGCGACGCGACGCCCGCCACAGTAGACGTTGACGACGGGCCGCGCAGTCGAGCCCGTGAAGTTCTGCACCATGATGCGGAACCTCTCGCCCTCGCGCGGGATGTCGATGTTGATGTTCTCGGGGACGCCGACGCCCTCGGAGAGGTTGTTGTCGATGTCGAGCCGCGGGTTCGCGCAGTAGCCGAGCGCGGCCCAGGCAGGGCCGAGGAGGCCGCCGCGGCACTCGGCGATCAAGCTCGTCCCGTAGCCCCAGTCGGCGCGCGGATAGAGACCGCCGGCAGGAAGCGTCCCGCGGATGGTCGCCTCGCAGTCGTGCCAGCCGCACACCTCGCGCGCGGGCTGGAACGCGTCGTTCGTGTCGATGTACCAGCTCCCCGCGTAGCCCGGGCCGGAGAGGAAGATGTCGAGATCCTGAGTCTCGCTCTCCGGGTAACACATCTCCACGCGAAGGCCGGGGCCGCGCACGTGGATGATCCAGGTGCACGTGAACACGTCGCCGGACGTCGACACGACGCGCATCGTGACGGTGTAGTCGCCCGACAGCGTGGGACGGAAGGTGGCCGTCTCGCTCGCCGCACCGGTCACGGTGTAGCTGCGACGCGGGAGGATCGCCTCGCACGGACCGCCTTCGACCGTCCACGTCCAGCTCGCAGCGCTCCCCGAATAGAAGTCCGCGCCGCGGAGCGCGTAGTCGGTGAAGGGCGAGCCCTCGGTGATTCGAGGATCCGTCGGGCCGGGGCAGACGCCCGTGGGGACGCAGCCCACGACCTCGTCGGTGCAACCGTTGCAGTCGTCGTCGAGACCGTTGCAGACCTCGCCGCTCGGCGCGATGCCGCCCGAGCACGCGCCCCACGTCCCGAACTCGGTGCCGGTGCACTGCTGCATTCCGTCGGCGCATCCGCCGACGCCGCGACGGCCGGGCGGGCCGCGGAAGCAAGGCTGCACGGCGCCGGGAGTGCAGCCGCAGCCCTCGTCGACGATCCCGTCGCAGTCGTCGTCGAGCTGGTTGCAGAGCCCGTGCGTCACCTCGGCGAGCTCGACGAGGCAGCCCGTCGCGATCATCGCCGACGCAGGGCAGAGCTCGTCGACGATCATCCCGGCCTCGCCGTCGAGATCGTAGATGCTGCCGTCGCGCATCTCGAGCGGTCCCGAGTCGCTGCCGTCACCGCTCGCGTCGATCCGCGGATCGACACCGCCGTCGAGCCCAGCGACGTCGTCGCACACTCCGTCGCCGTTCAGATCGACGCAGCCCGCGTCGCTGCCAGCGTCGGGGCGCCTCGCCCCTGGTGGCGTCGCGCACGAGCAGGCGGGCACGAGGAACGCGATCGAAACCACCACCGCGATCCGTTCGAGCATGCGTATACCTCGACCGAGGACGCTAACACAGTCCTCGCGAGCGCTTCTCACAGGCGCAGGTCGAGACCTCACGCCAGAAGCGAACCTTCTCGATCAGCCACGTCTACGGAGAGGGCGGGATTCGAACCCGCGGTACCCTTTTGGAGTACGCTCCCTTAGCAAGGGAGTGCCTTCGACCACTCGGCCACCTCTCCTCGTCGACGAGAGCGCCGACGTGTGGAGCGGAGGCGATGTAGCGGGCCTCCGAACGGGTGTCAATCGATGCGAAAGTTCCTGGGCCTGGTGTTGCTCTCGTCGGCGGTCTCGTGGACGGCCCCGCTCGGGGCGAGCGCGTGTAGCTGCGCTGAACAGCCGTTCGAGACGGCCCACGCCGGGGCGGCGGCGATCTTCGAGGGTCGAGCGGCCTCGATCGCGCCGCAGGAGGACGGGCGTCTCCTCGTCACGTTCGACGTGGTGCAGACCTGGCGCGCGGCCGGGCACGAGCACGTGGAGGTCCTGACGCAGGCTCTCGAGGCCACCTGCGGCTATCCGTTCGAGATCGGGACGTCGTACCTCGTCTATGCGGCCGAGGCCGAAGGCGATCGCTATCTCGTGTCGCTGTGCTCACGGACGGCGCCGATGGCGGCCGCCGATTCGGACCGCGTGCTCCTCGGATCCGGCGTCGTCCCGGTGGACGTCGTCGACAGCCCCGAGTCGGACCGCGCCCCGGTGAGCCACCCGCCGACCCACGCAGGCTGCGCGAGCTGTTCGGCAGGCGGGGGCAGGTCACCGCTCGGGACGCTCGCCTTCGGCCTGCTCGCGATCGGCCTGTTCTTGCGTCGATCACGTTCTTGACAGGGTAGACCCCCCTGCTAGCTTCGCCCGCGGAGAGCTGGCCGAGTGGTCGAAGGCACTTGATTCGAAATCAAGCGAACCCGCAAGGGTTCCGTGGGTTCGAATCCCACGTTCTCCGCTAGGCTCACGCGACGAGCCGTTGGGCCCGCTTCGACCGGGCCGTTTCGATCGGCCCCGCGCTCGCGGGGCCTACTGCTTCGATCGGCCCCGCGCTCGCGGGGCCTACTGCTTCGATCGGCCCGCGCTCGCGGGGCCTGCTGCTTCGATCGGCCCCGCGCTCGCGGGGCCTGCTGCGTCTCTGGATGTCTGGGTCTCGCGACAGTCACCGGGAGAGGTGGCCGAGTGGTCGAAGGCGCATGATTGGAAATCATGTGTACGGGTAACCGTACCGGGGGTTCGAATCCCTTCCTCTCCGTAGCTCCGTGTGAGTGATTCTCCGTGTGAGTCGTTGACAGCTGGAGCGCCGCCAGTACTATCCGGCCTCTTTTTCGGGCCCCCATCTGGTGGCCGGCTTCCGTTTCGCCTCGTTCCCACTCGCACCCGTAGCTCAGCTGGATAGAGCACTGGCCTACGGAGCCAGGTGTCGGAGGTTCGAATCCTCCCGGGTGCGTGCGGTCCATCTGGCATGCGCAAAGCGTCCATCGCCGTGATCGCCCTGATGCTCGCGTCGCAGCTCGCCGGCTGCGACGTGATGCGCTTCACCGCGAGCACCAGCGCCACGCTGTTCACCCGCGCGGGTGACGCGCTCGAGCAGCACTGGGACACCGAGCTCGTCGGCGACGGCCTTCCGAGCAGCATCATGACGCTCGAGGGCATCTTCAGCGTCATCCCGGACGACCGCGAGCTCGGCATCGCCCTCGCGCGCGCGTACGCCGCGTACGCCTACGGCTGGATCGAGGACGAAGCCGACATCGCCGAGGGCGCGGGAGACCTCGAGCGACAGGCCGAGCTCAGCCAGCGCGCGCGTCTGCTCTACCTGCGCGCCCGCAACATCGCGATCCACTTGATGCGCCTGAGAGACGCCGGCATCGACGAGGCGCTGCGCGGTGATCCCGAAGCGCTCGCGACCTATCTCGCCGCGCACTACACGTCGCGCGAGGACGCCGAGCTGCTCTTCTGGGTCGGCTACCCGTGGGGCTCCGCGATCGGCGTCTCGTACGAGGATCCAGCGCTCGTCCTCGACCTCCCGACGGCGCGCCTCTTCGTGGAGCGAGCGGCGACGCTCGACGAGGCGTACTTCCACTACGGCGCGCTCCTCTTCCTCGCCTCGATCAACAGCGCCGTCTCGGAGTCGCTCGGCGGCGATCCACAGCGCGGCCGGCAGCTCTTCGAGCGCGCGCTGGCGGCGACGAACCGGCAGTTCTTCTCGGTGCAGCTCACGTACGCGCGGATCTACGCGGTGAACACCGGCGACCGAGCGCTCTTCGTCGCGCTGCTCCGCGAGATCATCGACGGCGGAGATCCCGATCCTTCCTCGCGCCTCGCGAACCGGCTCGCACGCCGTCGCGCGATCCGACTCCTGCGTCGCGTCGACGAGCTGTTCTGATGCGCACGCTGAGGACGAAGAGGCTCCCGTGCCGCTGAGAGCGCCGATCCACGACGGCGTCGAAGTGTGCGTGTACACGGCGAAGCCGAGGCCGAAGCCGTTCTTCAAGACGGTGATGGACGCCAAGCGCCTCTTCGAGGGCGCGAGCGCGACGATCACGACGACCGTGAACCACCATGCGGTCGAGATTCGATCTCACCACGTCTCGGCCATCGGCGAGATCGCCGAGGTCGCGACGCTCGACGCATCGAAGAGCCTCGTGATGCAGACGCTCACGCGGAAGCAGTCGGACAAGAGCGGGCGGATCGTGCGTGAGGAGAGCGTCGACTTCGAGAGCTCGGCGGTGCTGCTCCCCGCGCGAAGCTTCCCGGAGGTCCTTCTCCCCTTCGTGCTCCGCGGGCAGCGCTTCGATGGCAAGCGAGACTTCGTGTTCTCGTGGACGAACGACCGATTCGTCGCGCGTGTCTACTTCGAGGTCTCCAAGCGCAGCATGAAGCTCGACGTCCCCGCCGGCTCGTTCCGTGCGCACGAGGTCGTCATGTACCCCGACCTGAACGACTGGGTCCCGCTCGGCTCGGTGCTCACCACCCTCGCGAAGCCGCTCCTCCCGAAGTACACGATGTGGTTCGAAGATCAGGTCCCGCACCGTGTGCTTCGCTTCGAAGGGGCGTACGGTCCCCCGGGAGCGCCCGAGGTGGTCCTGGAGCTGGTGAAGACGAGCTGACGTTCTCGGTCGGGCTCGCGTTGAATGACCGTTCCTCTCGCATCGTCCGAGAGGGGCGCCCGGAGCAAGTCCCGATGATCAAAGTACGAAAGCTGGCCGTCGTCCTCTCGTGTGCCCTGCTGCTCCTCGTGCCGGGCGCCACCCCCGAGCGCGTCACCGCACAGTCTCCCACCATCATCCGCCTCGCGATGATCCCCCCGCGCACCAGCGAGTGGGGCCGCGTCTTCTCGGCGTGGAACGCGTCGCTCCGGACGGCGAGCGGCGGCACGCTGCAGATCCACCTCGAGCCGAGCGGTTCCACGGGAGACGAGGTCGAGTTCGTGCGCCGCATCCGGAGCGACCAGATCGATGCGGCGTCGCTGAGCGCGCTCGGGCTCGCTGCGATCGATCGCTCGCTCCTGGCCCTCCAGGCGCCGGGCGCGGTCGAGAACGCCGCGCAGCTCGACCGGGCGCGGACCGTGCTCGATGCGCAGCTGCGAGCGCAGCTCGCGAGCAACGGGATGGTGCTCCTCGGCTGGAGCGATCTCGGACAGGCGCGCATCTTCTCGTCTCGCGTGATCCGGAGGCCGGGCGATCTGCACGACGCGCATCCTTGGCAGCCGCAGAACGACGTGATCTTCGCCGAGCTCCTCAGCCGAGTCGGCGCGACGGGCATCCCGCTCCCGCTCGCCGGCGTGCTGCCGGCGCTCGCGGATGGCCGCGTCGACACCGTGGCCGCGTCGGCGACCGCCGTGAGCGCGCTCCAGTGGCGCACGCACCTCACGCACGTGATGCGACCCTCGAACGCCGTCCTGATCGGCGCGACGGTGTATTCCAAGGCCGACTACGACCACCTCACCGACGAGCAGCGGACGGCGCTCGACACGACGGCCGCGCAAGCGCACGCGCAGCTCCTGGCCCGTGTGAGGCGCTCCGACGACGCGTACTACGCCGAGCTCCTGACGCGCGGGATGATCGAGGACGACGCCACGCCGTACGACGCCGAGTGGCGGACCGCCGCGCAGCAGACGCGCGACGCGCTGGTCGGGCGCCTCTACACGCGGGCGCAGCTCGACGCTGTGATGACCGCTGCGCGCAGCCACTGAATCATGTCGCACGAGCGTGATAGGCTCGCCGCGCGATGAACGACCGCGTCACGCAGACGCCCGCCGACCTGCTGGTCGGGCGCGTGCTCGCCGGGAAGTACCGCCTCGAGCAGAAGCTCGGCGCGGGCGCGATGGGCGCGGTGTATCGCGCGACGGCGAGCGACGGGCAGCCCTGCGCGGTGAAGGTGCTGCAGCACGATGCGGTGTCGGACGCCGGGCTTCGTGAGCGCTTCGAGCGCGAGGCGCGGGCGCTCTTCGCCCTGCGGCATCCCAACGTGCTCGAGGTGCGCGACTACGGGCTCGACGACGGGCTGCCCTACCTCGTGATGGAGCTCCTCGAGGGCCGCACGCTCGAGGACATGGTCGTCGACCACACGCCGGACCCACAGACCGGCATCGAGCTCGCGAAGGACGTACTGCGCGGGCTCGCGTTCGCGCACTCGAAGGGCGTCCTCCATCGCGACCTGAAGACCGAGAACGTCTTCTGTCAGTGGGACGGCCAGCGATGGCGGGCGAAGCTGCTCGACTTCGGTCTGGTGAAGTTCCAGGACGAGGAGAAGTGGGGCTCCGCCAAGAAGCTCACGATGCAGGGCTCGGTGTTCGGCAGCCCGGCTTACATGTCGCCAGAGCAGGCCACCGGCACGCCGATGACGGCGCGCTCGGACGTGTACTCCGCGGGGATCGTCCTCTACGAGATGATCACGGGAGACTGGCCGTTCGACGCCGAGAGCCAGGTGGACATGCTGCGCATGCACCTGATGTCCGTCCCGGAGCCTCTCGTGACGCGTCGTGAGGCGCTGCACGTCCGTCCGGAGCTGCAGGCGCTGGTGCAGAAGGCGCTGGCGAAGAAGCCGGGCGAGCGCTTCGCCGACGCGCAGGAGATGCTAGCAGCGCTCGACGCGATCCCCTCGCCCGCTGCGTGGATCGACCCCAGCCGTCCTTCGGTCGTGGCCGAAGCGGCGCCGCTGCCCCCGCCCCAGCCCGCGATGCAGCAGCCCGCGATGCAGCAGCCCGCGATGCAGCAGCCCGCGATGCAGCAGCCCGCGATGCAGCAGCCCGCGATGCAGATCGCGCCCTCGGCGACGACGGGGACGGGCCCGCCTCTCTTGCTGATCCTCGGCCTCGGGGCGCTCCTCGTGCTCGCGCTGCTCGTCCTCGGCGGGATCGTCGCGTTCACCGTCTTGCGCTGAGCGACGGAGAGAACTTCCCGCCGAATCAGGCGTCCGTCTCCCTTCGCCGCCCGGTCTGGTACCCTCGCGCTCCGCACCCAAGCGAGGGTGGGGGATCGCGGTCTTTGCGGGGCGGCCGAGAGACAGCGGAGGCTAGATGCGACGTTCGATGGGGGCGACGTTCGTGGGCGCGGCGGTGGTCGCGACCACGCTGGCGTGGGGATGTGGCGGACCCGTGGAGACCTCGCTCGACACGAGCGTCGGCACGGCGCACGTGGTCAGGGGCTCGGTCGCCGTCCAGTCGGCCGCGGGCGAGGCGGAGTCGGTCGGTAGCATCGCGCGCGTCCCTCAGGGAGGGACGGTGACCGCTTCGGAGACCGGTCTCACGCGTCTGATCCTCGACTCTGGGCCGGCCCTCCTCCTCGACGCCCAGGCGTCCGTGCGGCTCGCGGACGATGCGAACGTCTCGGTCGAGGCGGGCCGCGTCTTCTTCGACGTCCTCGCCGGGGACGCGATGCAGGTGGACGTCGCGGGGGCGAGCCTCCGCGCGAGCGACGCTTCGATGTCCATCGCGGTCGACGAGGGTGGTGCGCACGTCTACGTGGTCCGCGGCGAGGTGAGCCAACGGACGGGCGACACGCGCGGCATCGTGCGCGCCGGTGAGGAGCTCGCGATCACCGGCACGACCGCGACGGTCACGCCCGAGACGCTCTGGCTCGACTGGACGGGCGGCCTCGTGCGGGCGGGCCCGTCGGATCCGAGCTCGGCGCCCGGCATGGGCACGCTCGAGGCTCGCGTACCGGACGAGATCGGTCAGGCGCGCTGGCCGCTCGTCATCCGCAGGCTCGACGTCCAGGTCGAGATCGTGGGTGAGCTCGCGATCACGGAGGTGCAGGAGGTCTTCTTCAATCCGGCGAGCGAGACGGTCGAGGGCCTCTATCGCGTGCGTGTGCCCGAGGGCGCGGTGCTCGAGCGCTTCGCGGTCGATCGCAACGGTCAGCTCGTCGAGGGCTACGTGCGCGAGCAAGCGCAAGCGCGCGCGGCGTACGAGGCGCAGGTCTATCGCGGCTCGACCGACGATCCCGCGCTGCTGGAGTGGAACGCGCCCGGGAGCTACCGCGCCCGCATCTATCCGATCGGCGCGGGCGAAGTCCGGCGCATCGCGATCCGATACGCCGAATGGCTGCCGCGCGCGTACGAGGGCGGGCCGCTCCTCTATCGCTATCCGATGTCGGGCGGAGACGGAGGCGCTGGGGCGCCGCACGTCGGCGAGTTCGCCTTCGTCGCGGACGTGGCGGCCTCGGGCGCGTCGCGCATCCGCGCCGGCCTCGGTGCGACGGTCGAGAGCGATCGCGTGGAGCTGCGGCGCAGCGACTTCTCGGCGCGCTCGGATCTGTGGCTCGAGCTCACGCCTCGCGCGGCCGACGCGCAGCACGCCTACGAGGCCGCGCACACGCCGCCGGCGCGCGCTCCGGACTCGCGCATCGTCGTCAACGAGGCCGACGAGCGCGACTACTGGTATCTGCCGCTGCGGCTCCCCGACAGCCTGTTCACGTCGGACGAAGCGACCGGGCTCGACGTCGTCATCGCGCTCGACGTGTCAGCCGGCACCGATCGCGCACACCTCGAGCTCGGACGTAGCGTCGCGGAGTCGATCGCATCGCACCTCGGACCGAACGATCGCGTCAGCATCGTGACCACCGATCTCGCGATCCGCGCGCTGGGCGGCGGCGACACAGCGCTCGGAGACGCGAGCGCGGCGCGCATCGAGGCGCTCCTCGACGGCCTCGCGGCAGTGCCCGCCGGAGGCGCGACCGATCTCGGAACGGCGATCGCGGAGGCCGGCGCGCTCCTCGATCCGAGCAGGGACGGCGCGGTGATCTACGTCGGCGATGGAGCGCCCACGGTCGGCGAGCTGGGCGCGGACGCCCTCTTCGCGCACCTTCGCGACCAACCACACCCGATCCGCCTCTACGCCGTCGCCGTCGGCGCGGATGCGAACCTCGATCTCCTGGCGGAGCTCACCCACGGGGGTGGTCTGTCGATGCGCGTCGAGGAGCGCGACGACGCGGCGGGCGCGGCGATGGACATCCTCGCTCACCTGTCCCGGCCCGTGCTCACGCGCGTGACCGTCGAGCTCGGGAACGGGATCGAGAACGCGTTTCCGCGCGTCCCCGTCGATGTCGTCCGCGGGCAGATGCTCGAGATCAGCGGGCGCGTCCGTGAAGCTCCGCCGACCGACGTGCTGGTGCGCGGAAGCTTCCACGGGACCGAGTTCGAGCAGCACGTCGCGTTGACCACCGAGGCGAGCGATGCAGCCGCCGATCTCCGGCTGCGCTGGGCGAACGAGCGACTGCGTCAGCAGCTGCGCGAGGGCGCGACGCGGGAGGAGATCGCGGAGCTCGGGACGCGCTACGGGCTCATCACGCCTTACACGAGCTACTACGTGCCGAGCGCGCGCGAGCTCTCCGAGATGGGCGGCGTCGGCCAGCTCTACCTCCACCCGGACCTCGTCGCCCCGCGCGTGGCGCCTCCCGGAGGAGATCACGTGCTCGCGGAGGCCGCGCTCTCGCTCGTGCTCGCACCGCTTGCGCTCACCGGCTGCACCATGGGCGAGGCTGCGCCCGCCGAGCCGACCTCGGCCTCGGGGTCCTACGCGTTCGAAGAGCCCTCCGATCAGGCCAACGCGGAGCCAGCGTTCATGCCGCCCGAGGCACCTCCGCCTCCGCCGCAGATCGTCGTCGCTCCGCGTGCTGCAGCGCGTCCCTCGATGCCCGTCCTTGCGCCGACCACACCAAGGGCGGCGCCACCCACCACGGTGGCTCCGAGCGAGCCCATGCCGGAAGCCACCGCACAGCTGCGGCAGCTCGGCTACGACGACGGTGCTTCGGGACAGCCCAGCCACGAGCGCGTAGTGGCCGATCTCGATGACGGGCTCCTCGCAGGCGGGCTCGACATGCGCGGCAACGGCACCGGCGGTGGCGGAACGGGCGAGGACACGATCGGCCTCGGCGACCTGGGCACGATCGGGCACGGCAGCGGCGAAGGGTCCGGCTCGGGCTATGGCCACGGCGAGGGCAGGCTGCGCCGCGGCGTGTCGCGCGAAGAGACGTCCGAGCACGCTCGCCATCACGCGGATGCACAGCCCGACGAAGCCCAGCAGCGAGGCCCGAGCTCGAGGTTCTTCACCGCGGTGACGGCGACCCGCGAGGCAACGCCTTCCCACGTCCGCTCCCGGTGCAGCGGCGCGAGCCACCTCGCGCTCGCGGATCGTCGCTCTCTCTGGGACGAGCGCCTCCACGCTGCGGACTACGTCGGCGCTTGGGTCGACGCGTACCGTCAGGCGGGGCGCGACTGCGAGCTCGGCAACGGGCGCGATCGGCGGGAGTTTCTCGAGGCGCTCATCGATCGCGCGGGCTCCCTCGCGCGCATGATCGACGTCTACACGTACCTCACCGATGCGTCGGCGCGCGGCTTCTTCCGTGGCGCGATCCTGCGGCGCGTGCGTACGCCGGCCGACCTCCGCATCGTGCGCGGCGCGTTCGGGCTCTCGAGCAGCTTCGACTGGACGCTGGTCGAGCAGGTGCTCGCGCGAGCGACGACGCCGGCGGCGAGGCTGCGCGCGCTGCGCGAGCTCATCGGTCAGCAGCCCGACAGCTTCGACCTCAAGCTGCGGCTGCTCGAAGAGCTCGAGGTCCAGGGACGCATGCCCGAGCTTCGCCGGCTCGCGGAGCGGATGCGCGTCGATCCGCTCGCCGATCCCGGTGTACGCACTGCCATCGGAGAGATGTATCTGCGGCACGACATGGAAGAGGACGCCCGCCGCACGTTCAGCGAGATCGTCGAGTTCGCCCCGCTCGACGAGCTGGCGCGGCGGCGCCTCGGCGACCTCTATCGCGCGCATGGCTGGTACGAGGACGCGTATCGACAGTACGAGACGCTCGCCACGATCCGGCCCGACGATCCCTCCGTGCTCCTGCTGCTCGCCCAGGCTGCAGCGGGCGCCGAGCGCACCGACGAGGCGCTCCGCCTCGAGCAGCGCGTGATGGAGACGGCGGCGCCCGGGGCGCGCGACGACGTGGCTCGCATCGCCCAGCTCTGGTCGAGCGTGCGCTTCGCCGAGCTCCGAGACGCGGCACGAGATGCCGGGAACGAGGATCAGCTCTCCGCGCTCGGCTCGCGCATGCGGAGGAGCGGCGTGCTCCGGAACGCCGGGGATCTCCGCGTCTCACTCGTCTGGGAGCACCCGGACGCGCAGGTCTCCCTCTGGACGGCGCACCCGGGCAGCACGCTCACGCGGCCCGACGATCTCGACTCCGAGTTCGGCATCGAAGCGTTCGACGTCGAAGAGAGCGAGAGCGGGGCCTACCGGATCGAGGTGCGCCGCGCCTCGACCGATCGCGTCGGCACGGTCACGGCTCGTCTCATCGTGGTCTGGAACGAAGGCCGCGAGGACGAGCGCGTCGAGATCGAGCCGCTCACATTCGCGCCCGGCGTGCACGCGTTCGCGTGGACGATCAGCGGCGTCACACGGGCTCGTGCCGAGCCCACCCCCGTCCCCGCCCAGGTGGCGACCGCTCCCCGTGGAGGTCGATAGTCCATGCGAGTCACTCAGCGCTCTCTCTCCGTTCGTTCGTCCACCGCGCGCTCACCCGGGACGAAGGTCCGGGCGGGTGTCCTCGGGCTCGTGCTCGCGCTGAGCGCGTGCGATCACCCGCACGACCCGGCGCCCACCGTCGCCATGGCCAGCGTCGTGCGCGGGACCTTGACGTTGACCAGCGGCGACGACAGCGAGGTGGTCCACGGACCGACGCGCGTCGAGACGAGCGCGAGGGCCAGCACGGCGCCCGATGGACGTGGCGCGCTGGCGCTCGACTCGGGCGCGTGGATCCTGCTCGACCGCGACTCGAGCGTGAGCGTCGAGCTCGCCTCGGTGACCCTCGCGAGCGGTCGCATCTGGGTCGACGCATCGTCGGCCGACGAGACGACCGTCACGACGCCCGGTGGCTCGCTCGTGGCGCACGGGGCGAGCGGCGGCAGTGGAGGTGCCGCGTTCGCCGTCTCGCTCGAGGACGGCGTGACCGTCGTGTACTGCGGCTCGGGCGAGGTCACCTATCACGCGAACGGCGGTGAAGGGACCGTCGCGCAAGGCGAGAGCCTCCGGATCGATCCAGCGGGCGCGCCGACCGTCAGCCCCGAGGCGATGTGGGACGACTGGACCGGCGGCCTCGCCGATCCGGCCAGCGGCAGGCTTCGGAGCTCCGATCCGCTCGGGACGCTCGCCGGTCGCACGACGGCTCAGCTCGGCGAGGCGCGCACGTCGCTCCCGGTTCGGAGCCACGAGGTCAACGTCGAGATCCGCGACGACCTCGCGTTCACGGAGGTCGTGCAGACCTTCTTCAACGCGCGGAGCGACACGCTCGAGGGCGAGTGGTCCATCCGAATCCCGGAGGGCGCGATCGTCTCCGGCTTCGCGGTTGACACCGGGAGCGGCTTCTCCGACTCGGTGATCGGCAGCGTGGCGGTCGGGGCCGGATACCAGCTCTCCTGGAGCGGGGCCGACCTCGCCGAAGGGCGCCTGACCTACGACGGTCCGAACCGCCTTCGCGCGCGCATCTATCCCGTGCCGGCGGGCGCGACGGTCCGCGTGCGGCTCCGCTACACGGAGTGGCTCGATCGAAGCGTGAACCGACGCACATACGTCTATCCGATGCGCAGCGACGGAGAGCCTCCGCTCCTCGGCGAGTTCCTCCTCTCGGTGGACACGCGCGCCGCTGCGGCGTCCGGGATGCGGGCAGGCATGGGCGCTCGGTACGAGAACGGCCGCGTGACGCTGCGACTGTCCGACTATCGTCCGCACGCGGACTTCTATCTCGACCTCTACGATCCGCCGGAAGCGCACGTCGGTGACGTGGTGGCGTACCCGATCGGTGGAGGCCCTGCGACAACGGCCGACGGCATCACGCCGGCAGAGGGCAGCGACACGTACGTCCTGTTCGACGTCCCGACCGACGCGTTGCTCGCCGACGGGGCGACGGTTCAGCCGCCGCTCGAGCTCGTCGTGGTGCTCGACGTCTCCGGCGCGACGGACCCCGAGGATCTCGAGCTCGGCCGCGCGATCGTCGAGGCTGCGCTGCGGCAGCTGGCCCCGACGGATCGCATCGCGCTGCTTCTGTCCGACGTGACGGCGCACCGCCCCGATGGCGCGCCCGAAGGGCTCGTCGAGCCGAGCGACGAGAACCGCGAAGCGTTCCTCGAGTCCCTCGCGCGCGTCGATCTCGGCGGCGCGACCGACCTCGGAGAAAGCCTGAGGCAGGCTGCGGCGCTCGTCTCGGGTCATCCGCGTGGCGCCGTCCTCTATCTCGGCGACGCCCTGCCGACGACGGGCGGGCTCGACGCGACCTCGTTGCGCGCGACGCTCGCGACGATCGACGCTCCGCCGCGCTTCTTCGGCCTCGCGATCGGAGACGGCGCGAACGTCGAGCTCCCCAAGACGCTCTTCGGAGAGGAACAGGCGCAGGCCGTGCGTGAGCGCGAGGCGGCGTCCCGCACGATGATGCACCTGCTCGCCGAGGCTGGGCGCCCGACCCTCCGCGGGCTCTCGCTCGATCTCGGCGAAGGGATCGAGCGCGTCTACCCGAGCGCCCCGCTCGAGGTCGGGCAGGGCGACCATCTGCGCCTGGTCGGCAGGCAGGTCGGTGATCTCCCCACCACGGTGACACTGCGCGCGACGCGAGACGGTCAGCCGATCGAGAGCGCGCTCGCCGTGCGGCGAGGCGCCGTGAGCGACGAAGGAGACGTGCGACGCCGCTGGGCGAGCGCGCGCCTCGCGGAGCTGCTCGACGAGGACGCGGGGCGCGAGGCGCTCGTCGACCTGGGCACGCGCTTCTCGATCGTCACGCCGTGGACCTCGCTCCTCGTCGGCGGGTACGCCGGCGCGATCGTGCCGCTGGTGACGAACTTCGACGAGGATCCGCTGCTCGTGCCGTGGGCGCTCGGCGGCGGCACCTCGAGCGTGCCGATCACGAGCCTCGCCTCAGACGATCAGGGCTGGCGACGCCGCATGGCTTCGGTGCGGACCGAGGAAGACATCGCGACCGCGCCCGAGTCGACGTGGAGCTCGCACACCGAGGGATACGTCGAGAGCAGCTCGCGCAGCGCTGGGCCGTACGGCGTGGACGGCGGCCTCGGCCGCGCCGCCGTCGAGCGAGCGCTTCGCGAGGGCGAGCGCGGACCCCGCCAGTGCTACGACCGCCGCTCGATCATCCGTCCCGATCTCGCGGGCAACGTCTCGGTGAGCGTATCCGTCGCAGGCGACGGAACGGTCCGAGAGACCCGCGTCGTCTCGAGCACGCTGTCCGACGCCGACACCGAGAGCTGCATGCTCGGCGAGATTCGTGGGCTGCGCTTCGCCCCGTCCTCCAGCGCGCAGCCGATCATCGTCAACTACGTCTATCAGTTCATCTTGCCGGAGCGCGAGTTCGGCTCGCGCCGCACGTGCAGCGACGCCGCCTACCGGTCGCTCGAGACGCGTCGCCGGCTCTGGCGGGAGCGACTCTCCGTTCGCGGCGGTGTGTCGGGCGCGCTCGAGGTGTACCGGCAGGCGCGTGCGCGCTGCGAGCTCGGGAACTGGCGGGCGCGCCGGACGCTCATCGACCTCATGATGCGACACGTCGGAGGGCTCGCTCCGCGCATCGATCTCTACCGCGCGCTCGCGGCCGACCCGACCGCGGCGAGCTACCTGCGGAACGCGATCCTTCGGAGCGTGCGCACGCCGGAGGACGTCGCGTTCGCGCGGACGCAGCTGGGCCTCGAGGTCGCCGTCGACTGGAACCTCTTCGCGCGCGACTGGTCCCACGCGACCACGGCGGCTGCGCGGCTCGCGCTCGTTCGCCACTGGCTGGCCGTCGTTCCTGACGACATGGATCTGCGGATCCGTCTTCTCGCTCTGCTCGAGGAGACCACCGCGGTGCCCGAAGCGCGGCGGCTCGCGCGCTCGCTTCGAGAGGATCCGCTCGCCGACGCCCGGGTCCGCACGCTCGTCGGCGAGTTCTGGCTTCGACAGGCAGACGAGGCGGAAGCGCGCCGCGTCTTCAGCGAGATCGTCGAGCACACGCCCTACGATCCGTGGTCGCGCCGTCGGCTCGGCGATCTCTACCGCGCCCACGGCTGGCCTGACGACGCGTACCGCGAGTACCAGACGCTCGCTCGCTTGCGTCCCGGCGAGGGCGACGTGCTGCTCCTGCTCTCGCGCGCCGCGGCGGGCGCGGGGCGAACGGACGAAGCGCTACGTCTCGAGCAGCGCCTCTCCGAGTCGACCGATCCCGGCGTGGACGAGGGAGCCGCGACCTACGCGCGGCTCTGGACGATGGTGCGGCTCATGCGGCTCGCCGACGAGGGCGACGCGGAGACGATCACGGCCGTGCGGCGTCGGCTGCGTGAAGCAGGCGTCTTGCGCGATCCGCCGAACCTCTTCGTCGCGCTCTCGTTCGACCACCCGGACGACATCCCGCGGTTCTCGCTGCACTACCCGGGCATCGAGGACGCGAACGCCTTCGAGGAGGCCACGCTCGGCGGCACCGACCACGGGATCCTCGCCTTCCGCGTGCGCGAGCGCGAGGACGGCGCCTACCAGCTCGACGCGCGCCGCGAGGATCGCGAGAGCCTGCGCGACATCGAGGCGGAGCTGATGATCGTGGTGCACCCCGGCGCGGCGGACGCGCGCGTCATCCGGCAACAGGTCGTGTTGAGCCGCACCGAGTGGGCCCGTCGCTACGAGCTCGGTGCGGACGACAGCCTGCGCGAGATCGCGGTGCCGCCGCCGCGGACGGCGCACTGAGCTTCGCAGGAGACGGTGCATGAAGAGGGGTGCATGAAGAGGGGTGCATGAAGAGGGGTGCATGAAGAGGGGTGCATGAAGAGGGGTGCATGAAGAGGGGTGCATGAAGAGGGG
>JBBSAT010000075.1:0-27687 GCA_038252025.1 Polyangiales bacterium | reverse complement strand
GGGCGCGAGCCCGACGACGGGATGCGTTCCGGGCGCCGCACCGGACTGCCGTGACGCCTCCGACTGCACCGAGGATCACTGCGACGCGAGCACGGGCTGCTTCCACGTGCCCAACGACGGCGCCTGCGACGACGGCGCGGCGTGCACGACGGACTCGTGCGGCGCGTCCGGATGCCGAAACATCCCCGACAGCACGATGTGCAACAGCGGCTGCACCACGGGCGCGGTCTGCATGCCGGGCGTCGGATGCACGGGCGGCGGCACGATGAGCTGCGCCGCGGACGGGAACCCCTGCACGAGCGATCCGACCACATGCGACGTCAGCACCGGGATGTGCTTGCACCCTCTCCGCGACGAAGACGGAGACGGTCACATCATCGCGCGCGCCACCGGCACGAGCGGGACGGTCACCTGCGGCGGCGACGACTGCAACGACATGAACGGCGATGTTCACCCCGGGGCGGCCGAGGTCTGCAACTCGATCGACGACAACTGCGACGGGCGCATCGACGAGGGCGGTGTGTGCGCCACCCTCCCAGACACGTGCGCGAACGAGCAGCGAATCTCTCTGCTCGGCGGTGGCGGCGGCACGCCGCTGAGCGGGAGCGCATCCGGCAACAACACGAGCCTCGCGGACAACTACCGACCGAGCTGCGGTGGCACGGGCGGGCACGACGCCGTGTACTTCGTCGATCTCCCGCCCGGCGCCCTCGGCGCGGTGGACGTGACGGTGTCGACGGACAACCCGGGGACGTCGTTCGACACGGTCCTCGCAGCGCAGGTCGGTGGCACGTGCGGGACGTACACACGGGCCTGCCAGGACGACATCGGCGGCGGGAACAACCGAAGCACGATCACCTTCTGCGTCGGGGCCGGGTCGGGCACGGGGGCGCGCGTTCACATCCTCGTCGACGGGTACGACGGAAACGCCAGTTCGCTCGGAACCTACAGCGTCTCGGTCAGCGTCTCGCCGCATCCAGGCGGCGTCTGCATGTAGACCGCCGAGCGCTCCCGTACGCGCTCCACGGGAGCACTCCTGGTGGGATCGACTCGGCTCGCTACGCCCACGGCGCCTCTCGGATGAACGCTTCCGCGCGCTTTCGGAGCCGGTCGCTCAGCTTCCCGTCGAAGGCCGATTCGAACGCGCCGCGCAGCTCCGCTGCGGTGGCGAACCGATCCTCTGCGCGCGCCGCCAGCCCGACACGGAGCACCAGCTCGAGGTCGCGAGAGAGCGGCGCGCCGCCGTGTGGATCGGGAGGACCGACGCGACGCGCGAGCTCCGCGATGGCGATGCGATCATCCCCGGTGAAGGCGGGACGACCCGCGAGCGAGCGATACGCGACGAGCGCGAGGGCATAGAGATCGGCGCGAGCATCGACCCGCTCTCCGAGCGCGTGCTCGGGCGCCATGTAGGGTGCCGTCCCGCCGAGAACCGTGCTCGAGACGCCAGCCACCTCGTGCAGCTGCGCGACACCGAAGTCCACGATCTTCCACCGCATTCCGTCTCTCGATGCCGTGAGCATCACGTTGTGGGGCTTCACGTCGCGGTGGATGATCCCGGCTGCGTGGACGGCGCGGAGCCCGTCGGCGACGTCTCGCACGAGCCCGCGGACCTCGTCGAGCGAGAGGTGACCGCGCTCGCGGAGGATCGTGGCGAGCGTCGAGCCCTCGATGAGCTCCATCGCGAGGTAGGGCAGCTCCGCGCCGCGGCCTCCGATTCCGAGGACTGCCGCCACGAACGGGCTGGACACCCTCGCGAGCGCCGACGCCTCCTCCTCGAAGAGCGCGAGCGTCAACGGATCGCTCACGCGCTCGCGCCGCACGAGCTTCACCGCAACGCGCGTACCGCCTGGCTCGTCCTCCTGCGCGGCCTCGTAGATGTCCCCCATCCCGCCGCTCGCGAGGACGCGGCCGAGCCGGTAGGGGCCCACGACCTGTCCAGTGAACAGACCCGCTCCATCCCCCTCGAGCGCGCGCGCGACGTCGCGGTCTGCGGCCTCGAGCTGTGCGTCCCGTCGCGCCGACTCCGCCCGCGCGCGCTCGGCTTCCCGGAGAAGCTCGATCTGACGCCGGTCGACGGCGCGACCGAGCGCGAACGCGAGGACGAACAGCGCCTGCACGGAGACGTGGAGCAAGAGAGGCTCGAGCGTCGTGTGGCCGGGGGCGAGCACGGGGGCGTTGCCCTGGTCGGGCACGACGCCGAGGACGATGAGGCCGAACACGAGCGCGTGAGAGAGCGAGGCGCCGGCGAGCATCCCGTACCGCGCGACGAACGATCGACTCGCGCCCGTGGGCTCGAAGGCGCTGCCCACGAAGAGGAGCGTCGCGACCACGCAGACGAAGCCGGAGTGGATCCCCACGGCGTAGGCAGGCGCGACGGAGACGAGCCCGATGATCGCCCACGCCGGCGCGCGAAGCTCCTCCCGCTCACGCGCGACGAGGGCGAGCAGTGCCACGCAGACGATCCCGGCGCAGCCCACGAGCACCGGGATCGGCGCCGGGCCGACGAGACCGAGGAGCGCCGACCCGAAGATCGCCAGCGCGAAGATCAGGGCGTCCTGACCTCGCTTGCGGAGGCGATACGCATCGTCCCACGCGCGCGCTCCGTCGTGCGCGCTCTGGATGGGCCCGGGCGAAGGAGGAGGTGCCGAGACGCGCGGGGCGACGGACACACGCGCCGCCACGGAGACACGCGCCGCCACGTCGCTCTGGCTCGACAGAGGGCGCTTGGCGCCGCGACGCTGGACCTCCGTGTCCTCGACTCCACCAGGCGGGGGCAGCGAAGACGTTCGCGCCGCGGGCGCGCTCTCGTCGCGACCGACTCGCACGGCGCGGAGGTAGTCGGCTCGCGCCTCCTCGAGGAGCGCGTCCTTCCATGCGGTCGTCTGATGCGCGTCCGCGATCGCTCGAAGGACCGTTGCGTAGCGACGACCGAGCGCCGCGCCCGAGAGGAACGCCGTGAGGTAGATGAGCTGGATCGCAGCGTGACCGACCGCGTGGTGAGCGAGCGGATGACCCGGGAGGAAGAGCGGAACCAGAGAACGGTCGGCGAGCACGCCGGAGAGCACGAGCGCGACCACGACGGCCTGCGAGCCGGCGAGGACGACGTACATGCTCACGCCGATCGCCGCGCGTCGGCCCGGCTCCACGATCACCCCGGCGATCAGGAGAAGGATGGCGATGAAGCCCGCGAAGGGACCGTTCGGTCCGAAGAACCAACCTGGGAGCGCAGCGAGCGCAGCGACCCCGACCACGAGCAGACCGCGCACGAGCAGCACCGCGCCGTGCTGCGGAAGACGCATCGTCAGCGACGCGAGCCCCAGCGCCAGTGCCTGCGCGCAGAGCCCGATCATCGCCTCGCGGCTCGGCGTGCCCTCGCGAGCGAGCGCGAGCACCAGGAGGTTCGCGAGCACGAGGAACGAGGCGAGGACGGCGTAGGCGCGCTGCCGCGCGAGGACCGCCTCGGGGCCACCGAGCAGCGAGGATCCGCTCATTCGAGATCGCGCGTGCCGAGCCCGAGGCGCGACATCGCCTTGTAGATGGACATCCGATCGAGCCCCGCGGCGCGCGCGGCAGCCGACACGTTGTTGTCGTGCGCCTCGAGCAGCGCGGTCAGATACCGGCGCTCGAACGTGTCGACGACGCGCTGCTTTGCGATGCGGAACGGAACGTCGAGGTCGACGCTGGCGCCCGCGACGTCGAGCCCCGCGTCGGTCGGCGGGACGGGATCTTCCCAGGTGCCGAGCAGCGCGGCGCGCGCGACCGCGTTCTCCACCTCGCGAACGTTGCCCGGCCACGTGCGCGCTCGGGCCCACTCGAGGAACTCGTCCGGCAGCGGGCTCCGCTCGTGAGGCGGGAGCGATGCGTAGAAGTGCTCGATCAGCAGGTCGAGATCCGCTCCCCGCTCGCGCAGCGACGGGACCCGGAGCTGTACGACGGCGAGCCGATAGAACAGGTCCGACCGGAACGCGCCGCGGTTCACCTCCTCGGCGAGGTCGCGGTTGCTGGCCGCGACGAGGCGAACGTCACAGTCGATGGGCGTGGAGGATCCGAGCCTCTTGACGCTGTGCGTCTCGACGACGCGGAGGAGGCGGGACTGAAGCTCGAACGGGAGCTCGCCGACCTCGTCCAGAAACAGCGTTCCGCCGGACGCAGACTCGAAGACACCCGGCATCGCACGCGTCGCACCCGTGAACGCGCCCGCTTCGTGGCCGAAGAGCTGCGACTCGAAGAGCGCGCGCGGAACGGAGCCGCAGTCCAGCGTGACGAGGGGCCCGCGAGCGCGCGGAGAGCGGGAGTGCAGCGCTGCGGCGACGCGCTCCTTGCCCGTGCCGGTGTCGCCGCTGACGAGGACCGTCGCGTCCGTCGCGGCGATGCGGTCGACCTCGGCGAAGAGCCTACGCATCGGCGTGCTCCGGCCGACCATGCCTTCGAACGACGTCTCGCCCCACAGCGGAAGGCTCGCGGACGTCCCGAGAACGGAGAACCGGATCGTCGTGTCGCCGACGGAGATCTCCGTGCCCGGCTCGACGAACGCGTCGAGGATGCGCACGCCGCGGACGTAGGTGCCGTTGGTGGAGCCGAGGTCACGAAGCCGATAGCCGTCCTCGCCGAAGGTCAGCTCCGCGTGGAGCTGCGACACGAGCTTGTCGCCAAGCACGAAGTCGGCCCCTGCGCGTCCGATGCGGAGGCTCGACACCGCGAACGTGCTCACGAGCCCGCGATCGGGCCCGAGAACGACCTCGAGCTTGCACGACCGGACGTGGACCGCCTCGCCGTCGGCACCGAACGACGTGACCCACGTCGCGGTGGTCAGCTCCTCTTCGCGGTTCACGAGCGGAGCGTGCCCTGCCGGCGCGCGGAGCGGAAGAGCTACGCACGGTCTCCGATCGGCGCGTTTACGTTTTGTCCCGCGCCGCTGCGGCTCGTGTGGCGAGCGCCGCGATCACGCGGTCGTGCAGCCCGGCCATGTCACCGTTCGACATCAGGAGCACCACGCTGCCAGGCAGGGCCCTCTCCGTGATCGTGGAGAGGATCGCGTCGTGATCGGGCGGGGCGGCCGCGTCGCCTCCACGGGCGCGGATCGATCTTGCGATCGCGTCGACGGAGAGCCGCTCGTGCTCGGGAATGTTGCTGCGACCGAGCGGCGCGAGGAGCACGACGTCTGCGCAGTGGAACGCTTCCTCGTACTCGCGTTCGTGAATCTTCCGGCACGCCGTCGCCGAGCGCGGCTCGAACACGGCGAAGAGCGGCGCGTCGGGATGGCGCGAGCGAACACCCGCCAGCGTCTCGCGCACGGCCGTCGGGTGATGCGCGAAGTCGTCGTACACGAACACGCCACCGGCCTCGGCGAGCAGATCCTGGCGGCGCTTCACGCCCGAGAAGGCACGGAGCGCTTGCGTGAGCGTCTGCACCGGGATGCTTCCGTCCGTGGCCTCCGCGACGAGCGCGATGGCAGCGAGCGCGTTCCGCACGTTGTGCTCGCCCATCAGCGGCGAGAGCACCGGGCCGCCGGACGAGCCGCCGACGAAGAGATCGAAGGGCTGAGCTCCGCCCTGGGCCGCGATGGGCGAAGCGACCCAGACCGGCGACACGTCGCCGACGTCGTCGGTCGAGAGCGCGAAGAACACCACGCGGCACCTGGCGCCGAGGACGAGACGACGGATGGAGACATCACCCGCCCACGCGACGAGCACGCCTTCTTCCGGGATCTTCGCGATGAGGTCTTCGAACGCTGCGAGGTAGCTCGCCTCGTCGGGATAGATGTCGATGTGGTCGTGCTCGATCGAGGTGAGGATCACGGCGCGCGGCCGGTAACGGAGAAACTTCGGGCTCTTCTCGAAGAAGGCGGAGTCGTACTCGTCTCCCTCGATCACGAAGGGCGATGCGGCGCCGCCGACCCGAAAGCTCTGGCCGAAGTCCTTGGGAATGCCGCCCACGAGCAGGCCCGGCTCGAGCCCCGCACGGTCCGCGAGGAACGCCAGAAGCGACGTCGTGGTCGTCTTCCCGTGCGTGCCCGCGACCACCCAGCCCGGACGCTGGGCGAGGAAGAGCTTCTCGATCGCGCCCGGCATCGAGTCGTACGCCATCCCCTGGTCGATCGCGGCGCGCGCCTCGACGTTGTCCTTCCGGCACACGTTCCCGACGATCACGAGGTCCGGCGGCGGCACGAGGTTGGCGGCCGCGTAGCCCGTCTTCGTCTCGATGCCCCAGCGCGCGAGCGCATCGCCCATCGGCGGATGGAACGCGGTGTCGCTCCCGCTCACGCGGTGCCCCGCTTCCTTCAAGAGCCCGGCGAGAGCGCCCATTCCGGTTCCGGCGACGCCGATCAAGTGGACGTGCATCGGTCGCTCTTCTAGCAGGTCGGCGGCGACTCTTTCGGCCGCTTCGCGAGCACGCCCGTCGGCGATCCGGTTGACCTCTTCCGCGCGGACGGGTGATGGTCCTCCAATGATGGCTTCACGCTGGCTCGGCTCGCTGGCTCTCCTCGCCCTCGCTGCAGCGGCTCCGGGCTGCGTGCCCACGCCCGCCGATCGTTGCGTCCAGTACGAGCAAGAGGTCCAGGCCCTCCTGGATCGCTGCGGAATCCCGCGCAGGTTTCAGGTCGTCGACGCGGACGGCGCGCCCGTCTGTGGGGCCGTCCGGCAGGTGATGGCGAACTACAACGAGCTTCCGAACGTGTGCTATCCGTTTCTGGAGAGCGCCGACTGCAGCACGATCGATCCCGCCGACCCTCTGGCGACGTTCCCGCCGGAGTGCTCTGCGAGCCACTTCGAGTACAGGCGCTGAAGCAGGCCGTCGCGAGGAGCCCCGCCGACGATCAGCGCGCCCAGCCGAGCATGATCACGACCACGATCGCGTTCTCGCCCGTGTCGGGGCGCGTGCCCTGTGCGACGCCGATGCCGACGTAGTCCACGTCGTCGTCGAACGACGGCTCGAGCTCTTCGGCTTCACCGAGCGCCGTGACGACGGCGACGAGACCGCCGAGCCGGCGGAAGGCGATCGAGAACCGCCGGAGCGAGGTCGTCGCGTGATCGACGACGTCCTGGGTGCTCAGCGCCGGGTCCGAGAAGAACTCACGCGCGGACGCGTCGGCGGCTGCCTGGAGGTTCGGCTCGCTCTCGAGCGCGCTCGCGCCACGCGCCGTACGCGCATGGTTGATCGCTTGGAGAACGATGGCCGGGGCACCCGTCACGTCGATCGGCTGCGCAAAGCGCAGGAACACCTGAGTCGCGACGTACGCCGTCCGGCCGTCGCTCTCGTCGGCCACGACGCCGATCCCGATCACGTTCGCGTCGGGGTTCACCAGGTTCGCGCGATGGTCGGGGCTCGCGAGGAGCCCGCGGTGGATCTCGGCCGCCGAGTAGCCGCGGCCGATGTTCTCGAGGACGAGCCCGCTGTGGAGCCCGGCCGCGCGCACGCGATCGGCGGGCGTTCCGGTCGACGGTGACTCGTGCCCCGTGAAGTCGTGCTCGACCATGTCCTGGCTGTGCGCGAGAGCGATCGCCTCGATGCGAGGATCCACGATCAGAGGAGCCAGGCCCGCCGTCGTGCGCGTCTCGTTGACGAGCCGCAGCAGATCCGCCTGGACCGAAGCGACGTCGCTGCTCCCGCTCGTCGCCGCTTCGCGGTGGAGATGAAGCACGCGCGGCACGTCGGTGCCGAGGAAGACCGGGAAGTTCGCCATGACGCCCTCGCCGTGCTCGCCGCGCGCGAGGATCTCGACGTGGTACTCGCCGTTGCCGGCGACGAGAGGCACGTGGACGTCGAACGTGGGGCCCGCGCCCGCGGGAAGCCGTGAGACCTCGCCGTTGGGCGCTTGCACCGCGATCACGGGGTTGTGGTGGCTTTCGTCGAGGGCGCCGCGGAGCACGAGCGGGCCCGCCGTCGGCGCACGGGGCACGGCCTCGAGGGTCGGAAAGCGCCACGAGAGCGTGATCACGATGAGCCACGCGCCATCGCGCGGAAGCATGACCGCGCCGTAGTGCGTGTACGTCTGGCGCGCGAGGAACTGATCGACGGCGCGCTCGACCTGGTCCGGGATCGAGGCGCGGTCCGGCAAGCCGAGCACGATGACGTGCGGCACCGGCTCCACGAGGCCGAGGTTCTGCGCGAAGAACTCGAGCACCTCGGCGGTCGGCGGATCGCCGTCCTCGCCGAGGCGATCCGCGATCCAGGACGAGAGCGTGGCGAGGCGCGGATCCCCGACGATCGCCACGTGTCGCGCCGCCGCCGCCGCCGCCACGCCAGTCGCCACGCCCGCCACGTCCCCCCCGCCGATGACTGCCTCTCCGGAGGGAACGGTGGTCTCGTACGAAGCGACGCTCGGCGCGGGCGCGGGAATGTCCTCATCGCCCTGCACCGCCCCGAGGTGCGTCCGCTGGACGGGACCGGGGCACGCCACGAGGAGGCTGAAGAAAGAAAGCGAGAGGAGGCGTCGCATGCGCAGAGCCGTACCACGGATCGCGAGAAATTCCGTGTCTGCGCCTTCGCCCCGATACGCTTCGTTTCGCAGTCAGTTGCTGCCCTCACGGAGGCCCGAGATGTTCGACATCCTTCCGATCCATCGCCGCGGCACGAGCCGCCACGCCGTCTCCATCGCCTGCGAAGGCGTTCGCGAGATAGGCTTCGCGCTCGTCGGCCGAAAGCTCGTCGATCTCTCGTCGGAGGGCGCGTTCCTCGCGACCCACGTGCCGGACATCGCGCTCGGCGAGGAGATCTTCCTCTCGTTCCGCGCACCGCGGACCCGTCAGTGGATGGACGCGCGCGCGATCGTCGTCCGCAGGAGCCGTGGGCTCCGCCGAGACGATCACGAGAAGGGTGTCGGGCTCCACTTCATCGAGATGGACGCGATCGATCGTGCGCTCCTCTCTGCCGCGATCGTGCGCCTCCCGCCTCCGATCCCGAGCCGCCCGCGCTTCGTCGACTACGCCGGGTTCATCCGCGACGTGGCCGACGGCTTCGCCTGAGCGACGCGTCCGCCCGGACGGCGGTGCGGCGAGCCACAGGGGTGTGGCGCCATCGAGGGCCGAAGGGCGCGCGCGCGACCGGAACGAGACGTGCACAGTGAGCGGCGGATGCCGTGAGCCATGCCTCTTCAGACGCCGATGAGCGGACGATGCCGAACGGCGACCCGAGGGTCGGACGGCTGATCGACCAACGCTATCGCCTCGGAGAGCGGCTCGGCGCCGGCGGAATGGGCGTGGTGTACGCCGCGCGTCACGAGATCACCGGGCGCGAGGTCGCGATCAAGTTCCTCCACGCGAGCGAGCACCACACGGATCAGGCCCTCGCGCGATTCGCGCGCGAAGCGCGGACGGCCGCGGCGCTGATTCATCCGAACGTGGTCGAGGTGCTCGACGCGGGACTGCTTCCCGATCGAACGCCGTTCCTCGTCATGGAGCGGCTACGAGGAGAACCGCTCGGACAGATCTTGTGGCGTGAGCGGCGCCTCTCGCCCGTGCGCGTGGCGCACATCGTCTCGCAAGCCGCGGCCGCTCTGGGTGCGCTGCATGCACGCGGTGTGGTCCACCGCGACGTGAAGACCGACAACCTCTTCGTCGAGAGCGACGGCCGCGTGAAGCTGCTGGACTTCGGCCTCGCGATCTTCACCGATCGACGCTTCGGCAAGCGCGTGACCGAGGACGATGTCTTCAACGGGACGCCGCAGTTCATGCCGCCCGAGGTGTTCGACGGCGAGCCCACGCCCGCGTGGGACGTCTACGGGCTCGCGACGATCGCGTTCGAGCTCCTCGCCGGGGTGGTGCCGTTCGAGTGTGCGAACCCGGTCGTCATGCTCTGCACCAAGCGAGAGTCCGTCGCGCCGAGGCTCTGCGACCGCGCCGACGCCTCGTTCTCGAGAGACCTCGAGCGCGTGCTGCGTCGCGGGCTGGAGCGCGACCCGCCGCTCCGGCACCCGACGCCGCTCGCGTTCGCGGAACAGCTCGCGCGAGCCGCCGGAGTGGGCGACGCACTGCGCGCCGCAGACCTGCAGCGAGCGGCGACATCGGGACGGCTCACTCGCCGCGTCGGGCCACATCGTCGACTGCTCCTCGGCGCGTGCTGCGCGGCGGTGGTCGCGGGCGCGATGTGGATGACGCTCGCGCGATCCACACCGGACCCTGCGATGGAGGCGCCGGCCGCCGTCGCGACGAGCCAGCGCCAGGCGGAGCCACTCCCGGGCCTCGAGACGTACTGAAGGAGTGAGCTCAGTAAGGAGTGCTGCCGGAGCCGGACCCACCGCTCGGCGGCTGAGTCTGCTGCTGCTGCTGACGCTCGCGCGCTTCTTCGCGGCGCTGGATCTCGGCGTCGGCCTCCGCGTCCTCGCGGCGCTCCCGCTCGAGACGCTGCTGCTCGTGCGCCTCGCGCTCCTCGTCGGTGACGTCGTCGCCCTCGGCGTCCGGATCGCCCTCGAGCTCTTCCTCCTCGTCGTCGCCTCCCTCGGCGTCGCCTTCCACGATCGGCGGCTCGCCCGCGTCGACCTGGGCCCCTCCCATCATGTCGAGATAGTTACGCGCCTGGAGCGCGTAGCCAGTGTCGGGGAAGCGAGCGATGAGGTCCTCGAACGAGGTGCGCGCCCGCGGCCGTTCGCGCATGTGCAGGAACGTCCGCCCCAACAGAAGGAGCGCCTGGGGCTCGAGCCCGCTGCCCTGATAGTCCTCGAGCAGACGCTCCAGCCGATTCACCGTGGCGCGTGGACGATCGCGGATCAGGTAGAAGTCCGCGACGAAGAGCTCGTGACGCGCGAGCAGCGCCAGGATTTCGCGCTGCATCGTCTCCGCCTCGGCGACGTGCTCGCTCTCCGGATAGTCACGGAGAAAGCGCTGGATGATCCGGAGCGACGAGCGAGTCGGCGCCTGATCGCGCTCTTCTCTCGGCGGCGAGAGAAAGAAGTCCTGCGGGATCTGCCGGTAGTAGCTGACCGCGATCTGGAAGTTCGCGTAGTCGATCTCGGCGTGCGTGGGCCGCGCACGGATGAACGCGCGGTATCGCCGGATGGCCTCCGTGTAGTGCTGCTGCTGCTGTTCGCAGTCAGCCGCCCGGAGCTCCGCGAGCGCGGCATATCGGCTGTAGCTGTACTCGCGGACGATGTTGTTGAAGAGCGGCTCGGCCGTGAGGCAGTCGTGGTCCGAGAACGCGGCTAGCGCGCGCTCGTAGTCACGGCGTGCGCTCTCGCCATACGTGAGCGTCGGGGCCTGAGACGCCCCACAGCCCAGAACGACAGTCCCGAGAGCGGCAGCGAGGAGCGCCGCCGCACAGAAAGACGCACACGAAATGGGCCACGAACCACGCACTTGCGGCGGAACCTAGAGGGCCGGGGGCGAGCCCGCAAGCACCGTCGTCGGACGAATCCACGCAAAACGGCTTTGCGCCGGGTCGCAACACCTTGTAACCCTGGGCCCCGCGATGGCCGACCTGGAGACCGAGATCAAGGAGCTGATCATCGAGGCGTTGATGCTCGACGACGTCGCCGTCGCAGGCATCGACTCCTCGGCTCCGCTCTTCGTCGAGGGGCTCGGCCTGGACTCGATCGACGCGCTGGAGCTCGCGATGGCGATCGACAAGAAGTTCGGCGTTCGGATCCGGGCCGATGACGAGGCGAACAAGCAGATCTTCGCGAACGTGAAGAACCTCGCTGCCTATATCGCCTCGAACCGGACGACCTGAACGAGCGCGCCGCATGGGCGCCGTCGTCGCGATCGTCAACGCCATCCTGGTGGTCCTCTACCCGGTGGCCGTCTGGGTGGGCCTCTCCTACCTCGGCACGCGCGCGGTCTCGTTCATCGTGCTGGCGCTCCTGGTGCCCACCCTGGCGCTCCGCCTGCGGAAGGCCGACCGCGCCACGTTCTGGACGGTCGTCCGCGTCCCCATCGCGATCCTCGTGCTCGTCGTGCTCGGTGCGGCCACGGACGACCCACGCTTCGTCCTCGCGATGCCCGTGCTGGTGAACGTCGTGCTCCTCTTCACGTTCGGGGAGACGCTCCGCGACGGCCAGATGCCGATCATCGAGCGGTTCGCGCGGATGCAGGAGAAGGAGCTCTCTTCCGGCAAGCAGGCGCACTGCCGGCGGTGGACGGCGCTCTGGTGCGGCTTCTTCGTGGTGAACGGCGGAACGGCCCTCGCGCTCGGGCTCTTCGCGCCGCTCTCGTGGTGGGCGACGTACAGCGGCGGCATCGCCTACGCGCTGATGGGGCTCATGTTCGCCGTCGAGTACGTGTCCCGAAAGGCGACCTTCCGCGACGACGCTCCGCGGAACCCGCTCGACCGCGCGATGGCGCGCATCTTCCCGCCGCCTTCGGCGTGAACGTCGTCAGCGGCTGAAGGGCATCTGCATGGGCAGCGGCGCAGCAGCCGGAGGCGGCGAAGGGAGCTGCCAGGCATCGACCTGATTGCGCAGGCACGAGCCGAGCGTGTCGATGCCGGTCGTGTTCCGATCGATCGAGACGCTCTCGACCTCGCCATGCAAGGTGATCTGGAAGCCGATGACGACGGTCCCGCGGACCGGATCGCGGCGGGTCGCCGTCTCGTGCTCGAAGCAGCTCGTCGCGCGCTGGAGGTAGTAGGTGCGGATGAAACGGCGGACCTCGGTCGCGTAGTGGTCCATCTCGTAGTCCGGCTCGTCGCCCTCGACGCCGGCCTGGAGCGAGTCCCAGTCGCGCGCGGTCGTCGCCGTCGGGGGCGTCGTCGGATCGCTCGGCGTCGTGGTCGGCGTGGTGGTCGGCGTGGTGGTCGGCGTGCTGGTCGGCGTGGTGGGGTGAGCCGGCGTCGTCGTCGGCGTCGTCGGCGTCGTCGGTCGGGAGGTCGGCGTCGAGGGCGTCGTCCGGGGTGTGGTGCCCGACGTCGAGGTAGTGTGCGAACCGGCGGTGGTGCTCGGTGCGGAGGTGGTGCTCGGCGTGGTCGTCCCCGTGGCGGCGCTAGTGCCGGGCGGGACGACGCGCGGGCCGCTCGTCACGAACTCACCGCCGGGTACGTCGACGCCCTCGGGCAGCGCATCACCGATCTCCACGCCGCCGAAGTCTTCGCCGCCCGTCTCGCCGCTGGCGACCTCGGCGCTCGGGCCGCTTCGCATGGCGACCCACGCGAGCCCCGCTCCGATCGCGAGAAACAGGAGAGCCCCGCCTCCGAGGATCGCATAGGTCTTGCGCGGTGAAGCGATCCCGATCCCCGTGAGCGTGATCGTCCCGCCGCTCAGGGTGTTGTTCGTGGCGCCGCTCGACGCCGGCGGCAGGGGCCCGCCCGCTTCCCCGGGCCGCGCGATGGCAGTCCCGCACTTGTTGCAGAAGCGCGCGTCGTCGGTGTTCTCGCCACCGCAGCCCTGGCAGAAGATCATGGCGCGAGAGTCTACACGACGGTGCGGCGCGAGCTTGGTGGCGTGTGGTCGACGCTCGCGTAGAGTCGCCCGAGCCCGGAATGGAGTCCGGACGGAGGTGCTCGTGCGCGCGTTCGCCCTGACGGCCGTGTTCGTTGTCGTGCTCGCGGCCCCCGCCCGCGCGCAATACGGCGACGGCGCGTATGGCCGCCTCGATGGCGATCTCGCGCTCTCGGTCGGCGTGAACGGTGGCGTCGTCCTCGACGATCGCGTCCACCCGGCGGCCACTGGCTCGGCCTCGCTCGAGCTCCGCGCGCGCATCCTGGACAGCGGCGGCCTCTTCGCGATCGGCGAGTGGCGGCCCGAGGGCGACTCCCGGGTGATCGTCGGCGCCGACCTTCGCCCTCTCTTCCTCGCGCGCTTCCTCCTCGGGCTCGAGAGCGGCTACCAGTGGTTCGACGTCCTCCTCGACTCGATCGGGATCGACGTCGGCGCGGCGATTGGCCCCTTCGACCACGATGCCGGCGTCGGGCTCGCGATCGGCTTCGGGCTCGACGTACCGCTCTATCTGCCGGCACGGACGAGCGGCGGCGTCTTCCTCAGGCTCGGGGCGCGCTACGTGACGGCCTCGGCGCTCGACCAAGCGGCTCCACGCGGGGGGACCACCGACTGGGTCTTCCTCGCCGGTCTGGACGTCCGAGCGTTCGTCGCGACGGGGCTCGCGAACTGGGAGCCGACGAGATATCGGCCGCGCGGTCCGGAGTGACGCGGGAGCCTCGCCCGTGAGGGACCGCGGGCGTGTAGGTGGCTTTCCCCGCCTGTTCTCACTATCTTCCCCGGACCACCTCGCTTGGCGGAGCCTCGACCATGACGCGCTCATTCTTTCTCTTCGGTGCCCTCATGCTCAGTGTTCTCGTCGCGGCCGGGTGTGGACGGTCGAGCCTGCGAGGAGAGACGCCTCCCACGACGCCGATGGACGGCGGCGTCCGAGACACCGGTCCCGGTCGCGACGGTGGTCCGGACATGGGCATGCCGGACGTAGGCCATGACGCGCCGATCCCGATCTGCGGCGACCGCGTCTGCAACGGCGTGGAAGACTGCGCGAGCTGCCCGAGCGACTGCGGCGAGTGCGATCGCTGCGGCGATCTCCGCTGCGACGCAGCCCTCGGCGAGGACTGCACGACCTGCCCGGGCGACTGCGGCGCGTGCCCGACCTGCAACAACGGCATCTGCGATGCGAGCGAGACCTGCGCGAGCTGCCCCATCGACTGTGGCCCGTGCTCGACCTGCAACAACGGCGTGTGCGACGCGAGCGAGACGTGCACGAGCTGCCCGACGGACTGCGGGCCCTGCGTGCGCTGCGGCGACGGGGCGTGCGGCATCGGCGAAGACTGCGCGAGCTGCCGAGCGGACTGTGGTCCGTGCGTGACCTGCGGCAACGCGGTGTGCGACCCCGGCGAAGACTGCTCGACGTGCCGCGCGGACTGCGGCGCGTGCGTGGCGTGCCGTGATGGAACGTGCAGCCCGAGCGAGAGCTGCTCCACCTGCCCCGAGGACTGCGGCCCCTGCGTCACCTGCGGCGACGGAACCTGCCAGACGGCGACCGAGGACTGTTCGACCTGCTCGCAAGACTGTGGCCTCTGCCGCCGCTGCGGCGACGGGACCTGCGACGCGAGCGAGAGCTGCTCGAGCTGCCCCGGCGACTGCGGCGTCTGCATGCGCTGCGGCGATGGCTTCTGCACGCCCGGCTCGGGCGAGACCTGCGCTACGTGTGCGCCCGACTGCGGGCCGTGCCCGAGCTGTGGCGACCACATGTGCAACGCGGCGTCGGGCGAGAACTGCTTCACGTGCCCCGGTGACTGCGGCGCGTGCCCCGAGTGTGGCAACGGCCTCTGCCGCGCCACGGAGAACTGCGCGAGCTGCTCGGCCGACTGCGGCGTCTGCTCCGTCTGCGGCAACATGCGCTGTGAAGCGGACGTGATCGTCGGACGCGAAGACTGCGTGAACTGCCCGGCAGACTGCGGGATGTGCTCGCTGCATAGCTGTGGAGAGAGCCTCACCTGCACGTTCGGCTGCTTCATGTTCGGCGGGGGCGGCATCCCGAGCTTCAGCCTCTCCTGCCTCGCGGGCTGCGTGGCGCAGACCTGCGCCGACTCGCGCTCGTTCCTCGACAACGTCGTCAACTGCGCGGTGGCGAACATCGCGACGTGCGGTGGCGGTGGTGGTGGCGGCGCGCTCGGATGCATCATGACGATGTGCCGTTCTCAGATCCTCGCCTGCCTCGCCGACCGCTGTTGAGGTCGGCCCTCTCGAGGGCGCTCGCGCTCGTCGTCGTCCTCTGCACGCTCGCGTGCGGGGAGGCGGCGACCGAGCCTGCGTCCGTCGACACTCGGGTGCCGACGCCGCGCGCTCCGCCCGAGCCGCCTTCCGCGCCGGCGCCCGACCCCGCGCCTCGCGCGCTCGAGGGGCTCGACGACCCGCTCGTCGTACCGGACGAGCCAGCCGCCGTGACGGGCTCGTTGACCGATGCCACGCCGGGCGCGCGCGCGTGCGTGCTCCTCTCCGAGACGGGGCAGCGCGTCTTCGAGGCCGCGTCCCGCGTCGACGTCCTCGACGACGGCGCCGCGTTCGTCGTCGCGGGCTATCTCTCGTCGAGCCCGGAGACGGAGAGCGTCGGCGTGGCCCGCATCGTCCCCGGCCACCCACCGCAGCTCCTCGCGACGCTCCCGCTCGAGGGCCGCGTCGCCCCGGAGCACCGCGCCGCCCCGCCCATCCTCGCGCGGCTCGGCGAGACCCAGGTCGGTCTCGCCGTCACCGACGCGCTCGGCAGGGTTCAGTTCGCCACGTTCGATCCGACGCTGCCCGCGCTGTCTGTCCAGTGGGTGGAGGTCGCGAGCGGCTCGGACCCTCGGTATCCGCCCGCCATCGCGCCCATCGATGCGGGCCGTGCGGTCGCGTACGCGGACGCGACCGAGCGCACGAGCCACGTGCGCGTGGCCATCGTCGACGCGCCCGGCCGCGTCACGGCCAGGCACGACGTGACCCCGGAGGCGGGCGCTGCGGCCGCGCCCATCTTCGCTCCGGACGGTGCGCTCTATACCGTCGACGCGCGCGCTGCGATCTCGGTCGTGCACCGCATCGCGATCGCGCCCGATGGAACCCCTGCCACGGCGACCGTCGTGCGGCCGCTGAACCTCGCGGCCGAGCCGCCGGCGTTCGCAGTGATCGGACGCTCGCTCGCGTACGCCGCCGTCGGGAACATGGCGACGCGCGCGGTCGGGCTCTTGCGCATCGGGACCGACGACCGAGCCTCACCGCTCGTCGCCGGGCTCGGCTACGGCACGCCGCTGACGATCGACGCGGTGCCCATCGGGCAGGGGGGCCTCTTCGCGATGGAGGCGCCCACCGCCGCCGCCGCCGACGCACCGCACGAGACGCGCGTCCGCGTGGTCGCGAGCGACGGCGAGATGGGCGAGGCGCTGGTCATCGCCGGAGTGACGGGGCCACGGATCGCGCGGACGCGAGGCGGCGTGGTCGCCATCGCCGTGCGCGGTGGGCTCGTCTACTTCGCGCGCTGCGCCGAGTAGCGGCCCGGGGCCGAGCTCACGGTGCGGGCGGAGGCGGCGGCTGCGAAGGCGGCGGCAAGGACACCCGGTTCCTGCCGTCTTTCTTCGCGACGTAGACGGCGCGATCGGCGCGCTGGACCAGCTCCGAAGCGTCTTCGTCGGCGAGGAGCTCCGCAACGCCGATGCTCACCGAGAGGTGCCCCAGCGGCTGTCCGGCCGTCACGGCGAGCCTCATCGCGGCGATGCCCTCCCGGAGCTTCTCGCCGACCTTGATCGCGTCGGCCTCGCCGGTGCGCGAGAGCGTCACGACGAACTCCTCACCGCCCCAGCGGGCGACCATGTCGACCTCGCGGAGTGAGCTCGCGAGGACACGGCTGACCTCGACGAGGGCCTCGTCTCCCGCGGCGTGCCCCTCTCGGTCGTTCAGCTTCTTGAAGTGATCGACGTCGATGACCAGGACCGAGAGCGGATGCCCGTAGCGACGCGCGTCGGCCATCTCTCGCGCGAGGCGGTCCTTGAAGTGCCGGCGGTTCGAGAGCCCCGTCAGCTCGTCCTTCGTCGAGAGCTCCTCGAGCCGCGCGAAGAGCTGCGCGTTCTTGATCGCGAGCGCGACCTGGTCCGCCAGCGCGCTGACGAGCCGCGACTCGTGATCGGAGAGCGGCTCTTCAGGCGGGCGCGTCAGCGCGAGCATGCCGATGATCTCGCCGCTCGCACGGATCGGCACCGACATGAACGAACCGGTGCGGGCCACCTCGCCCCAGAACGCCAGATACTCCGGCGCCGCGCCGACGTCGGTCACGAGCACGGCCCGTCCGCTGGCGACCGCTTCGCCCGTGAGCCCCTGGCCAGCGGCGACGGTGCGCCCGATGACGGCGGCCGGCGTGGCGAAGCCCCAGGCGGCGCGGATTCGGAAGTCGCCTCCCGCCTCCTTGAGGAGCACCGCGACCTCGCGAAAGCGCATCGCGGGCCCGAGACGGCTCGAGAGCGTCTCGAGCACGCTGTCGAGGTTCTGGGTCGACGCGCTCTCGCGCAGAACGTCGAAGAGGAGCGTGCGCTCGCGGAGCCGCTGCTCGAGCTCCTTCGTGATGCGCGCGAGGTCGTCGGAGAGGACGAGCTCACGCCGGCTCACATCGGCCGAAGAGATCTTCGGATCGGACGGGCGGTCGATGCTCACGCTGCGGATCAGACGATTGATGGCGAGAGCGACCTGATCGAGCTCCTCGTCACCTTCGACCGTCAGCGCCGCGCTGGACCGCTCCTGCGCGCGCTGCTCGATCAGCTGCGCGACGCGAGAGAGTCGGCGAGCGAACACCTGGTGGACCACGACGAACGCGGCGATCCCGGAGGCGAGCGACGCCGCGAGGACGCCGAAGAGCGCGCGCGGGTCGGTGACCCCGTTCATCCAGAGCGCGGCCGCGACGAGGCCGCCAGCCAGCGCGCCCCAGAACAGGGCTGCCGAGCCCACGCGGACGGCCACGCGGCTGCCGAGCGAGAGCCGCTCCGGGGCGACCGGCGGGCGTACGGACGACGTGACCCGGCGAGCGGTCGGGGTCGGATCCCGGCGCGGGACTCTCTTGGGTGCTTCGGTCTCGGCCACGGGAAGAACGCCTCATGATGCGCGCGACACGGTCGTGGCGCACCTCGCGCATGGAGGGCCAGGCGTGAAGGAGGATGGGCGTACGGTGCCGGGCACATGCACATTCCTCCGAAAACGCATTTGACACGGCGAACGCTATGCGAAAGAACAGCCCGCTTTCCGAGCGGCGACGTAGCTCAGTTGGTTAGAGCGGGCGTTTCATACGCGCTAGGTCAGTGGTTCAACTCCACTCGTCGCCATTCCCGGTCCAGACAGTAGCGATCCCGTGCGCTCCGTGACCATGCCGCGTAGGCGCATCGTGCTCCTCGGGCTCGCGATCGGGCTCGGCGCGGTGGGGCTCTCGCTGGCGGCGCGCGAGACTGGCCGTCGCGCGCAGGTCACCGAGGCGATCGGCACGAGCGACCCGCCCGAGCCGCTCGACGGAGCGGTCGACGCGGCGCGGATGGAATCAGCAGCGCCTGGCCGTGGCGATCGCTACGAGTGCATCCTCCCGCCGATCGAAGTTCCGCGCGATCCGCGCTGTGACGCTGGAGCCCCCTACCCGGCGTGTCGATGGCAGCTGCCGGCAGACGAGGTCGCCCAGGGCCTCTACGTCGTCTGGCGCAACACGACCCCCGAGCACCGCTGGGGGCGCCCCGGTCTCGTCACCCTCGTGCTCGCTGCTGCGCGCGAGTACCAAGCGCGCTGGCCCGGCGAGCACCTGACGATCGGCGATCTCGATGCGCCCGGCCCCCGACACCAGACGCACGACCGAGGCGTGGACGTCGATCTCTACCTCGAGCACGCGATGCTCGACGTGAACGCGGGCGGTCGCGAGTACGTGGACAACTACGCCACGCGGACCGCGGACGACGTCCGGGATCTGCGCGCACGCGTGATGGATCTGGCGCGCATCCTCGCGACCTGCTCGGGAGGTCGGCTGCGCATCTACTACAACGATCCGGAGATCGTGACGCCTTTCGTCGGCTGGTTCGCCGAGCACGGCTTCGAGAGCGACGTCGGGCCCGCGATGATGATGCACAACCGGCTGCACCGGTTTCACTTCCACATGACGGTCCCCGAGGATCTCGCGCCGATGCGGGAGACAGGGGCGGGGGGAACCGAGTAGCGTCTCGCACGTCCAAGTATCGCGACCCCGGGTGGGTAGGACCCTGGGTCGCCGTACAAGCGAGGACCGCGCGAGCCGTCGACGGCTCGTCGAGGCTTCCGCGTGCCGACTCCAGGAAAGCGATCGAAACGATGATCTCCAGCCGCCGCCTCTTCGCATGGGTCTCGATCCTCCTCCTCTGGCCCGCGTCGACCGCGTTCGGGCAGCAGGCCGTCGAGGACGGCGCGGCAGTGGGGTACGAGCTCGCGCTGACCGGCAGCGTCAGCGCCGAGCGAGGCTCGAACGTGCACCTGTCCGGGATCGCCTACGAGGTCGAAGGCCTCGCGACCCTGAGGCCGACGGCGGGCCTGGTCCTCGATGGCGAGATCCTGGCCTACCAGGCGGACGGGACGACGCGCGTCGTCGGGTCCGCGTCCGTCCGCTCGAGCGAGGGCGGACACTTCGAGATCGGCATGCTGGTGCCGGAGGAGTCGCTCTCCGGCGCCTTCGTTCGGCTGCGGGTGCATCGCGCGGCGGGGCCAGGGCGCGTCTTCGACTTCGCGCTCTCGCAGCTCGCGAGCCGGCTCGCGAGCCTGTTGACCGATCGCGATCGCTACGAGCCCGGCGAGACGGTCCACGTCTTCTCGCTGGTCCGGTCCGCGCGGGGCCTCGCGCCGATCGCGCGGCGCGCGGTGCGCATCGAGCTGCTCGACCCGACGAACGCCACGCTGGCGGAGCGTGAGATGGAGACGAGCACCGCGGGCGTCGCGACGATGGACGTCGAGCTTCCGGAGTCCGCGATGCCCGGATTCTATCGCGTGCGCATCGCGTTCGACCCGGCGACGCCGCCGACGGTGCGAACGATCGAGGTCTTCCAGCGCACGACCGAGCGCGTGATGGCCACCATGACGCTCGATCAGGAGCTCGTCGGCCCGAGCGAACGCCTCACGGGACGCATCCACGTGACGACTCCATCCGGCGTCGCGATCGCTGGCGCGCAAGTGGAGCTGCACGTCGGGAGCAACTCCGACGAGCTGACAGAGCTCGTGACCGACGCGGCCGGCAACGCGCGCATCGACACGAACGCGCCGAGCTTTCTGTCGGGCGATGCGGAGATCCAGTCCGCCTGGGCGCGCATCACGCACCCGGCGTACGGCTCGATCACCACGAGCGCGAGCTACACGCTCTCGCGTACGCGCTGGCTCGTCTCCGCGACCCCGGAAGGCGGCGGCCTCGTGCCAGAGATCGACTCGCAGCTCTTCCTCACCGTCGCCGATCCGCGCGGCCGGCCGATCACCGCCGGCACGAGCGTCGACGTGCGAGGGCTCGGCATCGCGGGCGGCCACGCGACGGCGACGACGGACGCCCACGGCGTCGCCATGATCACGGTGCGACTGCCCCGCGGAGCGGCCGCCCGTCTGAGCGGCGGCGCGTGCGGCCGCTCGGTGGCGTCCACCACGCTCGACGTCGAGATCGGAACCACGCCCGCCGTCTCGGCCAGCGTCTGCTCGCCGGTCGCGCTCGAGGCCGGCGTGCTCGTCCGCGCGCAGTCGCCGATCGCCACCCCAGGAGCGCGCGTCGAGCTGGAGATCTCCCGGAGACCGAGCTCGCAGGGCCGCGTCGTGCTGGTCGAAGCTCTCTTCCAGGGCCGCGCCGTGGCGTTCTCCTGGCTCGCGGGGAGCGCCTCGCACGGGTCCCTCACGCTTCCGTCGGATCTGTCCGGCGTGATCACGATCCGTGCGCGCCCCGTCGCGCCCGCGGATGCGCGATCGCCGCTGGACCGGCCGGGCGCGACGAGCTTCGGGGTCGGCGCGACGACGGCGATCCTCGTTCGTCCCGCGGACGCGTTTGCGCTGACGGTCACGCCTGATCAGCCGCTCCACGGCGTGCAGGAGCACGCGATGGTCAGCCTCACGACCAGCGCGCCTCCGACCCAGGCCTGGGCCGCGCTCGTCGCGCGCGACGAGGCGCAGCTGGGTGGCGAGAGCGACTTCGCGATCGAGTGGATCCTCGGCGAGCTGCGAGAGGCCATCCGCGCGGGGGCCGGGCCCCAGCACGATCGCTACGTCCGCGCGGCGCTCGCGGCCGGTCTCGCTCTCGACACGCGCGCGACCGTCGCGCCTCCGCTCGTGCGAGACGCGTGGGACGATGGTGGCCGCTACTACGGTCGTGCAGACGGGATCCTGCGTGACCCGATCGCGATGCGCGAAGAGCTCGTCCGGCGGGGCGTCGCGCAGGTGATGGTCGCGCTCGAGGGCCTCGTGCAGCGGCTCGGGAGCAATCAGGAGCTTCGTGACCAGGTCACGCACACGACGGGACGGCGCGTCGAGTTCGCGCCGGACGTGCTTCGCTACATGCACGACCAAGGGCAGATCGGCGCGATGACGACGCTCGGAGGCGAGCCCATGACCGTCGCGATGCTGACCGCGACGGATCCGTCGTTCAGCTTCGACTCCGCAGCGCGGCGCGTGGCGCGTGCGCGGCTCGTTCGTCTCCTCGTGACGCTCGCCTCGCTCACCAACGCGGACGACGAAGCGGCGCTTCGCGCGTCGGCGGGCGCGCCGCCCGACCGCTGGCTCTCGCTCCTCGTGCAGCTGGGCATGCTGGCGCCGGACGACCTCGTCGATCCGTGGGGCCATGCGTTCGTGATGCGCCGCGCGACGGGCCGACGGGCCTCGGTCGTCGTCTCGGAGCGAGCCCTCGACTGGGAGCTCAGCTCACCCGGGCCCGATGGCGTTCCTGGAAACGGAGACGACGTTCGCGATCCGTTCCAGCGGGCGATCCCGCGCGGAACTCCCTACGCCGTCGCGTGCGGAGAGGACGCGCTCCTCGCGCAGCTCTCCACGATCGCACCGGGCCAGCAGGTGCTCGCTGCGATGGCCATGGCCTACCAGCGGCTCGGGCTCGCAGCGCAGGAAGAGCGGCGCGGTGGCGTGGTGACCGCGACGACGAGCGAGTCGACCTCGACGCCGATGGCCCCGCCGATGGAAGCGCAGATGGTGGAGATGGGCGGGTACGGCGGCGAGGGGATGGCGCTCGGCCGCGCGGCGCCGACGACTCGAGCACCCTCGCCGCACCGGAGCATGCGATCGGCTGACGAGGACGAGATGAGTCCCGAGCCCGAGGCCAGCGACATGCCCGACCAGGACGCCGACGGAATCCTCGATTTGGACGATGCTTTCGATGCGATGGCGACGGCGGGCGCCCTCATCCGCGAGGACTTCCCCGCGACGCTGTTCTTCGTCGGCGAGGTCGCGCTCGACGCGGCAGGACACGCGACCGTCGACGTTCCGCTGGCAGATGCGATCACGACGTATCGCCTCGAGGCGATCGCCTGGACGAGCTCCGGATGGATCACGTCGGGCCGCGCCACGGTACGGGTCGATCAGGAGGCCATGGTCGATGCGCCGGTCCCCGAGGCGGCGACGATCGGTGATGTCCTCCGGCTCCCGGTGCGCGTGCAGAACCGGACGGACGCAGTCCTCCGCGCGCAGCTCTCCGCCGCGGTCGAAGGCGACGTCAGCATCGACGTCGGCGCGCTCTCCGTGCTCGAGGTCCCGCCCCACGGCGCCGCCGAGCAGATCGTCACGCTCACCCTCCGGACCAGCGGCGAAGGCGCGCTGGTGATCCGTGCTGCGCACGAGGACGGGCGAGCGCTGGACGCCGTGCGCCGCCCGATCCGGGTCTTCGACGACGCGCGCCTCGTGCGCGAGCATCGAGAGGCGCTGATCGAGGACGGGGGCTCGCTCAGCATCGACCTGCCGCCGCAGGCGCAGAACCGCGGGCCGGCGCAGCTCCGACTCTCCGTGGCTGGCGCGATCTTCGGCGACGTCTCCGATCTCGCCGACGCCGATCCGTTCTGGGCGGGCTTCACGCTCGCGATCGACGGCGTGACCTTGCCCGACGACATCGCCGATCAGCTCGCCGGCTGGCTTCGCATCGACGAGCGCTACGGCAACGTCGAGTCCTACTACAACGGACGTGACGCGCAGCAGGTCGCGCTCGCGATCGGCGCGATGTGGAACGATCCGCGCCTCGACGACCGCTCGATCGGCGGCGCGCTTCGCTACCTCGGGATCCTGTTCGCTGATCAGGGAGAGGGCGAGCTCGCGCCGTACTACGGAGGCCTGCGCTCGGCGAGCCTCACGCTCCTCGCGCTCGCGCCCGCAGTGCGCTCCACCGGCAGGTCGGAGCTGCGTGAGTCGCTCGACACGCTCGTCGGCCAGCTTCGCCGCGCGGCGTCGACCGAGGGAGCGTCGGCCGTCGAATCGCCCGAGGCCTGGGCGCGCGTGGCCGCGGCGCTCTTCCTCTCGCGACGCGCGGGAGACGACGACGCGCGCGCCGTCGAGATGCTCCGGCGTACCGAGCGCTCGGTGATCACGGTCGGCGACGTCGCATGGCTCGAGCCCGACACCGAGGACGGCAGCATGGAGCCGCGCGTTGCGCCGACGGCGCTCCTGGCGCTCGCTCGGATCGCGCACGGCGATGCGCGCGGCGCGCTGCCGCTGATCCGGAGCCTCGCCGAGGTCGCTCGCGGTGCACCGCGCTGGCCGGCTGCGGCGCGCGCGCTCGCCGCCACCGCGGCGGCCCTCCTCGCGACGGGGCCCGGCGAAGGACCGCTCGAAGTGACGCTGGACGGCGCCCGCGTGGAGACTCGGCTGGAAGCGGGCGGGGTCGTGCTCGCGACGCTGCCGGACGCGGCGCGTCCGGGCTCGCACACGCTCGTCTTCGATCTTCCGGACGGTGCGCTCGCGCTCCTTCGCCTCGACGTGCGCTACGGCATGCCGTGGGACGTGGCGCCGCTGCGCGAGGCGCCCATCACGATCGAGTGGTCCGGCGAGACCGGTGCGCGCGACACGCGCTCGGGTCTCTCGGTCACGGTCCAGAACCGCGGGACTCGCGTGCTCACGCATCCGATCGTCGAGATCGAGATGCCCGCGGGGACCGAGCTCGACGAGCCGACGCGAGAAGCGCTCGCAGGACTGCTCGTCGCCGCGCCGTCGATGGAGGGAACGACGCTCCACCTCGAGCTTCGGCCGATGGCGCCGGCTGGCTACGTGCGCCTCCCGATCCGTGCCCGCTGGGCCGTGTCGGGCACGCTCCGAGGGCTCGGCGTCAGCGTCTACGACGAGGCAGGCCCAGGAGCGTCCGGCCTTCGCGCCACCGCGATCCTCCCCTCGCGAGCCGTCGAGATCGCCGACCACGGTCCCGAGGCCAGCCCCGAAGAGCCCGAGAGCTCAGCTCCCCCCAGGCCTCCGCCGCCGCCACCCATCCTCCGTCCGCTCGCGGAGGTGGTCCGATGAGCTCTCGCATGACGACACGCCTTTCTGTTTTGCTGGTCTCCCTCCTCGCGCTCTCTCCATCCGCATCGGCGCAGAGCGCGGGTCACGTCGCGCTCCGCGGCGAGGTGCACGGCGTGGAGCTCGCCCTCGAAGGCGGACTGCAAGCGCCGCGCGGCACCACGCTGCGATGGCTCGCCACGGCCTACGAGGTCGTGGGGCTCTCCGAGCTGCGGCTCGCGCCGCACGCCGAGATCGAGGTGACGACGGCGCTCGATCCCACCGCTGCGCCGCTGGTCTTCCAGGTCGACGAGCACGCGCGCGCCCAGCTCGATCTGCCGATCCCGGACGATGCTCCCCCGATCTTCGGCGTCGTGATCCGCGTCGTGAGCGGGAGCGCGCAGAGACGCTTCGAGCTCTCGATCCGCACCTCCGATCCTCGCGATCTGCGCCTCTGGTTGGCGCGAACCAGCGTGCCGCGCGACGGAATCATCCAGGCGTTCGGTCGCCTGCGCATGCGAGCGTCCGATCGCCCCATCGCGGGCCAGACCGTTCACCTGACGCTCCAGGATGCCGCCGGGCGGCCTGTCGGCGCGCCGGTCGACATCGTGACGGACGCCTCAGGTCTCTTCGCGCACCGCTTCCACGCACCGCACGATCTCTTCGGCGCTGCGTCCGTCGCCGCCGCCGTCGGCGATCGTCGTCATCGCCTCGACCAGGCAGTCGCGGTCTCGATCGGCGAGAGCCGCACCGTCCCGATGATCGTCAGCGTCGCTCCCGAGCACGCGCTCCTCGAGCCGGACAGCAGCGTCGGAGTCGAGGTCGTCGTCCGCACCGGAGACGGCCAGCCCGTCGAAGGCGCTCGCGTCGAATGGCCGCCAGCGCGCGGAGGCGAGCGCCCCGGCGTCGCCACGACCGACGCGCGAGGCCACGCACACTTCACCTGGCGCAGCCCCTCGACCTCGGCGCCTTACACCGACACCGCGATCAACGTCAGCGTCAGTCGCGAAGGCGTCGGCGCGATGAGCGCGAGCGCGCTCGTCCGCATTGCGCGCGTGGAGCGGGCAGCGTCGTTCGGCGTCGAAGGCGGCGCGCTGGTCCCTTCGCTCGGCGGTCGGATCTACGCGCGCGTGCTCGACGTCGACGGAACGATCGCGAACGCCGGAGTCCAGGTCGCGATCACCGGCCCGCGCATCGCGAGCCGGACCGCAGTCACGGACGCGAGCGGCATCGCCGTCTTCGACATCACGCTCGGCGCGCTGAGCGCGGGCGTGACCGATCGCTGCGGCGGTGATGCCGCGACCGCCATCACGATCACAGCCGGCGGCGCGACGGCGCTCGAGGGCTGCGTCCCGCTCGATCCCGATGGCAGCCTCCGGATCCGCGCCGCGAGCCCGACCCTCGTCGCCGGTGCGACGGCCCACTTCGAGATCGCGCGCACGAGCGGCGTGGCGCGCTTGCCGATCTCGGTGAGCGTGGTGTCGCAGGAGGGCCAGCCGCTCGCGATCGCAGAGATCGTCGTCCCGGGCACCGCCTCGAGCTTCGACCTCACGATCCCGGAAGGACGGTCTGGCGTGTTCGTCGTCCGAGCGCGTCCGTTGCACGGGACCGCGCAGCGTGATCTGCGCGGCGGCTCGACGAGCTTCTGGGTGCTCCCGGGCGATCTCTACGCGCTGACGGCGTCCATCGGAGCCGCGGGCGCAGAGGTCGGCGCACGTGCCGACGCGCGCGCCTACGTGGCTGCGCTTCCCCTCGACGAGGCGCGGCAGCTCGCGGAGCGCCTCCGGACCGAGCTCCTGCGTGCGTTCGGCGATCTCCGGGTCGAGCCCTCTCTCGCGACGCCCGCCCTCTTCGAAGCGACGCTCGCGGTCGTCACGCCCCTCGACGTGTCGGCGCCGTGGATCTTGCGTGGCTCCAGCGTGGAGCCGGTGCCCGCCCCCGAGACGCCGGCGCAGCTCGGGCTGCTGCGCGATCCGTGGCGCTCGCAAGCGCGCTTCGTCGAGGGAAGGCTCGCTCTCGTTTTCCAGGCGATCGAGCGCTACGTCGCTGCCGCCGTGCCCGAGCGGATCGACGACGTGGCCGTGCAGACGGGCGGCCACTGGGACTTCAACGCCCAGATCCTCGCGGCGGTCGCCGACTCCGGCGAGCTGGGCCCGGAGGGCGCGACGGGCCTCGGCGGCGAGGATCTGACCGTCGCATCGCTGCGCGCGTTCGACTCGGCGTTCAGCTACGACGCCGTCGCGCGCCGGATCACGCGCGAGCGACTCTACCGACTGCTCGTCGCGCTCCGCACGTACGTGCTGCAGCACGGCTTCGACCTGCCGTGGGCGCGCCTCGGCGACCCCACGACGTGGCTCGCGCACACCACGGAGCTCTACGTGGAGGGCATCGGTCAGATCCAGGCCCGCGAGCTCGTCGACGCGTGGGGCCACCCGTTCGTCCTTCGTCCCGTCTCGGGCCGTCCGCGCTTCGGCTCGTGGAGCCCGCTCGCCGGCTGGGAGGTCCTGTCGCCGGGCCCTGACGGAAACGCGGGCAACGGCGACGACGTCTTCGATCCCACCGCGCGCGTCCTCCCGAGCGCGAGCACCTACGCGCACGCCGTCGGCGAGGATGCGCTCGTCGCGAGGCTCTCCGGCGTGGAGCTCGGCCGCGCGACCGTCAGCCTCCTCGGTCAGTACCAGGGCGTCTACGTAGGGGGTGTGCCCCAGAGCCCGGCCGACGCGGGCGTCGCGCGCGGGCTGCGCGTCTGGCAGGAGATTCCGTCGCGCTTCGAAGCGAGCGACGCGCCGCTCGCGCTGCGTCGGCCCAACGTGAGCACCGTCGGCGCTGGCGGCGTGATCGCGCCGCTC
>JBBSAT010000074.1:0-27990 GCA_038252025.1 Polyangiales bacterium | reverse complement strand
GGCTCCGCGAGCACTCCTGTATTGATCGATCGGCTCGCTGCGCCGTCCGCTGCCGTCCCGTGCTCGCCGCGAGCACTCCCGTCCGCGGACGGCTCCGCGAGCACTCCTGTATTGATCGGCGTGAACATGACCCTGCGAGGCGCGCTGGTCGTCTCGCTCGTCGTGCTCGTCGCGCTCGTGGTGCCGTTCGTTCCGTGGCTGGTCCTCACCGCCTGGCTCGCGGCGGCGGTGCGACCCTGGCTCGCAGTGCTGGCGAGAAAGCTCGGCGGTCGACGCCGATCCGCGGCCGTCCTCACGCTCGCGCTGTTGATCGTCATCGTCGGTCCGCTGCTCGCGCTCGTCGCCTCGCTCTCGATGGATGCGATCCAGCTGGGGCGACGCCTCGGAAGCTCCGCGTCGGGACGGGAGGCTCTGACGGAGCTCGTTCAATCGGACAACGCGGTTCGACCGACGTTCGACATCTCGGCGACGCTGGCGGTGCTCGAACAGCACGGCGAGCGCGCGCTGGAGCTCGCGAGCACGCTGGCGGGGATCGGTGCAGATCTAGCGCTCGGGCTCTTCGTCTTCTTCAGCGCCGCGTACTTCCTGCTCGTCGAAGGCCCGGCCGCGTGGCGATGGACGGTGCTGCACGCGCCGGTGGACGCGAAGGGGCTCGATCGGCTGCGCCTGGCCTTTCACGAGACGGGGCGCGGGCTCTTCATCGGGATCGGCCTGACGGGCCTCATGCAGGCAGCGGTCGCGACCGTGGCCTACCTGGTGCTCGGGATCCCGCGGGCCCTCGTGCTCGGCCTCGTCACGCTCTTCGCCTCGGTGCTTCCGACCGTCGGCACCGCGCTGGTGTGGGTGCCGGTGACGGTCGCGCTGGCGATGACGGGCCGAACCACCGCAGCGGTGGTTCTCGCCGTGGTGGGCGTGGTCGTGGTCTCCAGCATCGACAACGTCCTTCGCCCCGTCCTCACGCACTGGGGACGCCTAGAGCTTCACGCGTTCGTGGTGCTCATCGCGATGCTCGGTGGCCTCGAGCTCCTCGGGACCGCGGGGCTCTTTCTGGGCCCGCTGCTGGCGCGCCTGGCCGTCGAGATCGTCCGCATGGCGCGCGAGGTCGGGTTGGTCGGCGAGGCCTCGCCCGATCCCGAGAACGGCGCGGCTCCCGAGAACGGCGCGGCCGTCTCCTAGCGAGATCGCCGCTCGGCTCACTTGGCGCGCGCGCGCGGAAGCTCGAGCCAGAACGTCGCGCCCTTGCCGGGCTTGCTCTCGAGGCCGACCGTGCCTCCGTGCGCGAGGACGATGCCCTTCACGATGAAGAGCCCGAGCCCGAGGGAGCCCGACTGCTGCGGCGTCTCAGCCTGGAAGAGGCGCTCGAAGAGGCGAGCCTGGACGTTCAGCGCGAGCCCAGGCCCGGTGTCGCTCACCTCGAAGCGCGCGCGATCTCCCTGGACGAGCCGTACTCGGACCGAGATCGCGCCGCGCTCGGTGTGTCGAAGCGCGTTGGCCATCAGGTTTCCGAGCGCCTGGGTCAGCCGCGCCGCGTCGCAGACCACCACGAGCTCCGGGGGCTGAACGTCGCTCGTCACGTTCAGGTCCTTCTTCTCGGCGAGGAGCATGTGGTCGTCGCAGAGCTCGTCGACGAGGTCTTCGATCCGCTGCGGCGCGAGATGGATCGGTAGCCCGGCGTCGTGAATCCGGCTGACGTCGAGCAGGTCGGTGAGGAGCCGCGTCATGGTGCCGATCGAACGCGTCATCCGGGCCACCGGCCCCGCGATCCGCCGCCGCGCGACGTCGCCCGCGAGAAGATCGACCGCGTCGAGACCGAGCGCGAAGCTCTGGAGCGGCGTGCGCAGATCGTGGGACACGATCGCGACGATCTCCTGCCGCTCTCGCGCGCGCTCGTGCGCTGCCTCGAGCAGGAGGAGGCGCTCGGTCGCCTCGAGCGAGACTCGCCAGAGGTGAGCAGCGACGAGCCGCTCGGAAGGGTCGAACTCTGGCGTGGCTCGTCGGACGGAGAGCGACCCGCCGACGGCCAACGGGCCCGCGGGAACGACCGCGAGGAAGAGGTGCGCCTCGGACGGGTCCTCCGCACGGTCAGTTCCGGCGGTCGTGCGACGCGCGCCGTACGCGAGCGCGACGTGCCCGTCCGACTCGAAGATCGAGGCGAGGGCAGCGAGCGTGGCCGCCGCGACCCGCGCGAACGTCTCGGCGCGCGTGATGTCGACGCTCGCCTCGACGAGACGGCCCAGCTGGTCGCGGTTGCGCTCGTGCTCCTTGCGGAGCTGTTCGGCGACGGCCTCTGCATCCGCGACTCGCCGCGCGACGCGAAGCGCGCTCGCGAGCCGCTCGGCGTCCAGCGCGGACTTCGGGATGTAGTCGATCGCACCCGATCGGATCCCCGCGGCGACGCGCTCGGCGTCGACGGTCTCGGTGAGAAAAATGATCGGCGCACTGACCTGCGCCGCACGGAGCGCGGCCATGACCTCCTCGCCTCGCAAGGCGCCGAGGTTCATGTCGACGAGGATCGCATCGAAGGAGGCCGCCTTCGCTTCGCGGAGCGCCGTCTCGGCGTCCGAGGCGACCGAGACGTGCATCTCGGCGGAGAGCGAGCGCGCGACGCGCGCAGCGGCACTTCGAGCCGCTTCGTCGTCGTCGATGATCAACAGACGGTGCATGGGCCGGACTATCACGTCCGGCTCGCACACGCACTCCCCGGATCGTCGATGGTGGCGCTCCGCCGCACACGACCGATCGCCCCATGGGGGCGGGCAATCAGTTTCAACCGGATGAAGTCATGAGGGATTTTCGGTACCTCGCGCTCGGATCGGGCACGATGTGGAAACCAACCTCTTCGCCCGGGCGTGAGGCCGATTGTCCCACGCGTGGCGCTCGTCGGCGGTCTCCGAGCGTCAGGCGCCGTTTGGGGCGTCCCACGTTGCGGCACATGCGTTGCTCAAACCTGCGGGCGAGCGCCCGCTCGCAGGAAGCAAGGCCTCATGAACGTCGTCGAAGTCACCGCCCCGCCGAGCGACCTACGGGTCACGCGCACCGAGGCGATCCCTCGCTGGAGCACGCGCTCACGTCTCGCGCTCGGCGTGTGGACGTTCTCGATGCCCGCCGCAGCGTTGGTCCTCGGCAGCTACGCGCTCGCCGTCACGCCCGCCGTTCCGACCGCGCTCTTCGCGGGCGCGTTCTACGTGATCACGTGTCACTTCATCCTCACCGCCTTGTATCTCGCGTTCGCCGGGCAGAACCCGCGGCTCCGCCGGAGGGGGATGTGGATGACCTCGCTCGTGCTCGCGGGGCCGGTCTCGATCCTCGTCTACTGGGTGCTCCACGTGTGGCGCGCGCCGAAGGTCGGGCAAGACGACGTCGACTCCGTCATCCCGGCGCACCGCGCGCGCGCAGCGCATCCGCTGCATCCGTCCGAAGTGAAGTGAGGAGCCTGGCGGCAGGTGATCGCGCCCGCGACGCTTGCGGTGCTCGCACGCGCGTTCGACCATCGCGTGCATGAGCCCGCCCAAGCGCCTCCTTCTCGCCACCGTCGCGGTCCTCTCGGGTTGTCCCGGCGGTCATCCCGAGCCCGCCACGCGTGACGCCTCCTTCGACGTCGGCCCCGCTCACGACGCAGGCGGGCTCGATGGCGACGCGATCGACGCGCCGCTTCCCGACGCTGGCGCCGATGTGCCCGACTGGATCGGCGTGACGCACGGAACGCTCAAGCTACGACCCTCGAGCGCGCTGCCGACCGGACGCGCCGCGATCCTCGAGGCCGCGCAGAACGAGTGGGAGCCCTTTCAGATCGCCTTCGACGGCGGCGCGAGCGGCCGGACGATCACGAGCGTCACGCCGCGCGCCCTCACGGGGCCCGGAGGCGCCACGATCCCGGAGGGTCAGCTCTTCGTCTACGCCGAGCGGCTCATCGACGTCGCCTCACCGTCCAGCGTCGAGGGCGCCGCCGGGGCCTGGCCCGATGCGCTCGTGCCCGCTGTCGACCTCATCTTCGATCAGCCGCGCAACGCGCTCCCGATCGCCATCCCTGCGGGTGAGCTGCGCGCGGTCTGGATCGACGTGCTCGTCCCCGCCGACGCGCCCGCGGGCGACTGGGTGGGCGCGGTCGACATCGTCGCCGGCACCGAGACCGCGCGCGTCCCGATCCGCCTGCACGTGTTCGACTTCGCGCTGCCGTCGACGCCGACGCTCCGCACCGTGTTCGGTGGCCCCGGTGACGCGCCCTGCGTCGCCCATCACGACGGCGCGTGGACCGGAGGCCAGTGGAACGCATGCGCCGACACCGATCCGGACGGCAACGGCGACCGCCTCACCGAGCACTACCGGACGCTCTACATGCAGCTCGCGCTCGAGTATCGGATGAGCGTTCAAGGCACCTATCTCGGCCCGCGCACCGTGGCCGATCTCGTGCACTTCGACGACCTCTACGGCGGCCTGCTCGACGGAACGGCGACCCGACACCTCACGGGGTCGGCGCTCACGACGCTCCAGGTCGAGTTCAACGGCCCGCCGAGCACGGCGCGCGCGCAGCTGATGACGGACCACGTCGCCGATCGCGGCTGGGGCGCGATGCTCTTCGACTACACGACGGACGAGCCCGAGGGCCAGGGCACCTGTCCAGGCACTGGAAGCTGCGCCGTGATCACCGATCGCGCGAGCACGGTGAGCACAGGGGGCATGCGGCCGCTCGTGACCGCTCAGCTCCGCTATGCCGAGCCGAACGGCTTCGCGAGCGCGGTCGACATCCTCGTGCCGATCATCAACTACACGCGCGCGCTCGAGAGCGGCTATCCATACCAACCACGCTCCGCGTACGACGCTTGGCTTCTCGGGGACGCGCGCCGTGTGCTCTTCTGGTACCAGTCCTGTATATCGCATGGATGCGGCGGAGACCGCGGCGTCTGCGGTAACGCAGGCGAAGACGTGCGCGGCTATCCCTCGTACGTCATCGACGCGTCGGCCGTGCAAGGACGTGCGATGGAGTGGCTCTCGTTCACGCACGATGTGACGGGTGAGCTCTACTTCGATACGGCGTATGCGCTGAGCACTGCGTGGGACGACCAGTGCGCGTTCTCGGGCGCCGGTGACGGCACGATGTTCTATGCGGGGACGACGGAGCGCATCGGCGGCACCGATGACGTTCCCGTCGCCTCGATCCGAATGGCGCTGATCCGCGAGGGGCTCGAGGACTACGAGTACCTCCACATCCTCTCGACGCGCGGCGGCGACGCAGACGCGCGGAGCATCGCGACCACGCTGTTTCCAGAGGTCGACTCCGTCAGCGTGCGCAGCGGTGACGATCTCCTCACGGCTCGGCACATGCTCGCGGTCGCGATCGAGAGTCGCTGAGTCGACCACGGCTCCGGCAAATGCCCGTGCTGCGTCGGACGAGCTCGGGCGGGCTCAACGCGTGGGCGGGCAAGCGCGGCCGCAGACCTGGACGCCGCCACCGCAGTCCGTCACCGGGGTGATGCAGGTCATCGTGCAGTCGCCGCCCGACGGGCAGCGCAGCGTGCAGCCCGCCGTGCTGTCGCAAGTCGCATGGCAGTCGCCGCCTTCGCACGTGGTGTCGTAGCCGCCAGTGCCCGTACACGCGATCTCGGACGCCATCCCGGTGTGGAACGAGCATGGTTGAGTGCCCGTGCACGTCGCCGTGCAGTCGATCCCGCAAGCCGCGGTGCAGCCGCCGACTCCCGTGCACGCGACCGCGCAGTGATCACCACAGGTCGAAGTGCAGGTCTCGGTGCCCGTGCACGTGCAGCTTGTCGAGACGCAGATGCAGCCGAAGATCCCGACGTTGCAGGACGGCGGCCCGCCCGGATTCGGGGCGCCCGCGGCGCTGCAAGCGGAGATGAGCGCACAGGCGGCGAAGGCGAAGAGAGCGCGGATCATCGCACGATGGTAGCGGATCGCGCAGGGGCAGAGAGGAACGGAGTGAGAGGGTCAGTCGGACAGGTCGACGGTCACCAGCGACCAGGTCTCGCGCTGCGGACGCGTGGGCAGCGGCGGCGGGATGTGTCTGAGCGCGCCGTCGAGCACCGCGCGGTAGATCCGATCGAGCTCGATGAACTCGACGCCGAGCCCGAGACGGCCCTCGTCCTCGCGGCGACGACCGTGCAGCACGCGAACGATGCGCGCGCGCGCGTCGATCCAGAGCCTCGTGTGAGGCGCCTTGAACGCGAGGAAGACCTCGTCGCCCACCTCGGCCTCGACCTCCTCGGTCTCGAGCAGCGCCCCCGCGAGCGAGAGATCACGCGACCTCACGCCGATGCGGCGAAAGCCAGGCTCGAGCACCGTCTCGCAGTAGATGCGCACCGCCCGCCGGAGCGTGCTGCGCCCCTGCATCTCGATGTCGATCATCGGCAGCCTCCCTCGTCGAGCCAGCGAGTCTGGTCGTACCAGTGCAACTCGTGGGCCTGATGTGAGCCACCAACGCACCTTCTGGTTCGAGCGCGGTTCCGAAGATCGCGTCGACTCCTCTGGGGCGCCCAGCCACGGACCTCTTCGCGCGTGCGTGGTGGCCCGGACGCTGACGGGAGCTCAGGCCGCGCGGGGTGCGAGCGCGCCCATCGCGCGGAGCTCGCTCGAGCGCATCTCGACGTAGGGCGCCACGGGCTCGATGCCGAGCTGCGCGCGTACCTTCTCGTGTGAGACGGGAAGGAGCGCCTCCCAGCGCACCGCGGGGAGCCACGCCGCGCGTCGGCCTCGCCGCCGGCCGCCGAGGATCTCGCGGAGGACGCGCAGCTCGCGGATGCGAAACACACCGACGCCGACGACGATCGAGATCCCGGGGTTCCAGATCTGCGCGTTGCTGAACGCGAGCAACGAGACCTCTCCGATGAGATCTCCCTTGTAGCCCGTGACCGTGTGCCAGAGATCGTGCGTGTCGCGCATGCGCTGACTGACGTACGCGCCCCAGGAGCCCGGCGAGTGAAGGCCCTTCTGGCCCTTCTGGCCCTCCTTGCTCGCGGCGACGAGACCGTCGGCGGTGATGCCCTCCGAGTCCGTGAACGCCAGGTAGGCGTGCGCGAGCGAGCCCTCGGGCATCGCGCGGAGCCGCTCCCGATCGCAGAGCAACGAGAGGAGATCCGGCTGCTCGTCGAAGAGCCGGCGGCCCGCCGGATCGCGACGGAACCCTCGGACGAGCCGCTCGTGCGTCGAGCCCGAGAGCGCCTCGATCAGGGTGAAGACGTGCCGCGTGTCGTCCGGATCCTTCGAGAGCGCGGCCGCAGCGCGGGCGGCGCGAGGGATGTCGAAGTTGGCGTCCATCATGGTGGAGCCCAGGGTAGCCAGGATCGGCGCTACGACACCAGGACAGCCGCCACCGACATCGCGAAGAGCCCGCCGTACGCGAAGAGGTCCACGAACGCAGTACGGAGGCGCTCGAAGCGAAGGACGCGATCGGACTGCGTCTCGACGTGCAGCGCGTCGAGCACGCGCCGCCCGTCGCGATACGGGCTCGAAGGCCGCTCGGGCCGCTCGCTCAGCGTCGCGCCGACGAAGCCTCGCCGGATCGCGACGAGCGCGTCCGGATGGTGGGCAGAGCTCAGGTCGATGAGGACCCGGCCTCCGTCGACGCGGCGCGCGCGCACGAGGCCGTGCTCGTCGCCCTCGAACGCGATCCACTCGGCGGGGCGCACGCGCGAGACCGCACCGATCACGCGTCGCACGGGCGCGACGAGCAGCATGGTGCAGACGAGCATCATCTGGAGCGCGACGAGGGACTGTGCGCTCGGGTAGTGGAGGACGAGCGTGAAGCCGACGAGCCCGATCGGAAGGAGCCGCAGCCAGTCGCACGCGAGCGGTGGGCCGTCGGCCGCCTCGCGGACGACCCCCGACTCGATCGGTCGACCGAGCCGGGACGCGAGCGCCAAGAGCGCGTCCGCGTGGTCCGCGCCGATCATGCGGCGTCCGTGGAGCCATGCGGGAGCGAGGCCCACGCCCGCGGCGAGCGAGATGCACCGACCGTCGAGATCGACGATCTGCAAGAGGCGGGGTGCGATGCCGCGGCTCTCGGTGCGGAGCGTGGCGTCCTTCCACGCGATCGCGGTCTTCACGCGACCGCCGAGGAGGTGCGTGATCGCCTGCTCGTCCCAGGCGAGGGTCGCGGCGAGCGAGTGGCGCCGACTGGCGAGGAGCGGCGGCATGATCGCGACGAGGAACATCACGCCGAGCATCACCGTGTCGGGCACGTCGCTCTCGACGGCGCGCGCCACGGGGAAGACGGCCGCGAGCGTCCACGCGACGCCGAGCAGCGTGCCTCCGATCAGGCGCCAGCCGATCGACATGGGAACGAAGCCGAGCGTCGCCCTGTGCACGATAGCTAGGGTAAACCACTCCGGCCGGGGCCGCCTTGGCCGTCGGAGAGGACGCGCTGCTCGGCGACCCGCTGCCGGCGACCTGCTCGGGAAGCCCGCTGCTCGCGGGGAACCGCTACTCGGGAAGCAGCCCGGCCTTCTTGGCCAGGCTTGCGATCACGGGCTGGATCTTCTCGAAGCTCTTGCGGTTGGTCGCGAGCAGACCCTTGCGGTTCTGGATCTCGGGCCCGCCATACTCGATCGAGCGACCCGTGAGGTCGACGAAGGTCCCGCCCGCAGCGCGGAGGATCGCGTCCGGCGCGCAGGCATCCCACGCCGCGGTCTTGTCCGAGAAGTGCACATAGAGGTCGGCTCGACGTTCTCCGATGAGCCCGACCTTGAGGCCGACCGAGCCGCAGGCGATCTCGCTCTCGATGCCGAGCGCGGCCTTCAGCTCGTCGGTCCCCTCGGGCCGATGCGAGCGCGAGACGACGAGGCGGAGCTTGTCCGGCTCGGCGATGTCCGAGACCTTGAGCTGGTAGGTCTTGTCGCCGACCTCGTAGAAAGCGCCGTCGCCCACGACGCCGCGGTAGAGCTTGTCTTCGGTCGGCTGGTAGACGACACCGAGCCGCGCTTCGCCGTCGACGGCGAGGCCGATCATCACGGAGAACTCGCCGTTCTTCGCGATGAACTCCTTGGTGCCGTCGAGCGGGTCGACGTACCAGACGCGCGAGCCCGTCGGGCGCTCCTTGCGCTCGTTCTCTTCCGCGATGACGAGGTCCATCGGGAACGACTCGCGCAGGCGGCCGACGAGGAACGCGTTGACGCGCGTGTCGGCCTCGGTGACCGGATCATCCTCGGCCTTGTAACGGACGGTGAAGTCCGTTGCGTAGACCTCGCGGAGGATCTGGCCAGCCTCGCGTGCGAGCTTGACTGCTTCGACGAGCTCCCGATCCAGCATCAGGGCGGACGTTACCGCGAGGAAGGGCGGGAACGCCAGCTTCCCGCAGATCAATCGACGAGCACCTCGACCTCGGTCGTGTCTTCCTCGACCGCGGTGTCGGGCCCTTCGGGGAGCCGATCCATGCGGCGACGGCAGAAACGAGCCCAGTGCATCATGCTCTCGGGCCAGCGCGCGTTCAGGGCGCACGCGTGGTAGGCGCGCCGCGAGGTCTCGAGGTAGGGTCGCGCCTGGCCCTCGATGACGTGCTGGAAGGCCTCCAGGATCTCGGGCTCGTTCGCCAGATCGTCGGGCGACGGCACGGACCGGAGCACGCGCGCGATGTCCTCGAACATCAGCCCGACGAGCGCGCCGCCGACGATCCGCTGGCGGTGGTCCTCCTCGGCCGCGAGGTCGAGCTCCTCGCGCGCCGCATCGACCGCGTGCGTCTTGTTCTCGAGCCACGCGCGCAGCCCGCCGTCTGCCTAGGCCGTCAGCGCGGAGGCGGTGTGCTCGGCCGGAATCTCCGGATCGGGCACCTCGAACGAGGCCTCCGCGAGCTCACGCCCGCGCCGCATGTGGAGGGTGAAGCTCTCGTCGGTCACGTCCGGATCCGGCATGCACTCGAGCGTGGGCGCGGACTCGGCGCGGCCTTCGTACAGCGGGCCCGGCCGCGTGGTCGAGGGGCCGCAGCCCGAGAGCGCGGTGATCATCGTGACCGTGAGGAGGAGCCGCATGACGAGGATGTTACCGCGGCGCGGCGAGGCGATGCTCAAATCGGCTCGCGGGGCGGCCCCTACCGTCCGTGCGCGCGGCGAGCACGACCGTCCGCGGCCGGCTCGGCGAGCACTCACGCGGCCGGCTCGGCGAGCACTCAGGTACAAGTCAGAACGTCATGCCGAAAGACAGCCCGGCCCCACCCATCGTGGCGGTGGGCGTGACCCGCCAGTCGAGCGACGCGGCGCTCCCGCCCCCGACGGGAAGCGCGCAGCCTGCGTCCGCGTGGGCCGCTCGATAGGTGCGCCACTCGCGCGCCATGCCGTCGGGCGCCGAGAGGATCCGGCCCTGGCCGAGGATGAGCCCGCCGACGACGCCGATGTACGCCGCGACGGTCCGCGAGAAGGCGATGAGGAGCAGGCTGTTCGCCGCGATCGAATAGAGGCCCGAGAGGATCGGGCCGATGGGGCCCTGCGCGAAGTGAACGGCGTCGGAAGCGCGGTGCAGGAGCTGCTCGGCGACGACGAGCTTCGCGAGGCGCTCGTCCGGGCTCGACTCGGGCATCGCGTCGAGGTGTCCGCCAGCGCCGAGGGTCGGCGGGAACGCGATGAGCTGGGTCACGAGGCCGAGCGCGACGCTGACCGTCGAGACGATCCCGTCGACGCGCGCTCCGTCCGTGGCCGCCGTGAACGTGATCGTCAGCTCGGCACCGAGCAGCGCACCGAACACCGTGGACCACGCCGTGAACCAGTGGCGGGTGTCGGGCTCGTGATGCGCGATGCGGGCCCGGATGTCGGCGATCCGGGCTGTGACGTCCGCGTCGTCGGCGCCGAAGTCGAGACAGCGCGCCGCGTCGTCGGCCGGATCCTGCGCGCGCGCAGGCGATGCCGCCGAGGCGACCGCGAGCGAGAGCAGCACCGCACGGAGCCACATGCGAACGGGACGCTATCAGAGGTGCGGGCCCAGGTGCGCGAGCGTGTGGTTCACGACGCGCTGCGTCGTTGCTCGATGTGCAGGGCGCGCTAACCCAGCCTCGTCCGACGCGCTCGGGCAACGGGAGGCCGCTGTGAACGTCTTCGAGCATCTGGCACACCTCGAGTTCGGCGAGGTTCACTTCGCGCGCGATCCGCGCACGGGCCTTCGCGCGATCGTCGCGATCCACGACACGCGCCTCGGGCCTTCGCTCGGCGGCTGTCGCTTCATCTCGTACCCGCACGAGGAGCTCGCGCTGATCGACGCGCTCCGGCTCGCGCGCGGGATGACGTACAAGGCGGCCATCAGCGGGATCCCGCACGGCGGCGGCAAGAGCGTGATCCTGAAGCCGGCCGGCCAGTTCGATCGCGAAGCGCTGTTCCGATCGTTCGGGAGCTTCGTCGAGGGCCTCGGCGGTCGCTACATCACGGCCGAGGACAGCGGCACGGGCGTGGCCGACATGGAGACCATCCGCGGCGTCTCGAAGCACGTCACGGGCGTCCTGGTCGAGCACGGTGGATCTGGAGATCCGTCGCCCTTCACCGCGCTCGGTGTGCGCCGCGGGCTCGAGGCCGCCGTCCAGCATGGGCTCGGACGCAAGTCGCTCGACGGCGTGCGCGTGAGCGTCCAGGGCGTCGGCCACGTCGGCTACTACCTCTGCAAGGAGCTCCACGCGCTCGGGGCGAAGCTGACGGTGACCGACGTCGATCCGGCGCGCGTCGAGCGCGTGAAGAGCGAGTTCGGCGCGGCGAGCGTGTCGGCCGACGCGATCTTCGACGTGGACGCGGACGTGTTCGCGCCCTGCGCGCTCGGCGCGATCCTGAACGACGCGACGATCCCGCGCCTCAAGGTGAAGGTCGTCGCCGGCGCCTCGAACAACCAGCTGGCCGAGCCGCGCCATGGCGAAGCGCTCGTCGCGCGGGGGATCCACTACGCGCCCGACTATGCGATCAACGCGGGCGGGCTCTACAACGTCGCTGCCGAGGCCGCCGCACCGGGCGTGCCCTACGACGAGGGCGCCGTGCGCGCGAAGGTCATGGGGATCTTCGACACGATCCTCGAGATCGAAGAGCGCGCGAAGAAGACGAACGAGCCGCCCGGCAAGGTCGCCGACCGCATGGTCGAAGAGCGCCTGGCCAAGTCGGGCCGCTAGAGCGCCGGGGTCTAGCTCTCGGGCTCGAGCTCCGAGGGCGGAGGCGCCTCGACCGCGGGCGGCACGGCGGGCGCGGGCTCTCGGATCGCGGGCGCGTCTTCGATCACGACCAGGTTCTGGAGCGCGAGCGCGGCCGCCGCGAGCGTGAGGATGACGACGATCGCGATCAGCGCGGTCGAGCTGCGTCCGCTCGACTGCCGCGAGAAGCGGTCGCGATAGAAGCGGCCCTTGCTGCGCTTGTGGATGCGGTCCTGCACGGCGGCGAGGATCTCGGGCGCCTTCTCGTCGACCTCGGCCTCGGTGTCGACGGCGAGCTTGGTGGTGCCGCGCATCATCGCGCGGAACGACTCGTACTCCTCGCGGAGCTCGTCGCTCTTCTCGAGCGCGGACTCGAACGCCTTCAGGTCCTCGTCCTTCAGCTCGCCCTCGATCGCGTCGCTGAAGCGGTCGCGAACGTCGTCGTCGGTCATCGCGCTCATGGCTTCTTCTTCTTGACCCCGTCGCCTTCGGCGAGCGAGCCGTCGGCCTTGCGCACGGCCTTCGCGAGCTGGAGGCGCGCGCGGTGAAGCCGGCTCTTCACGGTCCCCTCGGGGAGGCCGGTGATCTGCTGGATCTCCTCGTAGCTGAGGTTCTCGACGTCGCGGAGGATCACGAGCTCGCGCTGGTCCTCGTCGAGCTCGGCGATGGCGGCCCGGACGATCGTCTCGATCTGGTTCGCCTCCGCCTGCTGATCGGGGCGCGCGACCTGGGCCGAGCTCGACATGCTCGCGCTCTCGACGGCGCCGTGCTCGCTCAGCTCGTCGAGCTCGCTCTTCTTCCCGCGCGCGCGGCGGTCGAGGTACTTGATCCGGTTCTTGCAGTGGTTGGTCGCGACGCGAAACATCCACGTGGAGAGCTTGCTGTCGCCGCGGAAGCTGTCGATCGCCTTGAAGACGGTGATGAAGACCTCCTGCGTGACGTCCTCGGCCTCCATCCGGTCGTTGAGCATCCGGAAGACGAGGCGGAACACGCGCCGGTCGTAGCCGCGCACGAGCTCGTTGAACGCAGCTTCGTCGCGCCGCTTGAGGCGCTCCACGAGCTGTTCTTCATAGCCTTCGGGCATCGGGATGTGAAAGCCCGCAGCCTCCGCGGCAGCGTGCTCGAGCTCGGTGAGAGAACGTGCACGCTCCACAAAGACCCTCGCGTGGTGTCGATGACAACGCGAAGGGGCCCGGGTTCCGCGGAATGTACGTAGGCTTCGGCCTTCCGGACAAGCCTCGTGTGCCGCAGAGTGCGCGGATGGGCGCGCGGGGCATCTTGCTGGTCGATCACGGGAGCCGGAACGCCGCGGCGAACGAGAGCCTCGAGGCCATCGCCGACCTCGTGCGAGAGAAGCTCGGAGAAGGCGCGCTCGTCGGCTTCGCCCACATGGAGCTCGCCCCGCCAGGCATCGCGGAGGGCCTCGCGCAGCTGGTCCGCGCGGGGGCGATGGAGATCGTGGTCGTGCCCTACTTCCTCGCGGCCGGGAGGCACTCGACCGAGGACATCCCGAGGATGGTCGACGAGGCGATGCGTGCGCACCCGGAGGTCAGCCACGGGGTCGCCCCGCCGCTCGGCGTCGACGCGCTCCTCGCGGAGCTCGTGATCCGCCGCGCGGGAGGCGAGTCGACGTGAAGGACCTCGTCGTCCGGCCGATCGGCGTGGTGCGGAGCCCCTTCGCGGAGCTCGCCGAGGCGCCTCGCCAGCCGCGGGCGGCCGAGGGCGTGCGCGGCCGGATCGAGCTCGTGAACGGCCAGAACCTCGAGGACGCGATCGAGGATCTGCTCGGGTGGGACTACCTCTGGGTGATCTTCTGGTTCCACCGCGCCGAGGGCTGGCGGCCGAAGGTGCAGCCGCCGCGCAGCGAGCGGAAGCGCGGCGTGCTCGCGACGCGATCGCCTCACCGACCGAACCCGATCGGCCTGAGCGTGATGAAGATCGTGTCGGTCTCGGGCCTCGTGATCGAGGTCGAGGACGTGGACCTCGTCGACGGAACGCCGGTGCTCGACCTGAAGCCCTACGTGCCGTGGACCGACGCGATCCCGTCGGCGCGCACGGGCTGGCTCGAGCCGCCGGAGGGCGCGCTCCCGGGCGGAGAGCGCCCGGCCGATCCACGGCCGACCTGGACGGTCACGCTCTCGCCGCGCGCGGAAGCTCAGCTCGCCTGGCTGAAGGAGCACGAGGTCGATCTGCGCGATCGCCTCCTCGCCGCGCTCGCGCTCGGCCCGCAGGCGCACGCGTACCGCCGGATCAAGAAGGACAGCAAGGGCCTGCGCATCTCGGTGAAGGAGTGGCACGCGCGCTTCGCTGCAGACGGCGATCGCATCGTCGTCACCGAGCTCGAGACGGGCCGCCGCGCGCGAGAGCTCGACAAGCCCGGGAGCGAGCTCCACCTCGCGTTCGTCACGCGCTTCGGGTGAGATGAGGCCTCGATGGGCGAGTCGGCCAACACGTTCTACCTGAGGACCGAAGACGGAGAGTCGATCGGTACCGCGCTGCGTGAGCTGCTCGCGGAGGAGCGCTACGGCATCGACGGCATCCGCACGCAGATCGGCTGGTGGCGCCGCGGCGCGCCCGGATGGACGGTGCTCGAGACCTTCCCTCCCGAGCTCCTCCTCGAACGGCCGGCAGGCTCGAGGGAGCCGCGCATCGTGGGGCTCGCTCGCCGGCTCGGCTGCGATGCCGTCTACCTCGCGATCCACGACGGTGCCGAGGTCCTCCTGGTCGAGGCCGATGCGCGCGGTCGCTGGGCCGCGACCGGAGCGGGTGATCTCTCCCAGCGCGATCCGGACCGGCTCGACCGTGACGATCCCCGTGCGGGCCGAGACGGCACCGTGCCGCGCGTCGTGATCCTCGAGGCGAGCGAACCGATGCGAGCTGCCGTCGCGCGAGGCACGGGGGCCATCCGTGCGATCGCGCGGCTCCTCGGCGGTTCGGCGTCGCCTCTCCCGATCGCGCCCCGTCACGACGTCGGCGGTACGCCCATTCACTACTCGATGGCGCGTGGCGCGGGCGCCCGCGTTCGCCATGCGCGCTTCGGCGAGGGCACCGTGCTCGACGAGATCGCCACGGACCCGCCGAAGATGGAGGTCATGTTCGACGACGGGCGTCGCATGCTGCTCGTCGCGCGCTTCCTCGAGCGCGTCACGCCGAGCGCGTAGGCCCGGACGCCGTGCGCTCGCGATCGAGCCGCTGCGCGAGCGGAGCCGAGACGAGGATCGCCACGCCGGCGCCGAGCAGCGCGCCACCGACCGTGTCGCTCAGCCAGTGCGCTCCGAGATACGTGCGGCTGAGCGCCATGAGGATCGTGTAGGCGATACCGAGGGCGAAGATCCACGGTCGGCGAAACACCATCGCGAGCGCGACGGCGATCATCGCAGCGTTCGCCACGTGCCCGGAGGGAAACGAGCCGAGGTCGCTGAAGACCTGCATCTCCGGTGGCCTCGGACGATCGAAGAAGTGCTTGAGGAGCTGTGTGGCGAGCGCGCTCGCGACCGCTGCCATCGCGTAGTACGTCGCCGCCTCACGCCGGCGAAGGAGCCCGAGCCCGAGCACGCTCAGGCTGGGCACCACGAGGACACCGAACCAGCCACCGCCGATGAAGTTCATCACGAGCGACGACGTCGAGAGCGCCGCGCTCCGATGCGCGACGATATCGGCCATCCACGCCGTGTCGATCGCGAACGGGGCGTTCTGACGCGCCGCGAGGAGCTCGCCGAGAAGCACGGACAGGATCACGGCTGCCGCACCTGTGGCGAGCGACCAACGCGCTCGCGCGCGCTCGGAGGGATCTCGATCGGCAGCCTGCATGCCACGACTGTAGCGGGTCGTGACGACCTGGCGCCCGCCTGCCGTGAGCAGCATGCTGATTCTCGACGCGCAGCCGCAGGTGCGCGGAGGAAGGTCTCGAGATGACGAAGAAGAGCGACCAGCCGAAGCCGTCCGACGCGCTGGTGGTGTTCGGTGTGACCGGAGACCTGGCCCACAAGATGATCTTCCCTGCGCTCTACGGGATGGTGAAGAGCGGCACGCTGACCGTTCCCGTCATCGGCGTCGCCCGCCCGAAGATGACCGCTGCCGACCTGGGTAAGCGCGCGACCGAGAGCATCGAGGCGTCCGGGATCACCGTTCAGCCGTCGACGTTGAAGCGCCTTCTGCGGCTCCTCCGATACGTCTCGGGAAACTACAACGACCCGGAGACGTTCGCGGCGCTCGAGAAGGCCCTCGGAGACGCCCGGCGTCCGGCCTACTACCTCGCCATCCCGCCATCCGCGTTCTCGACCGTGATCGAGGGGCTCGGCCACATGCGCCTGGCGGCGGGCCACCCCGATTGTCAGGGGCGCGTCATCGTCGAAAAGCCGTTTGGACGCGACCTCGCCTCTGCGCGCGCGCTCAACGCGGTTGCGAGCTCGGTCTTCCCCGAGGACTCCATCTTCCGGATCGACCACTACCTGGGGAAGGAACAGATCATGAACATTCTGTACTTCCGATTCGCCAACTCGTTCCTCGAGCCGATCTGGAACCGCAACTACGTATCGAGCGTGCAGATCACCCTGGCAGAGAAGTTCGGGGTCGAGGATCGCGGCGCGTTCTACGAGACCGCCGGCTGTCTGCGCGACGTCATCCAGAACCACGTGTTTCAGCTGGTCGCCCTGCTGGCCATGGAGCCACCCGTCGATCGACACTACGGCGCCGTCCACACCGAGAAGGCCAAGGTCTTTCGAGCCATCAGGCCGTTGACGAAGCGCGATGTCGTGCGCGGACAATACGTGGGGTATCGCAAGGAGAAGAACGTCGCGAAAGACTCCGACGTCGAGACCTATTGTGCGATGCGCCTCTTCATCGACTCGTGGCGATGGCAGGGAGTTCCCTGGTATCTGCGCTCGGGCAAGTGTCTCCCGGAGACGGCGGCAGAGGTGGTGGTAGAGCTGAAGGCGCCGCCAGCGGCGCTGTTCGGTGACTCGAACCCGAAGGCCGGAGAGACCAACTATCTTCGATTCCGACTCTCACCCAAGGCCGCGATCGCTCTGGCGGCGCGCGTGAAGGTCCCTGGCAAGGAATTCCTGGGAGAGCAGCGGGAGCTCCACCTGATCGAGGAATTCCTCGGCGCCGAGTCGCCCTACCAAAGGCTCTTGAGCGACGCCATGGCCGGAGACGGGGCGCTCTTCACGCGAGAGGATGCGGTCGAGGCAGCATGGGCGGCGCTCGGCGGGGTGCTCACGAAGCACCCGCGCGCGCTTCCCTACGCGCGCGGAAGCTGGGGCCCGGAGCTCGCGGATGCGCTGACCCGAAGCCACGGTGGGTGGCACAACCCGGGCGCCGAGCCGTAGCGGAAGCTCACCTCAACTCAACTCAACAGGCGGAGGGCGTGACCGTCGGCGTGCAGACGGCGACCACGCACGCGGCCCGCACGCAGCGCCCGTCGGTCTCGGGGATCGGCTCGCCTTCGGGCGTGAGCGGTTGGAGCTCGCCGTCGATGATGCGGACTGCGAGCTCGACACGCCGCTGCCGCTCGGGGGAGAGGGTGGCGACGGCAGCACCCGTTCCGACTTCGGCGACGAGGCGTTCTCGCGCGGTTCCGCGGCTCACGAGCGCGTCGATCACGGCCTCGGCGCGCTCGCGCGCGAGCGCTTCTCGCTGACGCTCGTGCGGCTCGGTCTGGCCGAGCACCGCGACCAGCGTGAGCTGTGGGTTTCCGTTCATGACGCCAGCGATCGCGTCGAGAAGAGGAAGCGACTCGGGCGCGATCTCCGCGCGGTTCTGGCCGAAGTACACGTACTCGATGATCTGGATGCGCGACCGCTCCACGCAGATGCCCCCGGTGTCGGGACAGCCGTCCTCGTCACAGCCGCCGTTGTACGTCTCGGGCTCGTTGGGACAGAGGTCGCACGCGTCGACGATGCGATCGTGATCGTTGTCGGGGTCGGGGCAGCCGTCCGTGTCCTCGAAGCCGTCGCGATCTTCGGCGTCGCACGGGCAGAGATCGTCCACGTCGAGGATCGCGTCACCGTCGTCGTCGTCGTCCGGGCATCCATCCTCGTCGTGATGTCCATCGAGGTCCTCCGGCTCGAGCGGGCAGAGGTCGTCCGCATCCTGGATGGTGTCCGCGTCGGCGTCGGCGTTGGTGCTGTCGGGCGCATGCTGGGCCGCGCCGCAAGCGAAGAGGCCGACGCAGGCGAGCCAGAGACAGGGTGGTCGAGCGCTTCGCATCGCAGCCCGATCGTCGCACACGGCCTGTCCGCCGGGTGGTTTCCGGCTACTCTTGCCCCCTCATGCTTCGCTCACTCGCGATGACGCTCCTGCTCATCGCGGTCTCCACACCGGCCGTCGCCCAGCAGCGCTTCCTCACCATCGAGGCCACGCCGACGGTGCGCACGCAGCTCGCGGTCTGGATCGAGAGCGCCGACGGCTCGCGCTTCGCCACGATCCGGCTGACCGACGCGGTCGCCTTCCGCGGGGTCGCGAACCGACCCGGCGCGCTCCAGATGAACAGCGGCTACCACTGGCCCTACGGTCGACGCGAGGGCGTGCTCCCGCTCTGGGCGCACCGCCGCTTCGAGGTGACGGGCACGCTCTTCCCGCGCGTGATCTTCGCGGGCCGCAGCTCCGAAGGCTATGCCTCGCGCTCGGGCGGAGAAGAGCCCGCGAACCCGAACACGCCCGACGGCTACTACTGCCTCTCGTTCACGGGCGGCGAGACGCTCGACGCCATGAGCTGCGCGAGCGTGTTCAACAGCAACAAGGGCCGCTACGCGACGGAAGCGGATGTCACGAGCGGCTACGGCGAGCCCTGGGAAGAGGTCGACGGCACCTCGCGGATGCGCGCGCTCTCGCTCGGCTCGCTCTACCCGCCGCGCGGCGACGTCGAGTGCGGCGAGGGCTGCCGCGACCACGCCGACGTGCACCTGTTCCAGGACGACCGAGATCGTGTGATGCCGGAGCTCGACGCCGTCACGATGGCGACGCCGCCGCGCGACCTTCCGCTCTCGATCACGTTCGACCTGCCGCGCGGATGGGGCGACGGCGAGTACGTGATCTTCGTGGAGGCGAACACCGAAGGCGATCACGGGCCGGGCTGGGACGTCGAGCGCTTTCCGACGCCGCGAGCCCCCGAGGGGGAGTGGGACGGCTTCGCGATCGGCGAGGGCTACCCCTATCGCGGTCAGCCCTCCGTGCTCTATCGCGTGCCCGTGTACGTCGGCGTCGGCGGCGGCGTCTTCACGACGGCTGCTCCCGAGGGCTACGGCGACCTCGCGGGCCTCGACGGTGAGCTCCGCGCGATGGACGCGACGATCGTCGACGATCCGGTAGAGCACCCCGGAAGCGGCGCCGATCGACTGCGCGCAGGGGACGACGGCACGCGCGTCCGCGTGACCGTGCCCGACATGAACCCGTGCTCCGGGCCGATGCCGCCTGCGGACTGCGGCCGCGAGTGCACGAGCGCGAGGCCGTGCGCCGAGCCGCTCCTCTGTAGCGCGGAGAGCATCTGCGTCGGTCGCTGCGAGATCGCCTCGATGCCTGCCGTCCCGGACGCGGTGACCGCCGCGCCCGTGGCCAGCGTGCGGCACTCCCACCAGTGGGCTCACTTCACGTTCGTCGTCCCGGCCAGCGCGCGTCCGATCGCGAGCTACGAAGTGCGCGTGGGCACGTCGCCCATCGTCGACGAGGCGAGCTTCGCGAACGCACGCCCCGCGAAAGCCGCGACGCTCGACGACGAGGCGCTCGTCGTCCCGCTCGGCGATCCGGCGGGCACCGAGATCGCCGTCGATCTCGGCGGGCTCAACCCGCTCACTCACTACTACGTCGGCGTCCGCGCGTTCGACGACTGTCACACGCCGGGCCCCATCGCGTCGGCCGCCTTCGAGACGACCGCGATCCACTTCACGACCGTCTCGCCCTGCTTCGTCGCGACGGCGGCCTACGGAACACCGCTGGATGCGCGCATCTCCGTGCTGCGCCGCTTCCGCGATCGACACTTGATGACGAGCGAGCCGGGCCGCGCGCTGGTGGCTGCGTACTATGCGCTCGGTCCCACCGCGGCGGCCTGGATCGCCGAAGACGAGGATCGGAGGAGCGCGGCGCGCATGGTGCTCGACCCCATCGTCAGCCTGGCGTCGGCGCTCGAATGAGCCCGCTTCGGTCCAAACGCTCGCGAGCGGGTCGCGCGCTGTTCGTGCTCGCGTCTCTCGGGATGGGCTGCGGCTCGACACCGCCGCCAGAAGAGACGAGAGGAGCGCTCGCGGATCCGATCGAGACGAGCGTCGTGGAAGCGGACTCGCCCGCGCCCGAAGCGGAGCCGCCCGCGCCCGAAGCGGAGCCGCCCGCGCCGGCGATGTCAGCCGAGGTCCGAGGAACGTCCCCGGCGTGTGTGTTCGCGTCGATCAGCCTGGACAGCCGCGCGCTGCCGACGAGCACGACGCCCGACGGCTTCGACTTCTGGGTCCGGGGCGAGGCCGATGACCTTCGCCGCGCTGCGCCGCCAGGTGTGGCGCCGCGGATGTACACGGGCCCCGGCGGTCATGTCGACGCGCTCTTCGACGGCGCGACGATGGCGGGGGCGCTCGCCGCCTGCGAGCAGACCGTCACGGCCTACATGGCGAGCGCGCCCAACCTGCCGCTGATCGGCCTTGGCTCGGCCGCCCACGTCACGACGCCGTGCCGCTCCTGCGACTGAGCACCGTCGACCTGCTGTGAGAACGCCGGGCACCCAGTGATGGATGCCCGGCGACTCAAGGCGTGACCAACAATGGTCGCGCCGTGTCGTTTCCCAGCGTGAAGCGCTACGTAACGGCCACGATGCGGCCCGTACCGACCGTGCGACGGGTTCTCCGGCGTGACCGGAGGACCGTGCTCGCAACTGAGCGCGAGGATGCTTTGCGTCAAGTGAGTGTCTGCGAGCGAGCCCGACGCGAGGTGTCAGGGGCAGTGACCGAGCGCGATCACCCGAGGACGATCCAGATCGATCGCGCGCCGGAGAAGCTGAGGCACGAGAGCACCTTGCGCGCCGAGGGCCATGTGCGCGTCGTCGAGCGAGCGAGCGCCCTCGAGATCGCCGAGCCCGGCGCGCGCCCATGCGATCCGGTAGTGCGCGTACACCGTCCATCGACCCGGCGCCGCGATCGCACGCGTGTAGAACTGCCGCGCCGCTTCGAGGTCTCGTTCCGCTGCGTAGAAGTCACCGAACGTGGTGAGCGCCGCCTGCACGTACTCGCTCGCCGGGTGCGAGCCGATCAGCCGCATGAGCACGACTCGCGCCGTGTCCTCTTGGCCCGTCGCAAAGAGGGCGCGCCCGAGCCTGAACAGGATGCGGTCCATGTGCGGGTCGTCGGGGTGGTCGCGCACCACACGCGCGAGCGTGCGGATCTCCTGCGGGCGCGCGCCCGTGGCTCGGTACGCCTCGGCCAGCGCGAACATCGCGTCGGCGCGCGTGGGATCCGCCGTCGAGAGCGCCTCGATCGCCGCAGCGCGCAGCATCGTCGCTTCCGGTGACCCGGAGATCGCTGGCGCTTCGTCCGGCAGCTCACTGAACGAAGGCTGAGTGTCGCACTGCGCTGCCGCGGGTCGGGAGAGCAGCGCGCACGCCAGAGCGACCGTGGCGATCCAACGCACCATGTCGCCAGGAACGGTCGGCGCCGGTCCGATTGTTCCGAGAGAGCGTTCGATGCCATCAGCCTTCGAGGATCTCTCGCAGGCGAGCTGCACGCATGAGGAGATAGTTCCTCTCCGGCACGCTGGCCGTGCGCTCCGCCGCTCGAAGGTAGTGAGTGACTGCGCGATCGATCGCGCCGGCTCGCTCGTGCAAGTGGCCCCGCACCGCGTCGAGGCGATGGCTCGAGGCGATGCGCGGGTCGCCTTCGATCTCCGCGAGCAGCGCGAGGCCTGCGGCCGGTCCGTCCACCATCGCGATGGCGATTGCGAGGTTGAGCGTGACCATCGGGTTGTCGTCGAGGCTGGCGAGCAGGCGATAGAGCGCCATGACCTGTGGCCAGTCCGTCGCGTCCGTGCTGCGCGCCTCGTCGTGCAGCGCGGCGATGGCCGCCTGGAGCGAGTAGCTCCCTACCGGGCCGCTCGAGATGGCCTGCTCGGCCAGGGAGACCCCTTCCTCGATCGCCACGCGATCCCAGAGCGAACGGTCCTGAGCATCGAGCGGGACGAGCTCCCCGGCGGGCCCGGTGCGCGCCGCTCGTCGTGCGTCGGTGAGCAGCATCAGCGCGAGCAGGCCCGTGACCTCGCTCCGCTCGGGCAGCCGTTCGCGCAAGAGCCGCGTGATCCGAATGGCCTCCCCCGAGAGATCGACGCGGTGGACCTGGTCACCCGAGCTCGCCGCATAGCCTTCACTGAACACGAGATAGAGGACGTGGAGCACCGCTCCGAGACGGGCCGCCGTATCGGCGGGCAGAGGTCGCTCGAAGACCGCGCCGGAAGCGCGGATGGTCTCCTTCGCGCGGCTGATGCGCTGGGCCATGGTCGACTCGGGCACGAGAAACGCGCTCGCGATCTCTCGCGTCGTCAGACCACCGACCGCGCGCAGCGTGAGCGCGATGGCCGACGCCGGGGTGAGAGCTGGATGGCAGCACATGAAGAGAAGGAGCAGGGCGTCGTCGCCGTCGCTCGCGTCTTCGTCCGGTCCGAGCGCGAGCTGATCCTCGGGCGAGATCAGCGCGACCACGAGCTCTTCGCGCTTTCGGCGCGCGGCCTCCGAGCGAAGGTGATCGGTGACCCGCCGTGCGGCGACGTGGATCAGCCATGCACGTGGATCGTCAGGCACTCCCTCGCGTGGCCACTGCGTCGCTGCCGCTGCGAGGGCTTCCTGCACCGCATCTTCTGCGGCGCCGAAGTCACGGAGCCGCCGCATCACCGCAGCGAGGACCTCCGGCGCGAGCTCGCGCAGGAGCGCCTCGATGCGGATCGGCGGCGCGAGGCTCACGACGTGAGGTCGCGCGGCGGTGCGCTCATCACCTCGCGCACCTCGATCGAGAGGTGGAGGGGCTTGGCGCCCGGCCCTGGCGCGAGCGAAGCCTCCGCCGCGATCTCGTACGCACGCTCGGCGCGCTCGACGTCGACGATCCAGTAGCCCGCGAGGAACTCCTTCGACTCGGGGAACACGCCATCGGTGATCGGCTTTCCGTCCGCGCCAGCGCGGACGAGCTTGGCTCGATCGGGACCGCTCAGGCCCTCGGCCGCGACCAGCTCACCGGCGTCCTTCAGCTTCTGTCCGAACCTCTTCATGAACTGGATGTGCGCGTGAATGTCCTTCTGCGGCCAGCTCGCGATCTGGTAGGGGCCGCCGCTCGGGGTGTTCATCATCAAAATGAATTTCATGACCTTCTCCTGGTTCGAGCCGGGGACTTCCCACGCTCTGTTACCAAGGTCGGAGCCGACCGTCACGACTCGACATCCGCTCGCGAGAAAAGCGTCGAAAGTCTCCGTTTCGCGAGGTCTCGGGCTGTGACTTGCTCGCGACGGCCTACAGCATACGGGGGAGGACCCGAGAGATGTTGGACGCGCGATGAGCAAGGCGACAGAGAACGAAGCGAGGACGCCGACATCGCTCGTGCTCCTGCCGGGTCTCGACGGCACGGGTGATCAGTTCGGGCCGCTCCTCGCGGCACTGCCATCGAGCCTCTCGCCGCGCGTCGTGCGTTACCCGCGCGATCGGGCGCTCGACTACGACGGCCTCCTCCCGCTCGTGCGCGCCGAGCTACCGAGCGAGCCCTTCGTGCTGCTCGGAGAGTCCTTCTCGGGGCCGCTCGCGATCCGTCTTGCCGCCGAGCATCCCCCGGGCCTCCGTGCGCTGGTGCTCGTCGGGACGTTCCACCGACACCCGGCGCCGCCGTGGCTGGCTCGTCTCCGCCCGCTGGTGAGCGACATCGTGTTCAGCGTGGCGCCTCCCGCGTTCGTCGTGCGCCGTCTCCTCGCGGGACGCGACGCGCCGCCCGAGCTCCTCGCCTCGTTCCGGAGGTCGGTGGGCACCGTGAAAGGGCACGTCCTCGCGACCCGCGTGCGCGCGGCGCTCGACGTCGACGTGTCGGCCCAGCTCTCCGAGATCCGCGTGCCGGTCAGCTACTTCGCGGCGAGCAAGGATGGTCTCGTTCGCCGAGAGCTCGTCGACGAGCTACGTGCCCTCGTGCCGAGCCTCCGCGTTCAGTCCTTCGCAGCGCCGCATCTGGTGCTGCAGCGATGCCCGAGAGAGACGGCCGCAGCGCTCGCAGCGCTCGCGGCGCTCAGTCGAAGAGCTCGTTGAGGAACTGAACGAGGATCGCCTTCACGAGCGGCCTCGGGAGCTCCTGCAAGATCTGGTTGATGGGCGCGGACTTCTCCGGCACGCCCGCGCCCTGCATCCCGGCGAGCGAGAGCAAGCGCGCGAAGGCCGCGTCGTCGAGCTTCGCGGGATCGATCGAGGCGGCCATCATCGCGATGTCCTTCATCGACCCGTCCTTCGGGAGCTCGCGCGCCTCGAGGACCGACGCGCGCAGATCGGCGAGGAACGCGTCGACGTGCGGCACGTTCGCCGCCGTCACCGAGAGGTGCACGTTCTCGCGGTGCGGGCCGAAGCCGAGCTGCGGCTGGATGTACCAGCCGCGCTTCTTCATCAGGTCAGGGAGATGGAAGACGTGAAACTCGTCCGAGGTAAAGGCGATGAGCGTCATGTCGGGCGAGGCGAGGAGCGCGAGCCCGGGGATCGCCGCGATGCCGTCGGCGTAGCGCTTGGTCGCGTCGCGCATGGCCTTCGTGAGGCCGAGATAGCCGTCCTCGCCCATGCACATCATCGTCGCCCAGGCCGCCGCGAGCGGACCGCCGCTCTTGCTGCTCTGCACCGCGGCGTTGACGATCGTGTAGCCGGTCCACTCCGCGCACGCGTAGATCTGGTGCTTTCGCAGGGCCTTGTCGCGATAGAGCACGACGCTCGCGCCCTTCGGGCAGAAGCCGTACTTGTGGAGATCCATCGACATGCTCCACACGTTCGGAACACGGAAGTCGAAGGGCGCGACGCTCTCGCCGAGCTTCTCCATGTAGGGCAGGAGCACGCCGCCCATGCACGCATCGACGTGGAACCAGAGGCCGTGCTCCTTCGCGAGCGCCGCGAGGCCGGGGATGTCGTCGATGACGCCGTGCGCGTACGAGGGCGCCGAGCCGATGAGCGCGATGGTGTCCGAGGTGATGGCCGCGCGGCCCGCGCTCACGTCGGCGCGGTGCGTGTCGGGATCGGCCGCGAACGTGTCGATGCCGAGCCCGAGATAGTGCGCGGCCTTGTGGAAGGCGGCGTGCGCGGTGACCGAGGCCAGGATGCGCGGCGTCTTCACCTCGGGCCGATTCACGCGCGCCCAGTCGCGAGCGGCCTTCATCGCGAGGATGATCGACTCGGTCCCGCCGCTCGTGAAGTTGCCGACGACCTTCTCGTCGCCGTGCACGTGGTTCGCGCACATGCGGATCACCTCGTTCTCGAGGCGGAGCAGGCTCGGGAACGACGTGGGGTCGAGCCCGTTCTCGCTGAGGAACGCGAGGTAGGCCTTCTTGCCCGCGTCGAGCGCCTCGTGCTTGGCGTCGAAGACGTAGCCGAAGGCCTTGCCCTCGCGCCACGGCACGTCCTTCGACCGGAAGTCCTCGAGGGCGCGAAGAACGTCGTCCTTGGGGAGGCCCTTCGCTGGAATCGTCGTCGTCGTCATGTCTCGTTCCCTTCGTTCAGTCGCTCGTGTCGCCGAAGCCGTGCTCGAGATCGGCGAGGGTCTCGCGGCCGAGCCGCACGAGGTCGCTCGTGGCGCCGCCCTCGAGCCACTCGCGGAGCGTCGCGCGCACGACGCCGATCACCGCGGCGGCCCGCACGCGCGCACGCCTGCGCGCGCGAGCGCTGATGTCCGTGCGGAGAAAGGCGCGCTCGATCGCCTCCTCGCTGTGTCGATCGAACTGGAGCTCGCGACCGAGGAGCGAGGGCTCGCTCTCCACGATGCGAAACTGCGCCAGCCCGTTCGCGCGGTCCTCTTGATAGTGGCGCGCGAGCGCGAGGCAGGCGCGGCGCACCGTCTCGAACGGCGTCTCGCCCGCGCGCGCCGCGAGCAGCGCGTTCAGGAGAGCGAGGCGCGCCTCGCGATGCGGGAAGACGAGATCTTCCTTGCTCGCGAAGTACCGAAAGGCGGTGCGACGCGAGAGGCCGGCCCGCGTCGAGACCTCGTCCATCGTCGCCGCGGCGTAGCCCTTCTGCGCGAAGAGCGCGTACGCAGCCTCGACGAGAGCCGCGCGGCGCTCCTCGGTGTTCTTCTCGCGCAGGCCGGCTTCGATCGGAACCTCCACGGCCGGTGGTCTAGCAAAACGGCACCCAGTGTCAAAGATTATCGACACCGGATGCCATTTTCACCGTGGGCCGCGTGATGCGCGAACCCGCTTGGGAAGGTGCGGCCCCGGAGGTAGAGTCCCGCGCATATGAGCCAGCCCCAAGACGGTCCCGTTCGCGTCGCACAGAAGCGTCGCCGCACTCGCCAGCTCGCCGCGTGGCGCGCCAAGCAGGTCGCAGCCGCGGAGGCGCCGCCCGCGAAGGCCGCCGCCGCGCCCGCGAAGGCCAAGGCCAAGCCGGCCGCCGCTGCCGCGAAGAGCTAGTACGTCTCGGCCTCGAGCCCTTCGTCGCCCGCGCCCTGGTTTCGCGCGTGCGGCGCGGGGTCCGTCGTCAGGTACCTCGTCTCCGGGCACTCTCGACGCCAGATGACGTGGTCCATGAAGTAGTGGTGGATGTTCACCACCACGAAGAACGCGGCGAAGAAGGGCGTCGGGCCGAGCGCGTCCGCGCTTCCGGTCCCGAGCGCGAAGGTGCCGTCGAGCATCGCGGGCGCGCCGCGAAAGAGCACCCAGCCGAGGGCGACGGCGGAGAACGCGAGCATCCCGAGGCGCGCCGCGACGGGAGGCCCGAAGGTCGGCGGGCCCTCGGCCTCTCGCGCCTGGTTGCGCCGCATCAGCCAGACGAAGTAGCCGTACTGGATCGAGTAGAGCGCCGGGATCACGTAGCGCACGAGGGGATCGAGCCCCGTGAAGATCGTCCAGAGCCAGATCGTGACGAGGAAGCCGACGAGCGGCGTGAGCGGCAAGCGCCCCTCGCGGCGCCACTTCGTCCCGAGCGCCACGATGAGCGCGATCGTGCTCAGCGCGAGCACGCCGCCCGTGGTGAGCTCGAGCCAGCGAGGGTGCGCCGGCGCCCAGTAGACGACGCCCTTCTCCTCGAACTCGCCCGCGGCGCTCGCCGGGTTGGCCCACGCGAACGCCCAGGCCGCGAAGCAGTGCGCGAGGATGATCCGCCGCTCGATGTCGCTGAAGCGAACGCCACGCCGTGACGAGAGCACCGTGAGCACGCCGAAGCCTTGCTTGGCGTAGTGCCAGCCGACGAGCAGGAACATCAGCTGCACCATCCAGCCGAGCGTCTGCGCAGAGCGCGTCACCAGCGCGATGGCGGCCCACGAGGCGAGCACAGCGGGAACGACGAGCCCAGCGACGAGGTAGCGCGCGCGCTGCGCGGGACCGAGCCCGCTGCCGAACGCGCGCTCTCGCGCCTTCTCGTAGAAGAGCAGGTAGGTGACGGAGAAGTGCGGGTCGTTCAGGAAGTGCGCCGCGTGGAACATCGTGAAGCCGACGGCGAGCTCGGCAGCGTCGAGCCCGACGCTCGTCCGCAAGAGCCAGGCGAGCGGAAAGAGCACGAGCGTCGCGCCGCCGACGGCGAGGAATTCCCCCAGGCGGGAGTGCTCGCGCGGCAGCCCGCGTACGGGAGTGCTCGCTTCGAGCACGGACGGGAGCGGACTGCCGAGCGAGCCGATGGATTCCCCCAGGCGGGAGTGCTCGCGCGGCAGCCCGCGTACGGGAGTGCTCGCTTCGAGCACGGACGGGAGCGGACTGCCGAGCGAGCCGATGGATTC
>JBBSAT010000073.1:0-28261 GCA_038252025.1 Polyangiales bacterium | reverse complement strand
TCGATCGCGATCGCGTGGGCCTTCGGCTTCTGGACCTTCTTCTTCGCGTACTTCCTGCCCCTCTTCGTCGCGACGGCGACGGGCGCGTATCTCTTCTACGCCCAGCACGACTTCCCGGAGATCAACGTCCAGCCGCGCGAGAACTGGGACTACTCGCGCGCCGCGCTCGAGAGCTCGAGCTTCATGGAGCTCTCGCCGCTGATGCACTGGTTCACGGGCAACATCGGCTACCACCACGTCCACCACCTGAACCCCGGCATCCCGTTCTATCGCCTGCCCGAAGCGATGGCCGGCATCCCGGAGCTGCAGCGTCCGCTCGGTCGCACGTCGCTCCGCCTTCGCGACATCCGCGCCTGCTTCGCGCAGAAGCTCTGGGACCCGGAGACCGGGCGCATGGTCGGCTATCCCTGAGACCCCGGGCCGCGGAGGGCGAAGATGAGCGAGCCGAGAGAGATCCGCGCACCGCGAGGGACGACGCTTCGCTGCAAGGGCTGGGTGCAGGAGGCGGCGCTCCGCATGCTGATGAACAACCTCGACCCCGACGTCGCGGAGCGGCCGCGGGATCTCGTGGTCTACGGCGGGACCGGAAAGGCCGCGCGGAACTGGCCGGCGTTCGACGTCATCGTGCGGGAGCTGGAGTCGCTCGAAGGGAACGAGACGCTGCTCGTGCAGTCGGGCAAGGCCGTCGGCAAGTTCCGCACGCACGAGGGCGCGCCGCGCGTGCTCATCGCGAACAGCCTCTTGGTACCGCACTGGGCGAACTGGGACGAGTTCCGCCGCCTCGAGGCGCTCGGACTGACGATGTACGGCCAGATGACGGCTGGCTCTTGGATCTACATCGGCACGCAGGGCATCCTGCAGGGCACGTACGAGACCTTCGTCTCGGCGGGCCAGACGCACTTCGGCGGCTCGTGGAGAGGGCGCTGGATCCTCACCGCGGGCCTCGGCGGAATGGGCGGTGCGCAGCCGCTCGCGGCGACGATGGCGGGCGCGTCCTGTCTGGCGGTCGAGGTCGATCCCCAGCGAGCGCAGCGCCGCGTCGAGACCCGCTACGTCGATCGCCTCACGCGCTCGCTGGACGAGGCGCTCGGCTGGATCGAGGAGAGCAAGGAAAACGGAGCGGCGCTCTCGATCGCGCTCGTCGCGAACGCCGCAGACGTCTATCCGGAGCTGGTCGCGCGCGGCATCACGCCGGACTTCGTCACCGAGCAGACTGCCGCGCACGATCCGCTGGTGGGCTACGTTCCGAAGGGCCTCTCGCTCGACCAAGCGAGCGCGCTGCGCGTGAGCGACCCCAAGACCTACGTGACGCGCGCGAAGGAAGGCATGGCCGACGAGGTCCGCGCGATGCTCGCGATGGTCGAGCGCGGCAGCCACGCGTGCGACTACGGGAACAACATCCGCGAGCACGCGAGGGCCGTAGGCGTCGAGCGTGCGTTCGACATCCCCGGCTTCGTTCCGGCGTACATCCGCCCGCTCTTCTGCGTGGGGAAAGGGCCCTTTCGCTGGGTCGCGCTCAGCGGCGATCCCGAAGACATCCGCGTCACCGACGCCGCCGTGAAGGAGGTCGTGCCGGATGACGCGCACCTGCATCGCTGGCTCGACATGGCCGCCGAGCGCGTCGCGTTCCAGGGGCTGCCAGCCCGGATCTGCTGGCTCGGCTACGGGGATCGGCACCGCGTCGGTCTGAAGTTCAACGAGCTCGTGCGCACCGGGAAGGTGAAGGCGCCGATCGTGATCGGCCGCGATCACCTCGACTGCGGATCGGTCGCGAGCCCGAACCGTGAGACCGAGGCGATGAAGGACGGCTCGGACGCCATCGCCGACTGGGCCGTGCTGAACGCGATGATCAACGTCGCGGGCGGAGCGAGCTGGGTCAGCTTTCACCACGGCGGCGGCGTCGGCATCGGCTACTCGCTGCATGCCGGCATGGTCATCGTCGCGGACGGCACCGAGCGCGCGGCGGCGCAGCTCGAGCGGGTGCTGACGGCGGATCCGGGCATGGGCGTCATCCGGCACGCGGACGCGGGCTACGAGGAGGCGATCGACTTCGCGCGCGCATCCGGCGTGCACGTTCCGCACGACCCGCAGAACGGACCGCGTCCCAAGTGAACGTGGATCTCGTCCTCCGCAACGCACGGCTCGTGACCTGCGCCGTTGGAGCTGGGAACGGTGCGCTCGGCACGATCGATCGGGGCGCCGTCGCGATCGTCGAGGATCGGATCGCCTGGGTCGGGCCGGACGACGAACGCCCACGGCGAGCGGGCAGAGAGATCGATCTCGGCGGGCGGATGCTGATGCCGGGCCTGGTGGATCCGCACACGCACCTGGTCTTCGCGGGCTCTCGCATCGACGAGTTCTCGCGGAAGATGGCGGGCGAGGACTATCGGACGATCGCCGCGTCGGGAGGAGGGATCGCATCGACCGTGCGCGCGACGCGAGTCGCTTCGGACGAGACGCTGTTCGCCGCAGCCCGAGCGCGCGCCCTCGCGATGCGCGCGTTCGGGACGACGACGATCGAGATCAAGAGCGGCTATGGGCTGACCGTCGACCACGAGCTCCGCCTCCTCGAGATCGGACGCCGTCTGCACGCGGAAGGAGTGGCGCACACCACGACCACGCTCCTCGGCGCGCACGCCGTCCCGCCGGAGCGAAGGGACGACCGCGCCGGGTACGTCGCGGAGGTCGCCGGGGTCATGATCCCGCGCGCGGCGGATCTCGGCTTGGCCGACGCGTGCGACGTCTACCTCGACGAAGGGGCGTTCACGCTCGCGGAGGCGCGCCTCATTCTCTGGGCCGCGAAAGAGGCGAACCTTCGCCCGAAAGCCCACGTCGGTCAGTTCGCGGACCTCGGCGGGGCCGAGCTCGTCGCCGAGCTGGGCGGGCTCTCGTGTGACCACCTCGAGGTCGTGTCGGATCGAGGGCTCGCTGCGATGGCCGAGGCGAACGTCACGGCCGTTCTCTTGCCCGGCGCCTGGCGCACCCTCCGCCAGACGCCACCAGACGCTGGGCGGTTGCGCGCGCGCGGGGCTCGGATCGCGATCGGGACCGACTGCAACCCGGGCACCAGCCCGATGATGGACCTGCCTGCGTGCGCGGCGCTCGCAGTGCGCGATGCCGGCGTGACCGTGGACGAGGCAGTCCTCGGCATCACGCGGCACGCCGCCATCGCGCTCGGCCAGTCGGACGTCGGATCGATCCACGTCGGCGCGCGGGCCGACCTCGCCAGCTACGACGAGGAAGACCCGCGCGTTCTCGCGTATGCCCTCGCGGGAATCCGTGCTCGCTTCGTCCTGTTGGGGGGCGAGATCGTCCTCGGTGAGGGCGACGTTCCTTCCATCCTAGAGGCCACCCTCTGGTAACATGAGAGCTGCCGTGTCCACCGACTTCGAGATCGACTACGAGAGTGCCTTCGCCATGTACGCCGAGCGCTTCGGAGCACGCTTTGGAGAGCGTCCCGACGGGGCTTTCGTCAAGTTCGGGAAGCACATGGTGAAGAAGCTGCCCCGCCCGGAGTTCGAGCAGCGCCTCGCCAGCTACGTGCGGCTCCACAAGGCCTGCAAGAAGATGCTCGAGAGCGGCTCGACCATCAGCGACGCGCTCGTTCTCGACTTCGACGAGGCCGCAGCCTGGGTTGCGGTCGAGGCGCCGAACATCCACGCGATGTTCCGCGGCGAGATGGGCGACCCGCGCATCGCAGCGCCGGAGCTGGTGAGGACCGATCCCGGCGAGGGATCGCTCGCGAGCACGAGCGACTCGCACGTCGCGCGCAAGCCGTAGCGGCGTGGTCAGAAGCTCGAGCGCGGCACGTCGTCGATCGCGACGCGGTCGAGCGCGTAGCGGATGAGCGCGCTCCGGGTCATGCGGCGATGGCCGCGCTGCTTGAGCGCGCTGACCTTCTCGTCGAGGCGAGCGAGATCCTCGTTGTAGATCGAGATGCAGATGATCTCGTAGTGCTCTGCCTTCGGCTGTTTGGGCCTCGGCCGGCGCTTCGCATCCTTGCCGAGCGCAGCGAGCGGGCGCACCGGCGCAGCTTCGTCCCGATAGAACGACTCCCGGAGGACGACGTCCTCTTCGGTGAAGACGCTCTCGAGCGACCCGGCGGTGTTCTTCTTCATCGGCTCTCCTACGACGCTGCGGCGATGCCCTCGCCGTCGCTCATCGACGGCATCGAGGTCGGGGCCGGAAGGTTCTCCATGCGATCGAGCGCACGCGTGTCGCCGCGCAGGTTCCGAACCCGCTCCACCAGCCCGAGGTAGTCGAGCGCACCATGGCTGTCAGGCGCGTGCTCGAAGATCGTCTTCCGGACGCTCGGCGCCTCGCGGAGCTTCGTGTTGACGCGGATGGGCGGCAGACATCGCTCGCCGAAGTGATCGGTCAGCGCGGAGACGGCGTCGCGCGCGATCTTGTTGCGCACGTCGTAGAAGGTCGGCAGCACGCCGAGCAGCGCGACGTCGTGCTTCAGGTGGTCCTTCACGTTCTTGAGCGTCCGGAGGACCTGCTTCACGCCGACGAGCGAGAGGTAGTCACACGAGACGGGGATCAGCACCGAGTCCGCGTAGACGAGCGCGTTCTGGTTCATCAGCGAGAGCGCGGGCGCGCAGTCGAGGACCACGACGTCGTAGCCGACGACCCGGCTCGAGAGCCGCTCGCGCATCACGCGATCCCGATTCGGGAGCTTCGCGAGGTGGAGCTCGGCGGCTGCGAGGAGCTCGTTCGACGTGAGCACGTCGAGGTTCGAGCGCACGGGGATCGCCGCCCGCTCGACGCTCGTTCCCTGCACGAGCACGTGATAGAGCGTGCGCTCTCCGCGGATCCCGAGGCTCGTGCCGACGTTGCCCTGTCCGTCCGCGTCGACGAGCAGGACCTTGTGCCCGGCCTCGGCGAGGCCCGCGGCGAGGTTGACGGCCGTCGTCGTCTTTCCGGTGCCGCCCTTGTGGTTGAAGACGGCGATGCGGCGAGGCCCCTTTCCTTCGGGCGCTCCGGTCCGGCTCACGCGCAGGACACCCGCCGACGCCACGCCGCGGCAGCTCGTGCTGCAGAAGCGGGAGACGCCACGGTCTTGGACCACCATCTGGAACGGGAACTCGAGGACGAACGACTTGCCGCACACGTCGCAGCTGCAGCCCTCGTTCGCATGAGCGGGCACCGGCGGGTCGTCGACCGACGCCGCGGCGGTGACGCCCACCGACGAGCCGACCCCGAGGCCGGCCTGCTGGCACATCTGAGAACAGAAATGGACGAAGCGGCCAGCGTCCTCCTGGACCTGGTAGCGGAAACGAACCGCGAAGGTTCGCTCGCAGACCGCGCACGTCGAGACCGGTGTGTCGACCACGTACCTCTCCTGTTCGCTGGCGCGAGCGCGCGGATGCGGGCTCGGTCTTCAGCGAATGCCGGAGTCGGCGACGAAGGTCAAAAAAGTGGCCTCGACGGGGGCGACCGTCGAGGCCGGGGCAGTGCAGGCCCCTCCGGGCGAGGAGTGACCTGCGCGTCGCGAGCCTCGGCGTTGGGAGGCATGAGGCTCGCGAATTGTTCTAGTGGCGGATCACTCCTCGAAGTCGAGCTCGTCCTTGACGTGCTCCTCGGTCGAGTCGTCCTGGCGACGCTCCGGCGTTGCCTCCGCATAGAGATCGTCCAGCGACCAGCCGAGCTTCATTCCGGAGCGGATCTCCTCACGCTCGAACTCAGCCATCGACCCGTAAGACTTCGGTCCGCGCATTTTCGACCTCCAAGCATTCCGAGGATTCCGTAGCGGTCCTGTGTGTCGACCGCTTACGTTGTCCTACATCTGAATACTTCGTACCACCGCGATCGGGATGTACCAAGAAAACGACACCGATTACGATCGTGCGTGAAACACGGCTGATCTTCGCCGGTTGATGCGCGCGGCTCGGGCTGGTACATGGCGCGTCGCATGACGCAGGTGCTCGCGATCGCGAACCAAAAAGGTGGCGTCGGCAAGACGACGACCGCAGTGAACCTCGCGGCGTCTCTGGCCGTCGCCGAGCAGCGCGTCCTCCTCATCGACACCGACGCGCAGGGCCACGCTTCGAGCGGCGTCGGCGTGGCGACCAGCAGCGTCACCGGCTCGAGCACGTACGAGGTGCTCTCGGGATCGCTCTCGCTGCGCGACATCATCGTGCCGACCGAGCTGCCTCTCCTGATGCTCGCGCCCGCGAGCCCCGACCTCGCAGCGATCGAGATCGAGCTCGGCTCGGAAGAGGATCGCGCGATCCGTCTCCGCGCTGCGATCGACTCGGTGCGCGGCGAGTACGAGTACATCATCGTCGACTGCCCGCCGACGCTCGGCCTGCTGACGATCAACGCGCTCGTGGCGTCCGACGCCGTGCTCGTGCCGCTGCAGTGCGAGTACTACGCGCTCGAGGGCCTCGCGCGGCTGAGCGACACGATCTCGCGGATCCAGAACGGCCTCAACGAGAAGCTTCACGTGGCCGGCGTGCTCCTCACGATGTTCGATCCGCGCTCGAACCTCGCGCGCGAGGTCGCCGACGAGGTCCGCAAGCACTTCCACGTCTACGACACCGTGATCCCGCGCAACATCCGCCTCGCCGAGGCGCCTTCGCACGGCAAGCCCGTGGTCCTCTACGACGCTGGATCGCGCGGCTCGGCGGGCTACCTCAGCCTCGCGCGCGAGCTGCTCCTCGGAGCGGCCGCGTGAGCCTGGACAAGAAGCGGCTCGGCGGACGCGGTCTCGAAGGTCTGCTCCCGAGCGCGCCGGGCAAAGCGAGCGGGCCGGCCGCGCCGAGCCCGTTCGCGAACCTCGCGGCGATCGAGGACATCCACCAGAACCGCGAGCAGCCACGCAAGCGCTTCGACGACGCCGCGCTCGACGAGCTCGCTGCGTCGATCCGTTCGGTCGGAGTGCTCGAGCCGATCCTCGTGCGCAAGCGCCCCCAGGGAGGCTTCGAGATCATCGCCGGCGAGCGACGCTGGCGTGCAGCGGCCCGCGCAGGCCTGAAGGAGCTTCCGATCTTCGTCCGCGAGATGACGACGGGGATCGCGTTCGAGGCTGCGATCATCGAGAACCTCCAGCGCGAAGATCTGAACCCGATGGAGATGGCGCGCGCCTTCTCCCGGCTCATCGAAGACCACAAGCAGACGCAGGACTCGGTCGCCACGAAGATCGGCAAGGATCGCTCGACCGTCGCGAACGCTCTGCGGCTGTTGAAGCTACCGAAGGACGTCGCCGATCGCATCGAGAACGGTGAGCTGAGCGAGGGCCACGGCCGCGCGCTGCTGACCGCCGCGAGCCCGGGCAAGATGAGCGTGCTCGCGAAGCAGGCGGTCGAGGGCGAGTGGAGCGTGCGCGAGACCGAGCGCCGGGCGCGAACGACCACGCAGCCTGCGAAGGCCCCAGAGAAGGCCAAGAGCGCCAACGTCAGGGACCTCGAGAGCCGCCTCGAGAAGAAGCTCGGCTCGCGCGTCTCCATCGAGGACCGCGAGGGCAAGGGCACGATCGAGATCCGCTACGGCAGCCTGGACGAGCTCGACCGACTTCTCGAATCGCTCATGCGATGACGCGCGTGTCTCCGCCGCGGCGGCCGGAGATCCTCGCGCCCGCCGGAGACGAGGAGTCGCTCGCCGCCGCCGTCCGGGCTGGCGCCGACGCGGTCTACTTCGGGCTCGCGGGGCTCAACGCCCGCGCCCGCGCGAAGAACTTCGACGACGCCGCCCTCGCCCGCGGGACCGAGGACGCGCACGCACGAGGCGTGAAGGCCTACGTCACGTTGAACACGCTCGTCTTCGATCACGAGCTGCCCTCGGTCGAAGCGGCGATCCGGGCGTGCGCGGCAGCCGGCGTCGACGCGGTGATCGTTCAGGACCTCGGCGTGCTCGCGCTCGTGCGCGCCATCGCGCCGACGCTCCACGTGCATGCCTCTACGCAGATGACCTGCACCGACGCTTCGTCTGCGGAGCTGGCGCGCGAGCTCGGCGCGAGCCGGGTGATCCTCGCCCGCGAGCTCTCGGTGGGCGAGATCGAGAAGATCCGGGGCGAGACGAGCGTCGAGCTCGAGGTCTTCGTCCACGGCGCGCTGTGCATCTCGTACTCCGGCCAGTGCCTCACGAGCGAGGCGATCGGCGGGCGCAGCGCGAACCGCGGCGCGTGCGCGCAAGCGTGCCGGCTGCCGTATGAGCTGGTCGTGGACGGTGCGCTCGTCGCGCTGGGCGAGCGCGCGTACTTGCTCTCGCCGGAAGACCTCGAGAGCTCCGCGCTCGTCCCCGAGCTGGCGCGCATCGGCGTGTCGTCGCTGAAGATCGAGGGGCGGCTCAAGAGCCCCGCGTACGTCGCCGCGACGACGCAGCTCTACCGCGCCGCGCTGGATGGGCTGGAGAGCGGCGCGTCGGTGGACGAGGCGATCCGAGACGCTGCGCTCGTCACGTTCTCGCGCGGCTCGGGCCCCGGCTTTCTCGGCGGCCTCGATCACCAGCGCCTCGTCGAAGCGCGCGGGTGCGATCACCGCGGGCTGGAGGTCGGGCGCACGCTGCGGACGGAGCAGCGCGGCGGTCGCTCGTGGCTCGTGCTCTCGCTCGCGCGACCGATCGCGCGCGGCGCGGGGCTGCTCATCGAGGGCGCGCTCGCGGGCGAAGGCGAGCTGGGCGGACGCGTCTGGCTGATCGAGCGCGGCGGGCTCGACGTCGCGAGCGCGGAGGCAGGCGTCGAGGTCGCCGTCTGGCTCGGGCCCGAGCGCGGGCACCTCGAAGCGAGCGAGGGCCGCCGCGTGTTCCTGACGGACGACCCGGCGATCGACCGTGACGTCCTCGCGCGGCTCGATCGCGCGCCGCATCGAGAGCCCATCGACCTGCTCGTCACGGGGTCGCTCGGGGCGCCGCTCCAGGTCTCGGCGACGAGCGAGAGAGGTCTGTCCGCGAGCGTCACGACCGACGCTCCGCTCGAGACGGCGCGCGCGCACGCGCTCGACGAAGCGGTGCTCCGCGACAAGCTCGGCGGCCTCGGCGACAGCCCGTTCACGCTTCGCGCGCTGCGCATCGAGGTGCCCGACCAGGCTGCCATCGCGCCTGCGTCGCTCAAGCGCGCACGACGCGCGCTGGTCGAGGGGCTCCTCGCGTCGTCGCGGCGGACGCACCAGACGTCGCCGCGTCACGCCCAGGAGATCGCCGCGGCGGCGCTTCCGCCGGATCGTCCGGCGCCACCGCCCGGGCTCTTCGTGCTCGCCCGAACGGAAGCACAGGCCCGCGCTGCGCTCGCGGCCGGGGCCGACGGCGTCTACCTCGACTTCCTCGAGCTGACGGGCACCGGGACCACGCTGCGCACGCTCCGCGACGAGGGCGCTCGCTTCGTCGGCGTCGCACCACCGCGGATCCGGAAGCCCGGGGAAGAGAAGATCGACCGCTACCTCGCGTCGCTCGATCCGGACGGCATCCTCGTGCGCGGTCTCGGCGCGCTGCGCGACGGGCGGAGCGGCCGCGCCCTCCGGGTCGGCGACTTCTCGCTCAACGTGACGAACCGCATCACCGCGAGGGAGACGATGCGACGGGAGCTCGACGCCTGGACGCCTGCGTTCGACCTCGACGCAGTGCAGCTGACTGCGCTCCTAGAGAGCCCGTTCGGACCGTACGCGGAGGTGGTGGTCCACCACCCGATGCCGCTCTTCCACATGGAGCACTGCGTGATCGCGGCGCTCATGTCGTCCGGGAAGGATCACCGGACGTGCGGTCGTCCGTGCGACCGACACCAGCTCTCGTTGCGCGACCGCGCGGGGATGGACCATCCGGTGGAGGCAGACGTCTCCTGCCGGAACACGGTGTTCCACGCAGCGGCGCAGAGCGCGGCGGGCGTGGTGGAGAGCGCGCGGCGCGCCGGCGTCGGGCGCTTTCGAATCGAGCTGGTCCGAGAGTCGGCGGCGGACGCCACGCGCATCGTCGAGGCCTACCGGGGCCTGCTCGAGGAGCGCACGTCGCCCGCCGAGGTCTTTCGGACGCTGCGTGCCGAGGGCGGGTACGGAGTGGTGAAGGGCTCGCTGCGCGTGCTGGCGCAGTAGCGCTTCGCCGAGATCAGCAGCTCGCGGGAGCGGCCCGCGCGAGCACTCCTGTCTTCGTCAGAACATTCGCTCCGGGACGCGGATGATGTCGCCAGCGCGAACGGGGACGTCGACCTCCTGGCCGTCCGAGATGCGATCGACCGGCGCGGCGTATCGATGGAGCACGTTGTCGACCGTGCGCGTGATCGTCGTGCCGTCGCGGTTCGCGAGCGCCGTGAAGCCGCCTGCGAGGCCGACGGCCTCGACGACGCCCATACCGCTCCGGATCGGATAGCTCCCCGGGTTCCTCACGGCGCCGAGCACCGAGATGCGCTTGCTGTTGTATTCGCGCACCACGACGCTCACGTGGGGACGAACCAGGAATTGCCCGTCGCGAAGGCGTGTCGAGATGAGGGTCGCGATCGCGCCAGGCTCGAGGCCGGCCACCTCGAGACGGCCCACGAGCGGGAAGTCGATCGAGCCGTCCTGCGCGATGCGGTACTGCGCGGAGAGGTCCTCTTCGCCGTAGACCCGAACGTCGAACAGATCGCCGGTGCCCACGGTCGTCTCCTCGACCGACGCGTGCCGCTGCGAGTCGGGCATGCGACCCGCGGCGCCGCAGCCCGGGATGCTCGAGACGGTCACGCAGACGACGAACGACGCGACGGCCGAGAGCGCGATCGACGAGGCGAGCCAGCGAGCGTTCGGGGTGTGGGACGCGGTCATCGGGGGCCCATCGGTACCAGGGCGCCGGGGCGCCCGCAACGCATGCGTTGCGGCGTGCGTCGGGGGAGTTCACGAGCGCGGGGTGCGGTGGGCGACCGGCCGGGCTACGACCGGGTCAGATGCGTATCGCCACCTGGAACGTGAACTCGGTCCGAGCGCGCCAGGATCGGCTCGTCGCCTTCCTCGGGCGGCACAAGCCCGACGTGCTCTGCCTGCAGGAGCTGAAGGCCGAGACCGACGAGTTCCCGATGGAGGTCGTGAGGGAGCTCGGCTACGAGGCCGCCGTCCACGGTCAGCGCACCTACAACGGCGTCGCCATCCTCGCGAAGACACCGATCGAGGACGTGCGGATGGGGATGGGGGACGACGACGAACAAGCGCGCCTCATCGCCGGGACCGTACGAGGGATCCGCATCCTCTGCGCCTACGTGCCGAACGGCGGGGAGCCGGCTTCACCGAAGTTCGCCTACAAGCTCGAGTGGATGAAGCGCCTCGCCGCGCACCTCGCCGCGACGTACTCGCCGGACGCTGCGCTCGCGCTCTGCGGCGACTTCAACGTCGCGCCGACGGACCTCGACGTGAAGAACCCCGACGCCTGGAAGGACAGCGTGCTCGCGCGTCCGGAAGCGCGCGTGGCGCTCGCCAAGATCCGTGCGTTCGGGCTCACGGACACGCTTCGGCTCCACCAGCCCGAGGGCGGGCTCTTCTCGTGGTGGGACTACCGGATGCTGGCCTTTCCGAAGAACGACGGCCTTCGGATCGATCACGTCGACGTCACCGCACCGCTCGCCGCGCGCTGTCTCGGCGTGAAGATCGACCGGGACGAACGGAAGGGAAAGCTCGCCTCCGATCACGCGCCCGTGATGGCCGACTTCTCGGACTGACGTGAGCGCACGATGAACCCCGCGTGGCCGATCGAAGAGGTCGTCCTGAGACCCGCGCTCACGCTCCTGCTCGCGGGGCTCGTGCCGTTCGCGAGCGTTCGCCTGCTGCAGCTCCTGACGCTCCCGAAGGCGCCGGCGGCCGGAGACGCCGATGCCGCCCGCGCGCTGGCGCCGTTTCGACAAGGGGCGTTCATCGTGGGGCTCGTTCAGATCCAGCTGAGCTGGACGATGGGCATCACCGCGCTCGGGCCCTCGCTCGTCTCGTCGCCGGACGCGCCGCTCTCCATCGCCTTCGCCGCGGTGTGCGCGATCACGACGTTCCTCGCGGGCGGCGTCGCGCGCCTCGTGGAGGGCGACGGCCCGCCGAAGCGCGGCGCGGCCCGCTCCCAGGTACTCCTGAGGCTCCGCATGGTGCCGTGGTTCACCGGCCCCGTGCTCGCGTCGAGCGCATGCGCGGCGCTTCCGATGATCGGCTACGAGCCCAGCGGCCCCGTGCTGCGCCCAGCCGTCGTCCTGCTCGCGTTCGTCGGAACGGCGCTCGGCGTCGCCTACGGCGGCCCCTTGCTCAGCGTGCTCACCACTGCCCTGCGTCCGGCGACGCCGGCGGTCAGGGCGCTGGCCGAGCGCGTGGCCGAGCGAGAGGGCGTGCACCTGTTCACGGTGCTCCGCCTCCCGACGCACGGGGCCCGCTTCGCCAACGCGGCGGCCCTTCCGTGGGCGCGCACGATGGTCGTGACCGACTACATCGTGGAGCTGCTCTCCGAGCCCGAGCTCGAGGCCGTGCTCGCTCACGAGGCCGGACACCTGAGCGAAGGCCCGCGGGTCGTGCTGGGGCGCCTGGGGGCCGTGATCCTACTGCTGTTCACGGTCTCGACGGGGGTCCGGCTCGCGGAGGTCGTGGCACCAGGGTCGAGCTACGCGATCCTCGGCATCGGGCTCGTGATCGCCGTTCCGATCCTCCTCTCGGTACGGAACCTCGCGCGGCGGATGGAAGAGCGCGCCGACGCGCACGCCCGCGCCAACGCATCGGAGGAAGCGCTCGCGAGCGCGCTCCTGAAGCTCCACCACGACGCCCGCATGCCGCTCGTGACCGGACGAAAGCGCGTGCATCCCGATCTCTACGATCGGCTCGTGGCGTGCGGCCGCGACATGGGGCCTCGGCCCGAGCCTCCGCCGCGTCGCGCAGGGCTCCTGAGCGGGCTCGTCGTCTCTGCGGCGCTCGTCGCCGTGCCGGTCCTCCTCGAGCTGCTGACGCCCATCGCGCCCGAAGACGTGCAGACGGCTGGTCACGACGCCGCGCGCTGGAGGCTGCGCGTCGATCCGTGGGACGCGAACGCCATGCTCGCGCTCGCGTGGGCGACGCGGCGAGACGAGGACCTCGGCCGGGCCGAAGCCCAAGCCGCGGAGGCCATGCGCCTCGAAGCGGCTCCTGCCGACCTGATGGAGCTCGAGGCCGAGCTGCTCGCCGCGCGTCATCGATGCGCAGAGGCGCGCCTGCGCTTCGACGCGGCGATCGAGCAGCGAGCGCGAGAGCGCTTCGAGGCAGGGATGTGGGAGCCGCTCCAGCTCGGTGGCTACACGCTCCCGCCGACGCTCGTGCGCGACTGCGGCTACGGCGTCGTCCTCACGGGCGAGGACGCGACGGCTACGCGCCCTTGAACGCGGCCTTCCGCTTCTCGAGGAACGCGCCCATCCCTTCTTTCTGATCGGCCGTCTCGAAGAGGCCCGCGAAGCGCTCCACCTCGAGCAGGTTCGCGTCGCGGAGCAAGCGCCCTTCCCCGTCCTTGATGACGCGCTTGGACTCCGCTACGGCGAGCGGGCCCATCTCGGCGATCGAGGCGGCGGTCGCGCGCGCCACCGTCATCAGATCTGCGGCCGGCACGACGCGGTTCACCAGGCCGATGCGCAGCGCTTCGTCCGCGCCGATGACTGCACCGGTGTAGATGAGCTCGCGCGCCATCGCGTTCCCGACGCGCCGCAGCAGCCGCTGTGTCCCGCCAAAGCCGGGGATGATCCCGAGCTTCACCTCGGGCTGTCCGAACTTCGCTCTCTCGGACGCGTAGATGAAGTCACACGCGAGCGCGAGCTCGCATCCGCCGCCGAGCGCGAACCCGTTGACCGCCGCGATGACGGGCATCGGCAGCGCCTCGAGAGCATCGAGCGCAGCGTGCCCCGCGCTCCCGAAGGCGCGGCCCTGCTCTGGGGTCATGTCCTTCATCTCGGCGATGTCGGCGCCTGCGACGAACGACTTCTCGCCCGCGCCCGTCACGAGGAGAGCGCGCGTCTCCGGGCGCTTCCGGACCTCCTCGGCCGCCGACGTGATCTCGGCGACGACCCGAGCGTTCAGCGCGTTGAGCTTCTCGGGGCGATCGATCGTGAGGATCGAGAGCCAGCCCTCGTGGTCGAGCCGCGTCACTTCGCGTGTCATGGGAGCTCCTTCGTTCACTTCGGATCGTAGCGATAGAACCCGCGCCCCGTCTTCCGGCCGAGCCAGCCCGCGTCGACGTACTGCTTGAGGATCGGCGCGGCGCGGTACTTGTCGTCGCCGAGATCGCGGTGGAGCACCTCGGCGATGAAGAGGCACGTGTCGAGGCCGATGAGGTCCGCGAGCGCTAGCGGGCCGAGCGGGTGGTTGAGCCCGAGCTTCGCGCCCTGGTCGATGTCCTCCACCGAGCCGAGCCCCTCCTGAAGAACGAAGCACGCCTCGTTCAAGAACGGGATGAGCATGCGGTTCACGATGAAGCCCGGCATGTCCTTCGACGTGATGACGGTCTTGCCGAGCTGCTCTGCGAGCGCGCGGGTCGCCGCGTAGGTCTCGTCGCTCGTCTGGAGCGCGCGGATGACCTCGACCAGCTTCATCACGGGCACAGGGTTCATGAAGTGCATCCCGATCACGAGCCCGGGGCGCTTCGTCTTCCCCGCGAGACGCGTGAGCGAGATGCTGGACGTGTTGCTCGCGAGGATCGCGCCCGCCGGCAGCGCCTCGTCGGCCTGCGCGAAAATACGATGCTTGACCTCGGGGTTCTCCGTGGCCGCTTCCACCGCGATGAACGCCTCGGCGAGCGAGGTGTAAGCATCGGCGGGCGTGATGCGTGCGACCGCGCCGCGCGCCGAGGCCGCATCGAGCTTTCCCTTCTCGACCTGCTTGCCGAGCTGCTTCTCGATGCTCGCCCGGCCCTTCTCGGCGAGCGCGAGGCTCGCGTCGAGGAGGACGACCCCGAACCCTGCCTGCGCGGCGACCTGGGCGATCCCCTGTCCCATCTGCCCGGCGCCGATGACTCCGAAGATGCGCGTCTCGCTCACAGGACCCTCCGTGCGTGAAGCCCGCCTGCCGGGCGACGGCGGCGAACTATCAGCCCTTCGCGCAGCGTCAACCCGAAGCGACGGCGAGCGGCTTCGCACACTACCCGGCTTCCTGCGCCGGACGCTTTCCGGCAGCATCGGGGCCGCTGTATGCGAGAGGGACCCACGAACATGAGCACACGAGCCGTCGCCTCCCTGTCGCTGACCGCGCTCCTCGTCCTCGGCGGCTGTGATCCCGCGCCCGCCTCTCCGGACGCCGCGGAAGAGACCGACGCCGGACCCGCGGACGCGAACCTGCGCGACGCCTACATCGGGCCAGACGCCGGGGATCCCCCGCTGGTGCCCGAGCTCGTCTGCCCGGGCGGCCCCACGTGCCCCGTCAGCACCGACACGCAGCTCCAGGCGGGCGCCGCGGCGGTGACGATCACGCCGGACCTCTCGACGTACGAGACCTACACGGACGTGAACGGAAACGGCGAGTTCGATCCGGGTGACACCTTCGTCGACACGGACGGCAACGGCGTGCTCGACGCCATCTGGATGGCGGGCTTCGGCACCGGCCGCGGCGCGATGGGCGTGAGCGACGATCAGTGGGCGCGGGCCCTCGCGCTCCGCGTCGGCGACACGACGATGGTCTTCGTTGCCATCGACTGCGTCGGGTACTTCATCGACGAGATCGCGATCATCCGGGAGGCCGTTCCCGCTTCGCTCGACGTGGACTACGTGATCGTCTCGGCGACGCACGTGCACGAAGCCGCGGACACGATCGGGATCTGGGGCCCGACCGACCTCGAGAGCGGTCGCAACGATCGCTACATGGCTTACATCCGCGAGCGCGCCGGGATGGCGATCGTACAGGCCGTTGCGGCGCTCGAGCCCGCGAACCTCGACACGACGAGCGTATTTCTCCGCGACGTGGACACGGACGGAGGCGACGCCTCGACGGGCGTCGGCGACGTCGCGCGCTACGTCGGGGACAACCGCGACCCGGCGATCTTCGACGACCAGATCCGCCTCATGCGCTTCGTCGCAGTCGACGGTGAAGGAACGACGGCCGGCTCCGACACCATCTCCACGCTCATCAACTACGCGGCCCACCCCGAGTACGCGGGCTCGCACAACCACATGCTGTCGAGCGACTACGTGAACTGGCTCCGCGACGCGGTGGAGAACGGCGTGGATGGTCCCGGCGATCCCGCCGAGCACCGCGACGGCTTCGGCGGCGTGGCCGTCTTCATCAACGGTCCCCTCGGCGTGCAGATCGGCCCGAACCGCGTGCACTTCCAGAGGTGGGACGGCACGCCCGTCGAGGAGGACACGCTCACGGCGTCGCAGGTCATCGGCGAACAGCTCGGCTGGCACATCCTCGGCGCGCTGCGGGGGCCGGGCCTCACGACGCTCGACGGCAACACCGTTCCGATCGGGTTTCGCGTCGCCACGTTCTTCCTGAAGGTCGAGAACACGCGCTACCAGATCGCGTTCCGTCAGGGACTCTTCGATCGCGACGTCTTCAACTACAACCCCGACGTCCCGATCAACACGCGCCTCGGGCTCAACGTCCCGGACGTGCGGACGGAGATCGCAGTGATCGACGTCGGCCCGGCCACGATGATCACCGTCCCGGGCGAGCTCGATCCCCTTCTCTTCGTCGGCACGAGCGGCGAGCGCGCCTTCACGCCCGACGGAATGCTGCCCGTCGACCCCGCGCGCGAGAACCCGCCGGACCTCTCCATGTCCACCGGGCCTTACTTGATCGATCTCGCGCGCGCCGACGCCCGCGCGGCCGACCAGGTCTGGATCCTGGGCCTCACGAACGACTTCCTCGGCTACTTCGTCCCGCCGTTCGACTTCGAGATCGACTCGACGATGACGTACCTGATCGAAGCGCCCGGCAGTCACTACGAGGAGACGAACTCGCTCGGACCGAATTGCTGGCCGCGGCTCCTCGGCAAGTACGAAGAGCTACTGGCGTTCACGCCGCCCTAGGACAGCCCACCCGCCACGTCTGGAGCACCGAAGCGATCGGCGCTCCAGCCCGTTCAGACGCGCTCGACGATGAGCGCGAGAGCCTCGCCGCCGCCGATGCAGAGCGTTGCGAGGCCGCGCTTGTCGCCGCGATCCTTCATCGCGTTCAGCAGCGTGACGAGAACGCGCGTACCGCTCGCGCCGATCGGGTGACCGAGCGCGATCGCGCCGCCGCGCACGTTCATCTTGGCCGGCGAGATCCCGAGCTCCTTCGCAGCGACCATCGCGACGACCGCGAACGCCTCGTTGACCTCGTAGAGGTCGATGTCCTTCGGGGTCAGGCCGGTGCGCGCGCACGCCGCCTTGATCGCGCCGACGGGCGCCGTGGTGAACCACTCGGGCGCCTGCGCGTGACCGCCGTAGCCGACGATCCGGGCGAGCGGCGTCAGGCCCTTCTGCTTCACCATCTCGCCGCTGGCGAGGACGACGGCGGCGCCGCCGTCGTTCACCTTCGAGGCGTTCGCGGCCGTGATCGTGCCGTTCTTGTCGAAGGCTGGCCGGAGCGACGGGATCTTCTCGAACTTCGCTCGCCGCGGCTCCTCGTCGGTGTCGACGGTCGTGCTGCCGGTCTTGCCCTCGATCACGACGGGCACGATCTCGTTCTTGAACGCGCCCGCCTCCTGTGCGGCCAGGGCGCGCTTGTAGGACTCGATGGCGAACGCGTCCTGAGCCTCCCGCGTGAAGCCGTGCTCCTTCGCGCAGAGCTCGCCTGCGTTGCCCATGTGCCAGTCCTTGTACGGATCCCAGAGCCCGTCCGTGATCATGGAGTCGACCATCTGGGCGTGCCCCATCCGCAGCCCCGCGCGAGCGCCGGGCACGAGATACGGAGCGCGGGTCATCGACTCCATGCCGCCGGCGATCACGACCTCGGCGTCGCCGAGCATGATGGCGCGCGCACCGAGCACGACGGCCTGAAGGCCCGAGCCGCACACCTTGCCGACGGTCGTCGCCGGAACGCGATCGGGGACGCCCGCGCCTCGCGCCGCCTGCCGCGCGGGAGCCTGCCCGAGGCCGGCCGTCAGGACGTTGCCCATGAAGGTCTCCTGGACGTCCTCGCCCGTGAGGCCGGAGCGCTCGAGGGCCGCCTTGATGGCGATCGATCCGAGCCGCGGAGCGGTCACCTCGGAGAGCGAGCCCTGGAACGAGCCGACGGGCGTCCGGGCGGCCGAGACGATGAAGACATCACGCTGCGACATGTCGATCCTCCTCGGAGGGTTTTCGACCCGCAAGCGCCCGAGGTCAAGCCGCGGCACTCACCGGCGCGGCCAGCCTACCCATGGGTCGCTTCCGCGCGCTCAGCCCGCGTCCACCGCGTCAGCATCGACGGCGCCGCCCACGCCGCCGTCGCCCACGCCGCCGTCGACTGCCCCGCCATCGGCCGCCCCGCCATCACGCCCTCCGTCGCGCCCTCCGTCGGTCCCGCCGATGCCGGCGTCGGGAGGCGAGTCGCAGCTCGCCGTCGGCGGCCTCGGCGTGCCGCCGGGGAGGTCGTCTTCGAGGAGGAACTCGGCACGGTCGAGCACCTCGATCGACGTCGCCGTGCGGCGGAGCCCACCAGCCACGAGGACGCCGTAGCCCGGGATGACGGTCGTGCTGTGTCCCCAGCGCTCGAGCCGTAGCGGCGCGACGTCCGACCAGGAGTACAGGTCCGTCACCCCGTCGTACGTGACGATGCCGACGGTCACGACACCGAAGAGCGTCGCGACCGGGCTGACCGTCCGGTTCACGAGCGCGCCCCCAACGAAGAGGACGCGACTCCGGGCATCGTCCAACGGGGTCGCGGTCTGTAGCAGCGCGGCTGGCGTGCTCGCGCCCGTCGAGATCCGCGAGCCCTCTCGAAACGTTCCGTCGGCGCCGAAGCGCGCGACGGTGAGGACGTCGGTCACCGCCGTCATGCTCGGCACCGCGAGCGGAGAGATGTTGCCGCCCGGGACGAGCCCTCCCGCGAAGAGCACCGAGACGGTGCCAGCGGCGCCCGCCATGCGAGTCGCCGTGTGATAGGCGCTCGCCCACGGACGACCATCGTCGGCCCCGAGCGACGTGTCGTGCCCCGCGAGCGCGGTGCCGGCCGAACCGCCGACGACCTCGCCGGCGAGGGTCCTGGCCGTCGTCGCGTCCAGGGCCGTGCCGGTCGCGGCGGCGAGGTCGCCGCCCCACACGAGAAATCGAGACGGCGCGAGCTCGGTGATCGACGCGCCGACTCTGCCGGCCATCATCGGTATGGTGTCGTTCCCCTGGCCATACGGGTACCAGGCCGCCGCGAGCTCGTACCTGGGCCGCGCGCCCGGCGAGACCGAGTCGATGCTGCACACGGCGGCGATCGGCCCAGGGCCGTCCGACGCAGCCGTCGCCGCGCACGCGGAGCCGTCGACCAGCGACCGGGTGAGCGTCGCGGAGCGAGTCACCGGGTCGTAGACCAGCGTCGCGTCCGACCGGAAGCCGGTCCCGTCGGTCGCCGCCGCAGACGCGACGGGGCCGTAGAGCGCGCTCTGGTCGGACGTGATCGCCGTGCTGTCGAAGCCGATCGCGCCGCCGGTCGCCGCGCGTGGGTCGAAGCCGCCGAAGAGCCGCACCTCGTAGCGGCCGTCCGCCATCGTGCTGATGAGGCGCGCCTCGAACATCACGCGCGCGAGACCGGGCATCCCGTCCTCGTCGGACATGGTGACCTCGTGAAAGCGCGAGTCGCGAGGGTCGAAGACCTCCACGGTTGTCTGAGGCGCGATCGGCGACCCGAACCCGCTCGCGGCTGCCGTGGCGATGGGAGAGGTCACTCCACCGAGGATCAGCACCTCACGGTTCGGGAGCAGCACAGCCTGGTGCAGCCCGCGCGGCACCGAGCTCGCGCTTCCCTCGTGCACGCCTGCGCAGCTCCACGAACCGAACGCGTGCAGGCGAATACGAACGGTCTCCGCACCGAAATGCACGCCGAGCGCGCGGCCGACGGCGGACGCCGTGCAGGTGGCTCCCACCTCGCCCAGGTACGCGTACACCGTCACGTCGTAGAGCGCGCCGCGATCGACGCGCGCGTCCACGGTGAAGCGACCACCGCCATCGCGACGGATGGCGATCGTGTCCGTGCCTGCTGCGCCGTGGTCCGCGGCAGGATCGACGAGGCCAACGCACGGCCCTCCATCGCTCGGACAGACCCTCAGCGTGTAGTACTGGAGGTTCATCGGCACCGCGCCGGTCGCCTCGCCGCATTCGGTCGGCGATGCGAACTCGAACACGAGCGGCGCATGGACGTCGCTTCCGCATCCCGGAAGCACCGTAGCGAGGAGGGCGAGGACGACGATGGAGGCCGGATCGGCCCGCCGCACAGAACGCATTCTCACGGCCCCGACGCTACCACAACGGCATGGCTGGCGGCGCCACCTCGCTCGCGCTGGCCCTGGACCACCTCGGGCGTAATGAACGACGAGCGGGGGCGTCTCATCGAGGGAGCCGGCCCATCAGGCCCGCCACCGGAGGAGCCATGGAACCGACGACCGAAGCAGCGGCTCTGGGAACGCGCCCCGAAAGAGCGGCGCCTCCTGCCGACGGCGATCTCGCCGTCATGGACCGGCCGATCGTCGGCATGACCTGCTCCGCCTGCGTCCGGAGGGTCGAGAAGGCCCTCGGCGCAGTGGACGGTGTCTCGACCGCGGCCGTGAACTTCGCCACGGAGCGCGCGACCGTCCGCTTCGACGCGAGCCGCACGTCGGAAGCGGCGCTCGTTCGCGCAGTCGAGGACGCCGGCTACCAGATCGGGCCAGCCGTCCCCGGGAGCGCGATCATGTCGGTCGCCGAGCCGGCCGGCGCACCGAGCGCACCGAGCGCTGCCCCTGCCGAGCTCGTCGATGCCGAGGCAGTCGGCTTGCGCCGAGACTTCATCCTCGCCGCGATCGTCACGTTGCCGCTGCTCGTCCTCGGCATGGCCCACGGCGCGATCCCCGGCTCGGACGGGCAGATCGGCCGCGCAGTCCAGCTCGTGCTGGCGAGCATCGTCGTGCTGGGACCGGGGCATCGCTTCTTCCGCCTCGCGTGGAGCGCCGCCAGGCATCGGACGAGCGACATGAACACTCTCGTCGCGCTCGGGACGGGCGCCGCGTACGCGTACTCGACGATCGCGGTCCTCGTGCCGGGGTTGTTCGCGCACGGCCACGGCGCGGCGCCGCACGTCTACTTCGAGGCGGCGGGCGCCATCATCACGTTCGTGCTCCTCGGCAAGCTGCTCGAGCGCCGCGCGAAGAACCGCCTGGCGGACGCGGTGCGCGGGCTCGTCGCGCTCCAGCCGCGCACGGCGCGCCGCGTGCGCGGCGAGACCGAAGACGACGTGCCGGTCGCTTCGCTCGTGCGAGGCGATCTCGTGCTCGTTCGTCCCGGAGAGCGCATCGCGACGGACGGCGAGGTCGTTCGCGGAGCCTCGGCCGTCGACGAGTCGATGCTCACGGGTGAGAGCATGCCGGTCGACAAGGCTCCCGGCGCGAGCGTCGTCGGCGGCACGCTGAACCAGAGCGGAGCGTTGACCTTCGTGGTCCGAAAGCTCGGGAAGGAGACCGCGCTCGCGCGGATCGTCGAGGCCGTCGAGCAAGCACAAGGGAGCAAGGCTCCGATCGCGCGGCTGGCCGACGTGATCAGCAGCTGGTTCGTTCCGACCGTGCTCGGGCTCGCGACGCTGAGCCTGATCGCATGGCTGGCCGTGGACTGGAGCGCGACCGGGCTCGCGACCGCGACCGAGCGCTTCGTCTCGGTGCTCGTCATCGCGTGCCCGTGCGCGCTCGGCCTCGCGACTCCCGCTGCCGTCGCGGTCGGCACAGGACGCGGAGCGGAGCTGGGGATCTTGCTGAAGGGCGGTGCGGCGCTCGAAGCAGCGAGCCACGTCGACACGGTGCTCTTCGACAAGACGGGCACGCTCACCGCAGGGAAGCCGGCGCTGACCGATGTCGTCGCGTACGGAGGCCTCGACGAGCGCGCGCTCCTCGGCCTCGTCGCGTCCGCCGAGAACCAGAGCGAGCACCCCATCGGCCGCGCGATGGTCACGGGCGCGCTCGCCCGCGGCGTGAGCGCCACGTCGGCGACCGAGTTCATCAGCTCGGCGGGCGACGGCATCGAGGCAAGCGTGGAGGGACGTCGTGTCCGCATCGGGACGAGCGCCTGGCTCGCGAGCGGCGGCGTCGACAGCGCGCCCCTCGAAGCCGAGGCCGAGCGCCTCGCGGGCGAAGGCAGCACGCCCTCCTTCGTGGCAGTGGACGGGGCGCTCTCGGGATTGCTCGCCGTGGCCGACCGACCGACCGCGCACGCCCGAGAGACGGTCACCGAGCTGAGAGCGCTCGGCATCGAGATCGCGATGGTCACCGGAGACCGCGAGCGAACGGCGCGCGCCGTGGCCGCCGAGCTCGGGATCGAACGCGTCATCGCGGGCGTGAGGCCCGAGGGCAAAGCTGCGATCGTGGCGGCGGAACGAGCGCGCGGACGGATCGTCGCGATGGTCGGCGACGGCGTGAACGACGCACCCGCGCTGGCTGGTGCCGACGTCGGGATCGCGATCGGCACGGGCGCCGACATCGCGATCGCAGCGGCGGACATCGCGTTGCTCGACGGCGGCATCGCGAAGCTTCCGACCGCGCTTCGCCTGGCCCGCGCCACGCTCGCCACGATCCGCACGAACCTCTTCTGGGCGTTCGTCTACAACGTGATCGGCATCCCGATCGCGGCGGGCGTGCTGTACCCGTTCACCGGCTGGCTGCTCTCGCCCGTGCTGGCGAGCGGCGCGATGTCGCTCTCGAGCGTCTCCGTGCTGCTCAACTCACTCCGCCTGCGCCGCTTCGAGCGCCGAGCCCGATGAGCGGGAGCGGGAGCGGGAGCGGGAGCGGGAGCGGGAGCGCGCCGACGAGCGCGGCGAAGACATGGGCGTTGCAGGATTTGAACCTGCGACTTCGACCGTGTGAAGGTCGCACTCTACCACTGAGTTAAACGCCCGAAGCGCCGCGTCGAATACCTCGGCTTGCGCCGCGGATCAAGGACGTTGCGGCGCGATCTGCGTGGACGAGCCACATCGATCGGGCCGCCCGTCCCTCCGAGTCACGACTTCGACTGAAGCTTGCTCTTGAGGATGTCGCCGAAGGTACCGAAGCCCTTCTGCGACGCTTCCCGACGATAGTCCTGGATCGCGCGACGCTCCTCGTCCTGCGCGAACCCCTTGCGCGAGAGGCGGAGCCCTCCGTCGCGATCGATGCCGATGACCTTGACGTCGACCTCGGTCCCGACCGGGAACTTCCGCCGGTGATCGGTGCCACGCTCGGTGCCCATCTCCGCGTTCGGGATGAAGCCGCGGCCGCGCCGCCCGATCACGCCCTCGACCTGCACGTGCAGACCAACGACCTCGATGCGCTCGACCTTCACCTTGAGGTGCGTGCCGGGCTTGAGGACACGACCGCTCGCAGCGGCCTCGAGCGTGCCTTCGGCGAACGCCTTCGCGTCCTCCGGGGACATGCGCGACAGAGAGATCCGGTGGCCCTTGATGTCGATGCGCTCGATGACGACGAAGATGTCCTCGCCCTCCTTCACGCGCTCGTTCGCATGCCGCAGCTCGCGGCCGAGCTCCGTGATGTGAAGCAGACCTTCGATGCCCGGGACGAGCTCGACGAACGCGCCGAACTCCGTCGTGCGCGTGATCTTGCCCTTGTGCGCGGTGCCCTCGGCCAGGCCCTCGAGCTTCGTGTGCCAGGGGTCGGGCTGCGCCGCCTTCATGGAGAGCGCCACACGCTCCGACATCCGGCGATCCTCGCGGCGATCGGCGCGTCCCGACGGCGCATCGCCCTCGGCTCCTTCGCGCGCGCGGTCACGCCCGCCGCGGCCGCGGGGCGGCGGCGCCTCGCCACCGATGCGGAGGATCTCGACGTCGACCTCGTCGCCGACCGTCGCGGCCTGCTCCGGTCGAACCGAGCGATCCCAGCTCACCTCGGACATGTGCACGAGGCCTTCGATCCCGCCGAGGTCGACGAAGACGCCGAACTCGCGGACCTGGGTCACGCGGCCCTTGAGACGCTGCCCGACGCGGAGCGACTTTCGGAGCTCCTTGCCGCGCTTGCGCGCCTCGCGCTCGAGGATGCTGCGCCGTGAGACGACGATGCCCTGGTGCCCGCCCTTGGCGGCCTGCACCGAGAACTCGAGGCGCTGGCCGACCAGGTCGTCCGCGTTCTCGAGGTGCGCGAGCGTCATGCCCGAGACGGGGCAGAAGGCGCGCATCCCTTCGACGAGCACGTCGAAGCCGCCGCGGTTGTATCCGAAGACCATCCCGAAGACGCGACGATGCTCTTCGCGCGCCTTCGCGAGCCGCGCCCGCGCATCCGCACGGATGATCGATCGGTTCGAGATCGCCATCGTCCCGCTCTCGGCGACCGAGGCGACGCGACCGCGGAAGATCTCGCCGAGGGTGAGCTCCGGGTCCTCCGACTCGGCGTCGCTCGCCGGTGCCTCTTCCGACCCGCTCGAAGTGCCCGACGCGACCTGCGTCTCCTCGTCGTCCGCCTGACCCGGCGTGTGGGTGGGCGTGCCGACGCGGCGAAGCGCGCGAGCTGCGCGCCCCACGAGGGTGGGATTGGACTCGACGGGCGGCGCTTCCTCCGCGATCACGGGGACGGAGACCGCGCCTGCCGTCATCGGCGGCGGCGGCGCGATCGACTCGGCGGCTGGCATCCCGACCTGACCGTCGAGCTCCGCCGCGGCGGTTCCGATCGCAGACGCGTCGGGCTGAGCCTCGCCGCCTTCGGCGTGGGCCTCGGCGGGCGCCTCGACCTCTTCGGGCTCCTCGGGCGCGACCGGCAGCGAGCGCGGCTCGTTCGAGTGCGCGAACGCGATGCCGTGACCGAAGAGATCGATGACCGCGACGCCGGCCTGCAGAGCGATCACACGACCGCCGACGACGTCGCCCGCGGTGAACGGGCTCTTGCGCGCTCCGTGTGGATCGAGGAAGCGCGAGAGCGGGAGATCGTTGCGCGGCTCGCGATGCTTGTCCGGGCGACCGCCCTCGGCGCGAGCGCCTTCGGGGGCGCCCTCCGGCCGCGGTCCCTCGGTCCCGTCGCCCGTCTTCTTCTTGCGGCGGCGACGACGACGCTTCTTGCCCTCGCCGGTCGCGCCTTCGACCGCTGCGCCTTCGCCGCCCTCGCCTTCGCCTTCGCCGCCCGCGTCGTCGCTGGGCTCGCCGGCGTCGTCGGGCCCGCCCGCCTCGGACGCCTCGGACGCGCCGCCGCTCGGGGCGTCCACCGCCGCAGGCGCATCGGCCGCGTCGTTGCGCTCGCTCGTCGCGTGCGTCGGCTCGACCGGCGTCGCGGCAGGGCTCAGGTCGGTCGTGCTCTCGGGCTGATCGGACATGCGTTCCTCGTCCCGCATACCGCGGGGCCGCCGTAAGGGGCCGGCAGACTAGGGCGATGCGAAATCCGAGTCAAATCGCACCTCGCGATGGAAGCCGAATTCTGGAGGGGGGCCTCGCTGTCGGTTCAGAGCGCGCTGCGGGACATCGCGCGCGAGAGAGCCGGCCAGTCGACCTGGGTCGCGGCGGCCTTCGCGCGTGTGACGGTGTCGCGCCACGCGCTCTCTTCGCCCATCGCGCGTTCCGCGCGGGCGAGTAGCTCGAGGCAGAGCGCGAGCTCGACGACCGCGCCTGCAGCTTCGAGGCGCTCCACCGATCGGCGGACCTGACCGAGGTACGTCGCGTCCGGCAGCGTCGCGATGGCCACCGTTGCCTGTGCCGCGCTCGCGAGGGCGAGCGAGACCTCGAGCCGGCGCTTCTTCGCGAGGGCGAGCGCCTGCTGAGCACGCTTGCCGGCCTCGGCGTCGAGCCCAGCGCGTAGCGCTGCGACGGCAGCCCGCGCCGCGACCTCCGCGATCTCCGCCTCCGGGATGAGCGCCGTCGCCACCTCGAGCGCCTCTCGATAGCGCGCGCTGGCTCCACGCGGATCGCCGGCGCCTTCTCGTACGGCGCCCATCGCGGCGAGGGACACGAAGCGCAGCTCCGGATGTGCCGAGCGCGCTGCGAGCGCGAGCGCGAGCCCGAGCGTGTCCTCGGCCTCCTCGAAGCGCTCGAGCCGTCCGAGCGCGTCGGCGAGGTGCGCCTGTGCGCGGCCCTCGAGCACGGTCTCGCCCACCTTCGCCGCGAGGCTCGCGCCGAGCCTCAGCGCCTCGACCGCGCGCTTGCCCTCCCCGAGCGCCAACAGCGCCCGACCCTCGAGCACCGCGAGGCAGGCGCCGTTCACGGAGACCGGGCCGTCGGCCGGAGCCCCGCTCAGCGGAGGACGCTCGCGACGGATCACGGCGAGCGCGATCTTCGGGCGCTGACGCGCGAGCGCGACGGTGGCCTCCACGCAGGCGAGCGCCGCGCGCGAGTCGGCGTCGGAGCGCAGCCCCGCGGACTGACGGGCCCTCTCGATCGCCAGATCCGCGAGCGCCTCGTCGCCGCCTCGCAGCGCGAGAGGTGCCGCGCGCAGCGCGAGCGCGAGCACGCGATCGCCTGCCGGATCGATCGCGTCGGCGAGGAGCACGCCGATCGCCTCGACCAGCCGCTCCGCCGCCGCGCGCGGATCGTCGCGCTTCTCCAGCTCGTTCGCCGCGAGGACGAGATAGTCGGGCGCGCGCCGCCGATCGTTCGAGCGCGCCGAGTGATGAGCGAGCCACTCGTTCGTGCGCTCGGTCCGATCGCTCCGCTCGATTGCGCTCGCGATCTTCCCGTGCAGTCGCTCGCGGTCCGACGCGTCGAGCGTCTCGAGCGCGGCGCGGCGTAGCATCGTGCCCGGCACGATGATCTCGCTCGGAACGGCGGAGGGCTGGTCGCCGCCCCAGGCGCCTGCCGGCTCGTCCGAGTGATCGAGCCCCGACTCGCTCGCCTCACCCTCGCGACGATGAGGCGCGAGGAGCGCGCGCGTGAAGAGACGCCGGAAGGCGCTCGCGCCGGCGTCGGAGACCAGACCCTCGATCGACGCGACGAGCGACGAAGAGACCGGTCCATCGAAGGCGGCCGTGACGAGCACGAGGTTGCGATCGAGCGGCCGGAGCTGTGCGATCCGCGCCGCGACCAGGCGCTGGGCGATCGACGGCAGCGCCGCGACGAGCGCCTCGCCCACGGCTCGCGCGGTCCCGTCGACGACCTGCACGCTGCCCGCGGCGAGCAATTCTCCGGCGACGAGCTCGGTCCACAGCGGATTGCCGGAGGTCTCCTCGTGGACGAACGCGCCGAGCGCGCCCTCGACGCTCTTCGCACCGAGCGCGTGTGCGAGCAGTCGGCTCGACGCCTCGATCCCCAGCGGAGCGACACGTCGGGTCGGCCCGCCGAACGTCATGCCAGCCGCCCCTGAGCGCCGCGTCAGCACGACGAGCACGCGAGGGCGCTCGAGCCCGCGAAGGACCAGCGGCAGCACCTGCCTCGAGGCGTCGTCGAGCCAGTGCAGATCCTCGATGACGAGGAGGAGCGGTCGGTCGCGCGCCAGCGTGGACAGCGCACGGCGAACGGCCACGGCGAGCTCGACCCCGCGGGGACGGCCCGCCCGCTCTTCGCTCGGAAGCGGGTACGCCAGCCCGAGCAGCTCGCCGAGCAGCCGCACCTCGCGCGGCTTCAGGTTGAGCACGCGCAGTCGCTCGACCTTCGCGAAGCGCGCGCCCGGGGCGTCCTCAGGCTCGACGCCACAAAGATCCGCCACGAGCTCCGCGAGGACGTGGTGGCCTCCCTCCGAGGCGCTCTCGTCCGCGCGTGCGCCGACGATCGCGAAGTCCCGCGTCAGCGCGAGCGCGCGAAGCTCGGCAATGAGGCGCGACTTCCCGACGCCGGGCTCTCCCACGAGCTGAAGCGTCTCCATCGCGCCGCCCCGTACCCGGTCGAGCGCGCCAGTGAGACCATCGATCTCTTCACGACGCCCGACGAGGGGCGCGCGCCGAACGGCAGCGCCTTCACGATCGGCACGACCTCGGAAGCCTCCGAGCGCGAGCAGCCCATCGCGCACGATCCGGAAGGTCGACTCGAGATCCGTCGCCACCGCAGGCTCGATCCGGATCTCGCCGGCCTGCACGCCCTCGAGCATGGCGCGGGCGCGGTCGACGACCTCTTGCTCCGGCTCGACGAGCACGCCCTCGATGACCTTGCCCTCCCCTTCGAGCAGCGCGCACGCCGGCACCGCGTCCGCTCGGCCGTAGTGGGCCTCCTGGGCGAGCCGCCGCAGCTCGAGCGCGGCGCGCGCGGCCTGCGCGACCGAACGCTCGACGCCCGCCGCGTGCCCAAAAGCGCCGACGCGCATGCCGTCGAGCGGACCGAACACGGTTCCTCCGCCGACCTCGCAGGCCGACGCGAAGATCGCG
>JBBSAT010000072.1:0-28340 GCA_038252025.1 Polyangiales bacterium | reverse complement strand
GCGCGACCCGATCGGTCTCGCGCTTCATGCGGATGAGGATGGCGCCGAGCTCCTTGATCACGACGTCGCCGGTGGCGTGCCCGTACGTGTCGTTGACGCTCTTGAAGTGATCGATGTCGGTGACGATGAGCGAGAGCTTCTTCTTGAAGCGACCTGCAGACCGGATCTTCGCCTCGAGCTCGTCGAGGAAGGCACGCTTGTTGAGACAGCCGGTGAGCCCGTCGGTGGTCGCCATCTCTTCGAGGCGCTTCACCGCGCGCGCGTTGGAGAGCGAGATCGCGAGCTGGTTCGCCAGCACCTCGAGCGTCGGCCGGACGGCATCGCCGTAGGCGGATGGCCGCTTGGCAGCGATGGCGAGGGTACCGATCACGTCCTCGCGGACCACGAGCGGCATCACGAGAGCCGAGCGCATGTCGGGAAGGCTAGCCTTCGGCGAATAGAGCATCTGCTGCCGCGGATCGAAGTCGCCTCGGTAAGGGAGGTAGTGCTTGTTCTTGACGACCATCGCGGTGATGGACGCGTTGTCGCGGAAGGTCAGGTCGGAGAGCCCCTCGCTTCCCTCGCCGACCGCGACGCGGATGCGGTGGGTCTTCTTCTCGGCGTCGAAGCTCGTGATGGCCGCGAAGTCGAAGCGCGCGATGCCGGCGGCTGCGTGCAGTCCAGCCTCGATCACCTGATCCTCGGTCAGCGCGGCCCCGAGCTCGCGCGAGGCGCGGAAGAGCAGCGTCTGCTCGCGCTTGGCGCGCTCGAGCTGGACGAACACGCGCTCGTTTCGGATCGCGCGGAGCGCCTGCCCCACCGCGTGCTTGAGCACTTCCTCTTCCTTCGGCGTGAACGGGCGGTCGTCGCTGCGGTCGGCGCATAGCGCACCGCGGAGCTGGCCGTTCTCGCTGACGGGCACGCCGAGAAACGCGCGCACGGACGAGGGCCCGCGGTAGTAGCAGAGCCCCTTGTAGCCGGGCTTGAGGTGCTCGAGGTTCATCACGAGGCCGCGGCTCGCGACCGCGCCGACGGCTCCGGCGCCGGCCTCGAACGGCCCGTCGAGGACGTCCTCGTCGTCGGTGACCATCTCGACGATGCGCAGGCGGCCATCGGGCTCGGAGAAGAGGAGGATGCAGGTCCGAAGGTCGAGCGTCTGCTTGAGCAGCTCGAGGACGTGGAAGAGCGAGTCGCGGACCTCGTCGATGCTCGAGCGGTGCGCCTTGTCCTCGCCGCCCTCCTTGAGCTCCGAGTCGCCGGCACCGCCGCTCGAGGGCGCGCCGACGAGGCGAAACAGCTTCACGTCCTCGGCGATGCGCTGCTTCTCCTCGTCACGCTCCTTCTTTCCTCGCTCTCGAACGCGCGCGATCTCGGCGCGCGTGAACAGGAGGTTCAGGATGCCGAAGAAGACGATGAAGACGCCGTGCAACCCGGCGCGGTTCGCATCGACGTCGGGAGCGACGAGCCAGAGCACCAGCTCGTAGGCGATCGCCGCGAGCACGAGGATCGAGCCCGCGGGGCGCTGCGCGAACGAGGCGAAGAACGCCACGAGCACGTAGACCATCGGGTAGAGAGGCCCTTCGAGCCCACCAAAGACCTGCACGAGCGCGTGCGTGCCCGCGAGGAGATCGAGGCCGAGCTCGAGGTCGCGCATGAGCGCTTCGCGGCCAGGCCCATCGGTCCCCGTCTCGGTGCGCGAGAAGCGGCTCGCGCCACGGCTCGCGACGACCGCGGCCCAGGCGAGCCCGAGGACGATGTGCTCGACGCCGAGCGCATCGCTCCGGAACACGCCGAGGACGGGGAGCAAGAGAAAGATCGCGGCGAGGCCGAACCCGAAGCTCGCGCGGGCAGTCTTGCGTACCGTGAGCGCGGCGTGCACGAGGGTGGACATCGATGCGTCTTCGCGAGTATCGGCAAACGGCGTTTCCCGCCAAAAAACGGCGCGTTGAGACCGCCGGAGATGGAAGGAAAAGGCGTACATCGCGGGCGGGCCCTTGCTATGGTCGGCGCGTGAAGAGCCGCCTCAGCCGCGCGCACGTCGCCCTCCTCTCCGCTCTCGCGCTCGCGAGCGGGCCGGCGATCGCGAGCGCGCAGCCCCCGCGTCAGGAGACGGCGCCTCGCTTCGGGGCGCTTCGCTCTCCGACGGAGACACCTCTCGAGGTGCGAAGCGAGCTGGTGCTGTTCGACTGTTCCGAGCCGGAGCCGCGGACGCTCGCGTGCGAGGTCACGGTGCGCATCACGCTCGCGAACCCGGGCGCCGAAGCGGTGGGCGTCCCGCTGCTGGTGAGCATGGAGCGGGTCGAGCCGTTTCACGTCGTGCCCGCGGGCGACGTGACCGCGCCCGATGCGTTGCTGGTGGAAGCGCCAACCCTGAGGCCGATGGAGATGCCCTTTCCGCCCGGCGAGGAGCGAACGATCGAGCTGCGCGGCCACATCGACATGGAGCCGCACGCCGCCGCCGGAGGCTTCGGGAGCGCCATGGACGGGCTCGCCGCGCGACACCCCGTGCTCGCGACGGGGATCCACCACGAGGAGCGCCGCATCCTCTACACGCGTCCGGTGCGCCGGGACTTCAGGGCGCTCGGCTCGATCGAGGTCCGCGCGCATCTGCCCGAGGGCTGGTCGATCCGAACGCCGCTTCCGCGGATGACCGCGACGCACGAAGGCCTCGAGCACCGGCTCGCCCGCGAGGCCGGGAGCGACGAAGCGCACGGCGAGGCGTCGAACGTCGAGATCTTCCTCGAGCGTGGGAACGCGGGGGGCGACCTCATCCGGAACGGCGGGCCCTTCATCGCGTTCGGAGCGACGTACGACTTCTCGGAAGCGCGCAACGGCGCCGTCGATTTTCGCGGTCGGCTCGGCTACGAGATCGGCTTCACGGACTTCCTGATCCTCGGTGCCATGGTCGAGAGCGACTTCCGCTCGCAGGCGACCGTCGGGCTCGTGATCGAGGCGTCGAGCTGGTCGATGATCGTGCCGCCGGCGCTCTCGGTGGGGATCGGGGGCGTGGCCCGCGTGGCGGGGCCCACGGGGCCGACGGGAGGCCTGCGGTTCATCGCGAGCGCGCTGCTCTACGCCGTCGGGTTCGATGCGACGTTCGACGTGTACCCGCAGGACGGGCACTGGGAGATCACGCTGGCCGGACGCGCCGGGCTCTGACGGGCCGGCGCTGACGCGCGTCAGGGCTTCGGGCCGGGACGCCTGCGGATCACGTCGACCTCGACCGGCGGCCGATCGCGCGGATCACGCGGGCCGTTCGACGGACCGTTGCGAGGTCTTGCGTCGAAGCGGTTGGGAGCGCGTTCTTGCGGCGGCCCCTGACGCTGCCCGTGCTGCGGGCCGCCGCCGTCCTCGGGGCGCCGGCCGGGACCGTGCTGCGACTGGCCGTGCGGCGGCGGTTGGCCCTGCGGTGAACGGCCCGGCGGTGAGCCGCGATGGCCTTCCTGCGGACCTCGTCCCTGGTAGCCGCGGTCCTGACCTTGTCGGCCTTGGCCCTGCTGCGGCGGACCCTGTTGCGGACCGCGACCGCGATCCTGGGGAGGTCCGTTTCGGGGACCCTGTCCCTGCTGCGGCCCTCGCGGCCCGCGCTCGTGCTGCAGATCGCTCGGCTGCGGGTGCTGGGGGCCGCGGCCCTGCTGTGGGTGTTGCGGACCGCGGCCCTGGGGCGGGTGTTGCGGACCGCGGCCCTGCTGCGGACCGTTCGGACCCGAATGCTGGGGGCCTCGCCCCTGCTGGGGATGCTGGGGGCCTCGCCCCTGCTGGGGATGCCCCTGCTGGGGATGCCCCTGCTGGGGATGCTGGGGCCCTCGCCCATGCTGGGGCGGGCCACGACGCGCCTGGCCCACGGTTCCGTCCGCGCGTTCCTCGCCGCGCATCCGTCGACCGCCGCTGTACTCTCGCCGCACCTCGCGAGGCTCCGTCGCCTCCTCGAGGGTCCCGCGCACGAAGTGCTGGAACAGGACATCGCCGCAGTCGACGAAGCGGAGGAGCCGCTCGTCGAAGCGTGCGAGGTGCTCGACGACGTTGCGCAAGTCTCGCTTGAGGATCTCTCGCGCCTGGTTGTTACCGGCGGCGTCGACCACCTGCGGCAGGTCGATGATCGTGGGGCCGCCCGCTGCCATCAGGATGTTGAAGGCGGAGAGATCCCCATGGATCCGCCCCGTGCCGAGGAGGAGGCGGACCTGCCGATAGACCTCGTTCAGCATGGCGCCCGCCTCTTCGGCGGTGAGATCGAAGTCCGCGAGCCGGGGCGCCGGCGCATCGTTCTCGTCCACGAGCAGCTCCATCAGGAGCACGTCCTCGTAGATCATGATCGGCTTCGGAACGCGGACCCCCGCATGGTGCGCGTCGAAGAGTGCGCGGTACTCCATGTCGCGCCAGCTGTCCTCCATCAGCTCTTTGCCGTAGGACGATCGCCGCTCCATCGCGCGCGTGTCGCGCGTGTTCCGCGTCTGGTTGCGGCCTTCCGTATAGCTCGACGTCGACTTGAACGTGCGCCGATCGCGGGCCTTGTAGACCTTGGCCGCGATGATCTCGCCGCGCCGGGAGACGACGTAGACGCTCGCCTCCTTGCCGCTCATCAGGCGCTGCTGGATCTCGTCGATGACCCCGTCTTCGACGAGCTTCTCGAGGCTGTCGGGAACTGCCACGCCTCTTGCTCTCCTCGCTTGCGCGGCGGAGCGTGCACGACGGCGGGGGCTCCGTCGAGGCGGGATCCACCCTTCGGCCCGTGTGACACCAGCGCTCGATCATTCCGCCGGACAGGAAGGCCCGGCGGGCGCAGACTGTAGCGCCGGCTGACGAGCGGCTCGAGCTGCGCGCCAGGGTCACCCGCCGCGCTCGATGTCTCTCTGCCGAGTGACGGAAATCGAGCTCTCCATGTACGGATCCCGACGAACCACCGAAGCCACCCAACGCTCCGCCGACCGACGGCGACGCGAGAACGAGGCACCGCGCCTCAGGGACCAGGTCCCCGACCTCACGTCCCTGGTCCTCGAGATCGCCGACGGCGAGGGCGGGATGCTGAGCGGCGTCGATCACGTGCGGCGCGTCGTCGTCGAGACGGCCCCGGCGCTCTTCGAGATCGTGTGCGGCAACCGTGCGTGTCGCGACGGCGGGCACGATCTCACCTCGGAGATCGCCTACGCGCTGAGACAGCACAGTGCGCGCTTCGAGGGCCGTGACGCGTGCCACGGGAGCGTCGGCTCGAGCGAGTGCGCGAACGTGCTGACGTTCGTCGCGACGGCGACCTACCGGCCCTGAGCCCAACCGGGCGCTGAGCGCGCGCGTCGGCGCGCATCGTGCACGAACGCGGGCTCGACGCCCATTCCCCGGGCGAAGAGCGCGCTGACTGCAGCGCGTTCGAGGCATTGTGCCACCGTCCTGAGACGGGCCGTCTCATTTGCCACACCGACGCGTGAGAGCGCGATCGGGCCGCGAGCCCCATGCCGAAGTCACCGACGCTCACAACCGAGCAGTTGCGCGGTCTCGATGCCTACTGGCGTGCGGCCAACTATCTCTCGGTCGGCCAGATCTATCTCTTCGCCAACCCACTGCTGAAGCGCCCGCTCGCCATCGAGGACGTGAAGCATCTCCTGCTCGGTCACTGGGGAACGACACCGGGACAGAACTTCGTCTACGTCCATCTCAACAGGATCATCAAGAAGTACGACCTCGACATGATCTACGTGTCCGGGCCCGGACATGGCGGTCCCGCGGTGGTGGCCAACACCTATCTCGAGGGCACCTACAGCGAGATCTATCCCGAGATCAGCGAGGACGAGGCCGGGCTCCAGAAGCTCTTTCGGCAGTTCTCGTTCCCCGGCGGAATCCCGAGCCACGCGTCTCCGGAGTGTCCCGGCTCGATCCACGAAGGAGGCGAGCTCGGCTACTCGCTCAGCCACTCGTTCGGAGCGGTGTTCGACAACCCAAAGCTGATCGTCGCCTGCGTCGTCGGTGACGGAGAGGCGGAGACCGGGCCGCTCGCGACGGCATGGCACTCGAACAAGTTCCTCGATCCCGTGCACGACGGCGCGGTCCTGCCGATCCTGCACCTCAACGGCTACAAGATCTCGAACCCCACGGTGCTCGCGCGCATCGACCGAGAGGAGCTCGCGCAGTTGCTCCGCGGCTACGGATGGACGCCTCACTTCGTCGAGGGCCACGAGCCCGCGGCCATGCACGAGGCGATGGCGGAGACGCTCGACGTCGTGGTCGAGGAGATCCGCACGATCCAGGCGAACGCGCGTCTCGGCGGCAACCTCGAGCGACCTCGCTGGCCGATGAACGTACTCGCCTCGCCCAAGGGCTGGACCGGACCGAAGTACGTCGACGGCGTGAAGATCGAAGGATCCTTTCACTCGCACCAGGTCCCGCTCTCGGACCCTCGCACCCACCCGGAGCACCTGGCCTTGCTCGAGCAATGGCTGAAGAGCTACCGGGCCGAGGAGCTCTTCGACGCTCGAGGGCGACTGAAGAAGGAGCTCGCCGAGCTCGCGCCCACGGGCACGCGCCGCATGGGCGCCAATCCGCACGCCAACGGGGGCCTCTTGCTCGAAGACCTCTGCATGCCGGACTTCCGTGCGCACGCCGTCGACGTGCCTGTCCCCGGTATCCGCGGGATCGGGGACACCCACGTGCTCGGGAAATTTCTCCGGGACGTCACCGCGCAGAACGAAGCGCAGCGGAACTTCCGGATGTTCGGCCCCGACGAGACACTATCCAACGGGCTCGAGGCTCTCTTCGAGGTCACGGGCCGTCAGTGGGAGGCGGCCACGCTGTCGACCGACGAGAAGCTCGCTCACACCGGGCGCGTGATCGAGATGCTGAGCGAGCATCAGTGCGAAGGATGGCTCGAGGGCTATCTCCTCACGGGCCGGCACGGCGTGTTCAACTGCTACGAAGCGTTCATCCACATCGTCGACTCGATGTTCAACCAGCACGCGAAGTGGCTGAAGGTGAGCGCCGGGCTGCCCTGGCGGAAGAAGATCGCGTCGCTCAATTACCTCCTCGCCTCGCACGTGTGGCGACAGGATCACAACGGGTTCACCCATCAAGATCCAGGCTTCATCGATCACGTCGTGAACAAGAAGGCCGAGGTGGTACGCGTCTATCTTCCGCCGGACGCGAACTGCCTTCTCTCGACGATGGATCACTGTCTCCGGAGCCGTCACTACGTCAACGTGGTCGTCGCGGGCAAGCACCCGGCTCCGCAGTGGTTGAGCATCGAAGCGGCCGTGGCGCACTGTGCACGGGGAATCGACGTCTGGCAGTGGGCCAGTAACGATCAGGACGGCGAGACGGACGTCGTGATGGCTTGTTGCGGAGACGTGCCCACGCTCGAGACGCTCGCTGCCGTGTCCATCATGCGCGAGCACCTCCCCGGGCTGAAGATCCGCGTCGTCAACGTCGTGGACCTGATGAAGCTCCAGCCATCGACCGAGCATCCGCACGGGCTCGACGACGAACAGTTCGACGCGCTCTTCACGAAGGACAAGCCCGTGATCTTCGCGTTCCACGCGTATCCGTGGCTCATCCACCGCCTGACGTATCGCCGCACGAACCACGACAACATCCACGTGCGCGGCTACAAGGAGGAGGGGACGGTGACCACGCCGTTCGACATGACGGTGCTGAACGATCTCGATCGCTTCCATCTCGTGATGGACACCATCGATCGCCTCCCGCAGACGGGCGAGCCCGGCGCTCGACTGAAGAAGCTCCTCGGGGAGAAGCTCGTCGAGCATCGGCGGTACATCGAGGCGAACGGGCAGGATCTTCCGGAGATCCGGAACTGGAAGTGGCCGGCTGCTCCGGTCGGCAAGCCCACGTGAGCGCAATCCGTGCGCTGCATGCCGCAGATCTTGCACACGGCAGCTCACGGGCCGGCGCGGGTCGCTTGCAAACGGGTGGCCGGCGCTTAGCTCCAGGCCCGGCCACGAACGGAGTCGGGTCGGGACACGCGCGATGAACCACCAGACCCAGCCGACGAGCGCCGGCGCCGCGAACATCGCCTCGCCGAACATCGGATCGGTCGTGTCGGTCCGCGGCAGCGTCGTCGACGTGCGCTTCGAGCGGCGCTTGCCGCCGATCTACTCGGTCCTGCGCGCCGGCCCCGATCGGCAGGTGGTCGTCGAGGTGCTGATGCAGCGCGACGCGCAACACGTCAGGGGCATCGCCCTCACGCCAACGCAAGGTCTGGCTCGTGGCATGCCCGTCGAGGACACGGGCGGCCCCCTGAAGGCGCCGGTCGGCAAGGCCGTGCTCTCGAGGATGTTCGACGTGTTCGGCCACACCATCGATCGCGGGGATCCGCTGGCCGACGTCGAGTGGCGCTCGGTGCATCGAGCTCCACCGCCGCTGGTGCAGCGGGCCACGACGTCCGAGGTCTTCGAGACGGGCATCAAGGTGATCGACGTCCTCGTGCCCCTCGAGCGAGGCGGCAAGGCCGGCCTCTTCGGTGGCGCGGGCGTCGGCAAGACGGTCCTGCTGACCGAGATGATCCACAACATGATCTCGCACCACGAGGGCGTGAGCATCTTCTGCGGCATCGGCGAGCGCTCTCGCGAGGGCGAGGAGCTCTATCGAGACATGAAGGCAGCCGGCGTGCTGCCCAACATGGTGATGGTCTTCGCGCAGATGAACGAGCCGCCCGGCAGCCGGTTTCGCGTTGGCCAGGCGGCGCTCACGATGGCCGAGTACTTCCGCGACGACGAGCGCCGCGACGTGCTGCTGCTGGTGGACAACATCTTCCGCTTCATCCAGGCGGGCATGGAGGTCTCGGGCTTGATGGGCCAGCTGCCCTCGCGCCTCGGATACCAACCCACGATGGGTACCGAGCTCTCGGGCCTCGAGGAGCGCATCGCGAACACGGCCAACGGCGCGATCACGTCGATCCAGGCTGTCTACGTCCCGGCCGACGACTTCACGGACCCGGCCGCCGTCCACGCGTTCTCGCACCTGTCGGCCTCGGTCGTGCTCTCCCGCAAGCGCGCTGGCGAGGGCCTCTTTCCGGCCATCGACCCGCTCCAGTCGAGCTCCAAGATGGCGACGCAGAGCGTCGTGGGTGAGAGGCACTATGCGCTGGCACAGGACATCCGGCGGACGCTGGCGCAGTACGCCAAGCTCAAGGACATCATCGCGATGCTCGGGCTCGAGCAGCTCTCTCCGGAGGACCGGACGGTCGTCGCACGCGCTCGTCGCCTGGAGCGCTTCCTGACACAACCCTTCTTCGCCACGGAGCAGTTCACGGGCATGAAGGGCAAGCTCGTGTCGCTCGCGGACGCGCTCGATGGCTGCGAGAGGATTCTCCACGACGAGTTCAAGGACTATCCCGAGAGCGCGGTCTACATGATCGGCGTCATCTCCGAGGCGAAGGCGAAGGCCAATGCCACGACGAAGGTCGACGACGCGAAGGCGAAGGACTCGGACGAGGCCAAGGCCAAGGCGAATGCGAAACCGAAGGACTCGGACGAGGCCAAGGCGAATGCGAAGGACGACGCGAAGCCGAAGCCGAAGGACGACGCGAAGGACTCGGACGAGGTCGACGCCGCGCCGCCGCCTTCCGCCGGAGGGTGATCATGGCGACGACGTCGATGACGCTCGAGATCCTGCTCCCCTATCGCGTGTTCGCGAAGGTGACCGGTGTGACGCGCATCGTCGCCGAGGGGCGCGAGGGCTCGTTCGGTCTCTTGCCGCGCCGACTCGACTGTGTGGCCGCGCTCGCATCTGGCCTGCTGATCTACGAGACCGACGGTGCGAAAGAGACGTACGTCGCCGTGGACGAGGGTGTCCTGGTCAAGACTGGCTCCGAGGTCCTGGTGTCGGTACGTCGCGCCCTTGCCGGCAACGACCTGCACGCCCTGCGGGGCTCGATCGAGCGAGAGTTTCTCACGCTGGACGAGCGCGAGCGTCGCACGCGCTCAGCGCTCGCGAAGCTCGAGACGGGCCTGCTCGAACGCCTCGCGGTCGCGCGCCATGAGTGACGAGCCGAAGACGCGCGCCTCGAGCGACATGGCCGAGCGGGTGGGCTCGAAGGCCGCGCGCAAGCTCCGTGCGCGCCGCGACTCGTCCAAACAGGTCTGGCTCGGTCTCGGCATGATGGGGACCATCGGTTGGTCGGTGGTGCTGCCCACCCTGCTCGGAGCTGCGTTGGGCGCCTGGCTCGACGCGCGACACACGGGGGGCCACGCGTGGACTCTCGTCCTCCTCGTCGCAGGGCTCACGCTCGGATGTGCCATCGCATGGCTCTGGGTCGCCAAGGAACAGCGCGCCATTCAGGAGCACGACGACGATGAGTGATAACGCGATCCTCGTTCTGTCCTCGGCCGCCGGCTTCGTGCTGGGGGCCTTCTTCTACGGTGGCCTGTGGTGGACGGTCCGTCGGACCTTGGCCTCGCCGAGGCCCGCGCAATGGATGCTCGGCAGTGCCCTGGTTCGAATGGGCGTCGTCCTGACGGGCTTCTATCTCGTGGCGGGCAGCCATGGAGAACGATGGCTGGTCTGTCTCCTCGGCCTGACCATCGCACGCCCCGTGGTGACGTGGCTCACGAAGCGCTCCGAGACCCCGCGCGTCGACCCTCCACAGGAGGTCGGCGATGCGCCTTAGCCCCGATCAATGGATCTTCTGCCAGTATGGCCCCGCGAGGCTGAACGCCACCATCGTGTTCACCTGGGCGGTGATGCTGGTGCTCGTGCTCGGATCGTTTCTCGTCACGCGGCGGCTCTCCACGGACGGAAAGCGCTCCAGATGGCAGAACGCGCTCGAGATCGTCGTCACGACCCTCGAGCACCAGATCGAAGAGGTCGGCCTCGCGCACCCCGAGAAGTACCTCTTCTTCCTCGGGACGCTCTTCTTGTTCCTCGCGACCGCCAACCTCTTCACGATCATCCCGGGCTATGAGCCTCCCACCGGCTCACTCTCGACCACCGTGGCGCTGGCGCTCTCGGTGTTCGTCGCGGTGCCAGTGTTCGGGATCGCCGAGCAAGGCGTCGGGGGCTATCTGAAGTCGTACGCGCAGCCCACGCTCATCATGCTGCCCTTCAACATCATCGGCGAGATCTCGCGCACCCTGGCGCTCGCCGTACGCCTGTTCGGCAACATGATGAGTGGTGCGCTGATCGTCGGTATTCTGCTGACGCTCACGCCGTTGCTCTTCCCGATCGTCATGATGGCGCTCGGCCTGCTGACAGGAATGGTCCAGGCCTACATCTTCACCATTCTCGCGGCAGTCTACATCGCCGCCGCGGTCGAGACTCGGAAGCCCAAGACTCACAAACCCAAGGCGCCACCGGCAGCCACCGAACCGAAAGAGATCTCGACATGAACGAAACGACAATGGGCATCGTCGCGGGCGTCTCCATCGTCATGGCGGGCGCCACGACGGGCTTCGGGACGATGGGCCCCGCGTTCGCCGAGGGCAGAGCCGTCGCGGCGGCGCTGGCCGCGCTCGCTCAGCAACCAGACGCGTCGGCGACCATCACGCGCACGCTGTTCGTGGGCCTGGCGATGATCGAGTCGACCGCGATCTATTGCTTCGTCGTCTCGATGATCCTGATCTTCGCGAACCCGTTCTGGAACGCGCTGCTCGCGGCCACCGCCGCCGCAGGGCACTAGTCGTGGTCATCGATTGGTTCACCGTCGGGGCGCAAGCGCTCAACTTCCTCATCCTCGTGTGGGGGATGAAGCACTTTCTGTACGAGCCGATTCGTCATGCGATCGACGAGCGTGAGAAGGGCATCGCCAAGCGGCTCGCGGACGCTGCAGCGAAAGAGGCCGACGCGACGAAGGAGCGCGCCGAGCTCGCGAAGAAGAACGAGGAGATCGACCAGCAGCGCGCCGAGCTCATGGCCAAGGCGACCGAAGATGCCAAGGCGGAAGGAGCGCGCCTGGCGGACGAGGCGCGTAAGGCCGCCGATGCGATCGCCAGCAAGCGACGCGCAGCCGACCTCAAGGATGCGCGGGATCTGAGCGGGGCGCTCCAGCTGCGGGCCCAGCAGGAAGTCTTTGCGATCGCGCGCAAGGTGCTCTCGGATCTCGCCACGGCGAGCCTCGAGGAGCGCATGGGCGCAGTCTTCACGCGTCGCCTCCGAACGATGGACGAACCATCCAAGGCTGCGCTCGCGTCCGCGCTCGCGACGAACGCCGATGGCGCAGTGGTGGAGAGCGCGTTCACGATGCCGCCCGACCAGCGCACCGTGATCCAGAACGCGATCAACGAGACGTTCTCGGCCGACGTCCACCTTCGCTACGAGGCCACTCCCGAGCTCGTCGGCGGTATTCAGCTCACGGCGGGCGGCCTGAGAGTGGGGTGGAACATCGCCGACTACCTCGGGAGCCTCGAGAAGGGCACTGCCGAGCTCCTGGCCGAACCTTCACCATCGAGCGCTCCGGCCCCCAAGAGAGCCGAATCCGCGGAGCATCCGACGAACGAGTCCAATGGCACCCACGCCTGAGAGCCTGAAGGATCTCTTCGATCGCACCTTCGCAGGGGTCAGCCAGGTGCGAGAGGCGTACACGGCGACGCTGACGCCGCACGAGGTCGGGACGATCACGACGGTCTCGACGGGCATCGCGAAGGTATCCGGCTTGTCGAGCGTCGGCTTCGAGGAGCTGCTCGAGTTCCCTGGCGGAGTGTTCGGCATCGCGTTCAACCTCGACGAGGACGAGATCGGTGTCGTCCTCCTGGGCGAGCACTGGCACCTTCGCGCCGGGGACACCGTCGAGCGCGCCGGACGCGTCATGGACGTGGGCGTGGGCAAGGGTCTGCTCGGACGCGTGATCGATCCGCTGGGCCGTGCGCTCGACGGGCTCGGTCGTGTGGTCACCGACGCGCGGCTCCCGATCGAGCGCCCGGCGCCCCCGATCATGGATCGTGGCGCGGTCACCGTGCCTCTTCAGACCGGACTGATGGTGATCGACGCGCTCGTCCCGATCGGCCGCGGACAGCGCGAGCTCATCCTCGGTGATCGACAGACCGGTAAGTCGGCGATCGCGATGGACGCGATCTTGAGCCAGCGCGGGAAGGACGTCGTGTGCGTCTACTGCGCGATCGGCCAGCGCGCGTCTGCCGTCGCCAAGTCGGTCGCGAGCCTGCGCGAGAAGGGCGCGATGGAGCACACCGTGGTCGTCGTCACGGAGGGCAACCAGCCTCCGGGCCTGGCCTACATCGCACCGTATGCGGCGACGAGCATCGCGGAGCACTTCATGGAGGCCGGTCGCAACGTGCTGATCGTCTACGACGATCTCACGCACCATGCGCGCGCCTACCGCGAGCTCTCGCTCCTCTTGCGGCGTCCGCCCGGACGCGAAGCGTATCCGGGTGACATCTTCTACCTGCACTCGCGCTTGCTCGAGCGAGCGACCCATCTCTCGGAAGAGCGCGGGGGGGGATCCCTCACTGCACTGCCGATCATCGAGACCGAAGCACAGGACATCTCGGCCTACATTCCGACGAACCTCATCTCGATCACCGACGGCCAGATCTATCTCTCGCCGACGCTCTTCGAGCTCGGCGTGCTCCCGGCGGTCGACGTCGCGAAGTCGGTCTCGCGCGTCGATGGCAACGCGCAGCGGCCTGCGTACCGCGCCGTCGCCGGGGACCTGAAGCTCGCGTATGCACAGTTCGAAGAGGTCGAGGGCTTCGCGAAGTTCGGCGCGCACGTGGACGCGAGCACCCACGCCACGATCGAGCACGGGCGCCGCATTCGCGCTTGCCTCGAGCAAGGCGAGTTCGCGCCGGTGTCGGTCCCCGCTCAGATCGCCGTGCTGGCCGGCCTGTCGGCGCGCCTCTTCGACGCCGTCCCGATCGAGAAGATGAAGGATGCGGAGCACACCGTGCAGGAGGCGGCCGCGAGGCTCCCGGCGGACCTCCGCGAGCGGTTCGAGAAGGCCGCGACGCTGAGCGCGGCCGACCGCAAGACGATCCTCGACGTGGTGCGCGCGGCGCTCGAGCCCTTCCAGGCCATGACCGATGAGAAGCCAGACGAGAAGGCCGCGGCCAAGACCCAAGAGAAGCCAGACGAGAAGGCCGCGGCAAAGACCGATGAGGAGCCATGAGCGACTCTACGGCGAGCTTGCGAGGTCAGATCGACGGCGCGTCCGATCTGCAGGCCGTCGTCCGTACGATGAAGGCGATCGCCGCCTCGAGCATCGGACAATACGAGGCGTCGGTGCGCGCGCTGACGGAGTATCTCCGCACCGTGGAGCTGGGGCTGGGCGTCTGCCTGCGGCACCGAGAGCACGCTACCCACGTGGCCGCATCGATCGACGCTACGAAGGCCAAGCGATCGGTCGTCATCGTGTTCGGCTCGGACCAAGGCCTGGTCGGCGGCTTCAACGAGATGATCGTGGAATACGCGACCACCCATCTCTCCGCTCTGTCGCGCCCGCGCCAGATCTGGGGAGTCGGTGGACGAGTCCACGCCCGGCTCGAAGACGCTGGCCTCGCGCCCGAGGACGTGTTTTCCGTCCCGGCCTCCGTCGAGGGCATCACTCCGCTCGTCGGTGAGCTCCTCGTGAAGGCCACTCCACCGGAGCACGCCGACGTGACCGAGCTGCTCCTCGCGTACAACCGCCCGCTCTCGGGGTCGACTTACGAGCCAGTCGTGGAGCGCATCCTACCCCTCGATGGCGCGTGGCGACGCAGGCTCGTCGAGCGTGCGTGGCCGGCCAAGTGCTTACCGGAGATCATGGGGACGGCTACGGGGACGCTGAGCGCGCTCGTGCGTGAGTATCTGTTCATCTCGCTCTTCGCCGCATGCGCTCGCTCGCTCGCGAGCGAGAACGCGAGCCGCCTCGCCGCGATGGCGCGGGCCGACAAAAACATCGAGGACCTGCTGAAGGAGCTCACCGAGCGGTTCCATCGCCAGCGCCAGAGCAGCATCGACGAAGAGCTCTTCGACGTCATGGCGGGATTCGAAGCGCTCTCCCCGCGAAGGTGAGCTCTGCGACGTGATGTCGGGCTTCGAAGCGCTGAAGCGCTCCCTGCCCGGCGGAGCAATCCCGACCCTCAGCGCGCTCACTTCGCGAAGCGAGCGAGAATCGCCGGGAGCAGGACGAGCTGTGCGAGGAGCGCGAAGCCAATGGCGACTCCGCTGAGCTCACCGAAGAGCCGGACCGGCTCGAACGCCGAGAAGAGAAGCGCCCCGTAGCCGGCGAACAGGGTGAGCGAGCTCAAGACGACGCCGCGCCCGCTCGTCTCCATGGTCCGGAGGAGGACCTCTTCTACGGTGCCGCCGTGAGACCTCTCCTCGCGGTAGCGCGCGATGACGTGGGTCGCGCCGTCGACGAGAAGGCCCACTGTGACCGTGAAGACGATGACCGTGGCTGCATGAAGCGGGATGCCGCGCAGCACCATGTAGGCGAGGGTCATCGCGAGCGGGAGAAGGTTCGGCGGTACGGAGAGCACGCCGAGACGCACGCTGCGGAACAGCATCATCATCACCAGGAAGATGAGCGCGATCGCGGTGGTGAAGCTTCCGAGCGACCTGACGATCCGATCGAGCCCGCGCGACGCGTCGTAGGCTTCGCCGGCGAAGGAGACCTCGAAGCCCTCGCGCTCGGCGTCCGCGCGGATCTCGTCGAGCATCGCGAGGATCTGGGCGGCGCCGCGGTCGGCGAGGCGAACCTCGATGCGCGCGGCCGAGCCGTCCGAGGAGAGCAGCGACGGAAGTGGATCGTTCGGGCCGCTCGTGAGGAGATCGAAGAGACCTTCGACCTGCGCGTCGCTTCGAAAGGGCTCGCTCCGTGCGGCCTCCTCGTGTGTGACGAGCACGAGCGCTTCCCCGGCGAGATCACTCGCGGACGTGGCGCGGAGAACGCCGCCCTCCGCGCGAACGTGCTCGGTGACCTCGCGGAGCGCCTCGAGCCCGGCGGCCGTCCGGAAGCTCCCCGGGCTTCCGCCGAGAGAGATGCTGAGCCGGCGTACTCCGTCGAGCTCACGCTCGAGCAGATGCGTCGTGGTCGCGATCTCGGACTCGGACGAGAACTGGTCGAGCAGCATCGTGTCCGAGACGACGTTCCGGCCGATCAGGAGAGAGCCGGCGAAGAGGATCGCCGAGACGGCGAACACGACTCGGGGCGCGCGCGCGGCGCGGCGCGCGATGCCCACGATGATCCGATCGAGCAGATCGGGCGCGCGAGCGTCGAGCGCCACGCCGGGCGTCTTCCGGCCGAAGAACGGAAGCATCGAAGGCACGAAGAGCACGGTGACGACGTAGGCCAGCATGGTCGCCAAGGCCGCGACGACGCCGAAGCGCCTGAGCGCGTCCGTCTGCTGGAGCAGCAGCGAGCCGAATCCGATCCCCGTGGTCGCGGAGGTCACGAGGCAAGCGAGCCACATCGCGTCCAGCGTGCGGGCCGCCGCCTTCTCGCGGTCGCCGTCCGACAGCTCGAGCTCCTCGCGGTAGCGCAGCACCATGTGAAGCGAGTCGGCGAGCCCGAGCGTGACGAGGAGCGGCGGGATCATGTTCGTCAGCAGATCGAGCGGCACGTGGGCGAGCGACATCCCGCCCATGGTGAGGACGATCGTCAGGCCGACCGTGCCCATCGGGAGCACCACCCCGGGCAACGAGCGCGTTCCGAGCCAGAGGACGAGCAGGCTTCCGAGCGCAGCCAGCAGGATCAGGAGGAGCTGATCTTCTCGAAGCGTGCGCAGCATCGCGACGCGCAGGTAGGGCATCCCGGAGAGCAACACGTGCATACGAGCCGGCGGCGGCTCGCTCGCGAGGCGCGCCTCGATCGCAGCGACCCACGCGGCGCCCTCGTGAGGATCCAGGTCGCCGCGCGGAACCGCGGCGATGACGGCGACGGTCCCGCCCTCGGAGACGAGGCGCCTCCGAACGAGGGGCGAGCCCGCCACGATCTCGAGGAGGAGCGCACGCTCGGCCTCGGTCGGCGTGTCCCCCGCCACGATCCGCTGAACGACGACGCGCCGGATCCCGCGATCGGAGAGCGACAGGAAGCCGAGCGGAAAGCGACCCGGATCGGCGCCGACGATCGCAGCGATGGCTTGCTCTTCTCGGCTCGTCTCGGCCGGCTCGGTCGGCTCGACGGCGAGCATCTCGAGCGTCTCTTCCTCCTCACCCTCGGAAGGCTCGACCGCGCGCGGCAGCGGCGTCGTGGTCGCGCTCTCCACGCCGGCGACGCGCGGATCTTCGGCGAGCCAGCGAGCCAGGTGATGGGACCACGCGAGCAGCTCGAGGTCGGTCGTGCGCGCTCCGCGGTCCGTCTGCAGCACGACGACGAGCGGGTCGGGCTCACGACCGAAGCGACGCACCATCTCCGCCGCCGCCGCGGTCGCCGCCTCGTCGGGCGCGACGAGATCCTCGGGGGCAAAGCGCGCTTCGAGCGAAGGGATCGCCAGCCCGACGAGCCCTGTCACCACGACCAGGACGGCGAGGATCGCGCGCCGCCGGCGAACGACCGTCTGGGTCCACGGCAACACGTCAGAGCTCGTCCCAGGGATCGACGCTCGCCTCGTCGTCCCCGAGCGCGGCGTCGACGTCGCCCTCCTCGTCTCCTCCGTCCGTGACCGCGAAGCGCGCGAGCGGGACCGTGGAGAAGAAAGTGATGGGCAGCGGAGCCACGCCACCTTCGAGCGCACGCGGAGCAGGAGGCGCCTCGCCTTCGCGATGGAACGCGAGCGTCTCGGCCTCGGAGACGCCTGCCGCGACGGCTCCATCGTCGTAGCGACCGCGCGTGCCCATCACGCGAACGAAGCTCGCGATGCGGGCCCTGAACGCGCGTGGGATCTCGCCCCGCTCGTACTGCTCGTGGAACGCCGGAGGGTTCGGGAGGATGAGCGCGAGATACGCGCTCTCGGCAGGCGAGAGCTCGGACGGCGCACGACCGAAGTAGTGATCGGCGGCGTGCCGGATCCCGTAGACCGCGGGCCCGTACTCGATGACGTTCAGGTAGAGCTCGAGGATCCGCTCCTTCTCCATGCTGCTCTCGATCCACCAGGTGAGCAGCACCTCCTGGATCTTCCGCGCGAGCGTCTTCTCGCGGTGGAGGAACACGTTCTTCACGAGCTGCATCGTGATGGTGGATGCCCCGAGCACGTAGCGTCCCGCCGTCAGGTTCCGCACCAGCGCGTCGCGGATCGCCCAGGGCGCGAAGCCAGAGTGCGTGAAGAAGCTCGAGTCCTCGTGGCCGAGCACGGCGTGCACGAGGAAGGGGCTGATCTCGCTGATGGGCGTCCACTCGCTCGTTCCGGGGCCTGTCTCCATCTCGAAGACGGTCCCGTCGGGCTCCTCCACGCGATGGACGAACGGGCCGAGGAAGCGGGAGACGTCGGCCATCTCCGGATACGACGTGAACGTGCACGCGTTGGCGACGTGGAAGCGCAGCGTGGTCGCGTCGAGCGCACGCGAGTCGATGGACGTCTCGATCGAGGCCGCGAGGCTCCCGACGAGCCGAAAGCCCGCCGTCTCGGCGAGGAGGTCCCTCGGGATCGCGTGTACGGCCACGTCACAGCTGGTTCGCGGGAGGCTCGCGCCGAAGTCGAAGAGGTAGTGGTCGTCCGCCCACTCGAACGTCCCGTGCAGGGTCGCTTCTGCACCGCCCATCGCGAGCCGGAGCGTCGGGACGACGAGGCGCCGCGCGGCGGGCGTGAAGTCGGCAGTGCCGCGGAGCTGGAACGTGATGCTGCGGACGGGCTGCGCGGCGAGGCGCGGGTGCTCGAGCGCGAGGCCGTCGACGGCCAGCGTCCCCTCCGCGTGGACGCTCTCGCCCTCGCCTTGTCCGTCGAGCGCGAGATGTCCGCTGAGGGTCGCGCGCTCGGGCTCGTAGAACGGGATCGGCGGCAGGAACGGGACGAAGGTCGCGAGCGCCACGCGATCGAGCGTCACGGTGCCGCTCGCGGTCGGAACGCGGGGCGAGAGATCGAGGTTCCACGCGAGGCTCCCACCGCCGTCGGGGCTTCCTTCGCCTCGGGTGCGATAGCCGCCTTCTCCTATCCGGACGAGCGACGCGCGCGCGTTCGTGATGACGTCGCGCGCGTGTTCTCCGATCCGACGGTGAATGGTCACGCCGTCGACCTCGAACGTGAAGCCGGGCTCGAGGTGACGCTCGATCGCATCGAGCCGATCCGCGATCGTCGACGCATCGGGCTCGGCCGTGGCGCTCGCGCCCGCGGCCTCGGACGGACGCAGCGCGCTCAACGCGGCCCTGAGACGAGAGAACGGGGTCGGCCCCTCGACGTCGTCTGCGGAGACGCTGACGTCCGAGACGTGCACGCGTGAGCCGAGCAGCACGCCGTCGGTTCGAGACGCGTCGAGCTCGACGAGGCCCGCCGAGTTCACGCCGATCGAGACGCCGTGCGCGGTCGCGTGGAGGGTGGAGCCGTCCCAGCGCGCAGCGGCCTCGGTCACGTCGACGAGCGGGTCCTCACCGTCGAGGATCAGGACGTGCAATCCGGAGAGCGCGAGGGTACGCGTCGATGGCTCGCTCGCGCCCTCGCCGGGCGCCGACGCAGGGCCCGGGGCCGCCCAGCGCCGCACGAGGTCGCTCGTGAGGTCGAGCGAGACGTCTCCGCCCTCGAGCTGCACGGCCCGGACGGCAGCGCTCCCGTCGACGAGGAGGCCCAGCAGGGAAGCCGTGGCCTCGACCCGATCGAGGCGGACGCCCACCCCCTCTCCCGTGATGCGGACACCGCGAAGCTCCACCCTGCTGACCCCGACGCGCGCCTCGAGGATCGTGACGGCAGCGCCGAGGCGCTCGGCGAGCATCGACTCCGCGCGCGACCGCGCGAAGACGGGGATCGCAACGGCGATTCCGACCGCCAGGAGCGCGGAGATGGCGATCGTGATCGCGAGCCGCAGCGCGAAGGAACGGTTCAAGGCGGGCGCAGTCTACGTCGGCTCGGCACGCGCGCGAGCCCGGGACCGCTCCTCGTGTCGATCGCGTGGGCCGCGCAGGGCGCCTCGCGTATCATCGGACCGCATGCAGCCAACGCCCGCCATCCAGGGGAAGCACCGGCACAAGATCCGCGAGAGCGTCACGGCGGCCCTCGCGCCGCTGCACGACGGCGCGCGGATCGCGGTGGGTGGGTTCGGGCTCTCGGGCAACGCGGAGGCGCTGATCTCGGGCGTGCTCGACCGCGGCGTGCGCAACCTGACGCTGATCTCGAACAACGCGGGCAACCTCGGCAAGGGGCTGAACCGCTGGCTCGAAGCCGGGATCGTCGCGCGCTTCATCGGAAGCTACATCGGGACGAACGAGGCGCTCCACCGCGCGATGGCGGCCGGAACCATCCAGGCGGAGATCATCCCGCAGGGAACGTTCGTGGAGCGGCTCCGGTCGGCCGGGGCGGGGATCCCGGCGTTCTTCACGCCGACCGGCGTCGGGACCGTGGTCGCCGAGGGGAAAGAGCATCGCGTCTTCGGCGGGCGCGAGCACATCCTCGAAGAGGCGCTGACCGCGGACTTCGCGCTCGTGCGTGCAAGGCAGGCAGACGCGTTCGGCAACGTGCGCTTCTGGCGGACCGCGCGAAACTTCTCACCCATCATGTGCTCTGCCGCGGCGCACTCGATCGTGGAGTGCGATCACTTGTTGCCGGTCGGCGCGATCGATCCCGATGACGTGCACATGCCGGGGATCTTCGTCCACTCGATCGTCGAGGTGAGCGAGCACGAGGATCCGTTCGAGTACAAGACGACCCGGAAGCGGCCCGCCTGAGGGCGGCGGTCCGGCCTCAGCCCTCGGGCGGATGGATGAGCGCGACGACCCGGCCGGACGCGTCCACGTAGGCGACGAAGTCGAGCGACATGTAGCCGAAGCGGACCTCCCAGCACGGGCCGTCCGCGGCCAGGACGATCAGGTCACCGATCCAGGCGTTCTGCGCGAACACACCGCCCTCGCGCTCGGTCATCGTGTGGATCGCGGCGAAGGCGTCCGCGACGCGGGCAGGTCGACCGGTCCACTCGGCCACCGCGGCGTCCCCGAACAGCTGCGAGCGAGCCGCGCGTGCGATCGAGCCGCTTCCGCGGAGCGCGGCCGCGCGCACGACCGTCGTGTCCCAGTTGGTCTCGAGGACGAGGACGGCCTGCTCGACGCTCTGGACGGGTCCCCGGACCGCACGCCGCGTCGGGACGCGCATCGCAGCGCGCGCGAGGTCGGCGCCGCGGCGGTAGAGCGCGTTGGCGCGCGCGCCGTCACCCGTGCGGAGGCGAGCGTCGGCGAGATGCACACAGCCGGTGACTTCGCCATGCGCACACGCGCTCGCGTCGGCTCCGGCGAGGCCTCGGAGCTCGGGCATGGGCAGGACGTCCTGCCCTCGTGCGGGAGCGGAGCTCCACGTGAGCAGAAGGACGGCGACGAGTAGGCTGCGCATGAGCCGCACAGCCTACTCTCTCTTGCCGAGACCGCCGCACGGGACTCCCTTTCGTGTCTCGATCGAGCCCTCAGAGGGAACGGAGATAGGCCACCAGATCGTCGATCTCGCCTGGCGAGAGGTCGCTGGTATGACCGTGGAGATCACCGCCAGTGCACGTCGCGCTCCCGGTGAAGCGCTCGGTGAGCGTGGCCGCGCAGCCGGAGTGCATGTACGGCGCGCGGTAAGCCACACCGACGAGCACGGGAACCTGGAACGCGCCGCCCGTGCCCACGTCGACGGTGTCTCCGCTCGAGTAGCGAGGGCCTGCGTGGCACGAGCTGCACTCGTGCTCGACGGACTCGAAGAGGCGCTGGCCGCGCGCGACCGCTGCGCCATCGGCCAGCGGGCGCGGCGGCGGATCGAGGGCGTCGATCCAGGACGCGAACGCCGCCGTCCGCGCGGGATGCATCGGTGTGCCGCGCATGCGCCCGACCCACACCTCGGCGACGAGCGAGTCGAAGTCGGGCATGTCGCCCTCCCAGTGGAACGGCGCGGTGCCCAGGATGCGGCCCTGAACGGACTGCGTTCGCAGTGCGCCGCCGCTGCCCTGCGCCCACACGTGTCCGTCCTCGCCCCCCTCGGGATGGCACGACATGCAAGCGATCCGGCTCGGGGGCATGGACTGGAAGATCGATCGTCCGATCTCTGCGTCGGTCCACTCGAGCTCGCCGGCGAGGTCGACGTGGGACCACACCCCGTCCGCGGTCCACCCGAGCGCGAGCGGATGCCCAGAGGCCCGGATGACGCCGTACCGCGCCGAGTACGCCACCGCGCCTCCCGAGAGGCCGATCGTCGAGGAGGGGAGCCGCGCGCACTTCCCGTCGTCCGCGAGGCGCGGCGCGGCGATCGGCTCGACCGGCGCGACGGTCCTCGCAGGAGGAACGAACGTGATGTCGGTCGCGAGCACCGCGGTCAGAGGCAGAGACGGAGCGAGGGCGCCGCTCGGCTGTCCGTCCGCGATGACCGACACCGAGCTCTCGACGAGCCCGAACCCGCAGTCGTGCGCCGGGTCGGGCGACGGAGCGCCATAGGAGATGCCGTGGGTCGCGACCGGGATCGCCGTCGTTCGCGCGCGCTGGTGGAGAAGCCATGCGCCGGCGCCGGCGGGGATCAGGCGCCACGCGACCTCGGGCTCGAAGGTGGCCATCCCGGGCGAGGTCGGATCGAGGAGCGGTGCAAGCACGTCCACGCGATCGGCCGTGGCGGGCCGGTAGCGCGCGACCTCCGCGCCATCTTCGTCCAGGACGAGCACCTCCGCGCTCCGGAACCGGCTGACGAGCACGTGGTCTCCGAGGATCACGACATCGCGCAGGTCATCGTCGAGGTGGAAGATGCGACTGGGTGGCCCCTCGGACGCGGGCAGCACCGCGACCACGCCCTCCGCGCACGCGACCACGAGCGACTCGTCGGCCGCGCGCCAGGCGAGGCCTCGCGGGGCCGCGCACACGTCTCTTCGCGTCACACTGACGGCGCCCGGCTCGAGCGTGGCGATGCCGCCACCCCTGCGCAGCACGACGTGCACGCGTCCGCGACCGTCTTCGACGAGACGGCCCGGCTCGACGCCGCGCGGCAGGTCGACGACGCGAGCGACGCGCGACTCGGCGAGAGAGACGACGTAGAGACGATCCCGATCCGGATCCGCCACGACGGCGTCGCCGCTCTGGAGCACGAGCAGCGACGGGCCGATCGGCGGTGCGGTCGTCGCGCGCGGCGTCGGAGACGTCGCCGCGTCTTCGAGCGGACTGAGAGGCGATGCGTCCTCTGACGCCCTCGCGACGGCGACGGCCGCATCGCTGGCGATGGGGTCGCCTGAGCTCGATGGAGTCGTCGTGCACGCGGTGAGCAGAAGCGCGACGAACGAGAGCGCACGATAGGTAGTTCTCTGCACGATTCACCCCCCGCGACTCGTCGCCCGCGAAGGAGCGAGCGACGGGGAGGCGCATTGCAGTCGCCGTTCCAGGCTTCACCGAACGGGCGACCTTCGACGAGACGAGGCCGCGAACGGCCGGAACGCGGGGCATAGCGAGGGACCTGGCCGTTCATCAGGACGCTCGGAACGAGGCAGCACCGTACGCCGCAGAGGCTTCACCTGGCGCTCCGGTGACGCAGCCCCGAACGCGGGACGCGAGGACGAAAGGGACCAGATGCGGCTCGCCCCCACGGCGCGACGTGCCTCATTCGCGAGCTCCGCGCCTGCGCCCGCGCGGCACGTCCAGTGCTGGCGGGATCCTCGACGGATCGGCGATGGTCTGGATCTACGCCTCGTTCTTGCTGTTCGTGGGCGCCCTGCTGGCGCTCGATCTCGGCGTCTTCCATCGCAGCCCGCATCGGATCTCGACGCGCGAGGCCATCGGGTGGTCCGCGTTCTGGATCGCGCTCGGCGTCGGCTTCTCGGGCGTGGTCTACCTGGCGTATGGCACCGGCTGGGGCGGCCTGCCGAGCGGCGGGGCCAGCACCACCGGCGCCGACGCCGCGATGGCGTACCTGACCGCCTACGTCGTCGAGAAGTCGCTCGCCGTCGACAACATCTTCGTGATCGCGCTGATCTTCGGGTTCCTGCGCGTACCGGAGAAGTACCAGCACCGTGTGTTGTTCTGGGGAATCGTCGGGGCGGTCGGCATGCGAGGCGCGATGATCGCCGCGGGGGCCACGCTCATCGCGCGCTTCGACTGGGTGCTCCAGCTGTTCGGCGCGTTCCTCGTCTACACCGGCCTGAAGACGCTCGTTCGTCGCGGCGCCGACTTCGATCCCGAGAAGAGCTCGAGCATCGTCTTCCTGCGGCGCGTGCTTCGCGTCACCACCACGTCCGAGCTCACGACGGTGGACATCGGCGCGTCGTTCCTCTCCCGCCGCTCGGACGGCAAGTGGGGCGGCACCCTCTTGCTTCACGCGCTCGTCGTGGTGGAGCTCGCCGACGTGATGTTCGCCGTGGACTCCATCCCAGCGGTGTTCGCCGTCACCGAGGATCCGTTCCTCGTCTTCAGCAGCAACATCATGGCGATCCTCGGCCTGCGGAGCCTCTACTTCGTGCTCGCAGACATGCTCCACCGCTTCACCTACCTGAGGCCCGCGCTCGGTGTGGTTCTCTTGCTCGTAGGCCTGAAGATGCTCTTTCACGACTGGCTCTCGGCGGCGCTCGCCGAGCACTTCACGTGGGTCACTCTCCTCACGGTCGTGATGGTGCTCGTGATCGGCGTGGCCGCGTCGCTCGCGCGAGGCGCTCCCGCTTCGTCCCCGGAGGGCGGGCAGCCCGCGGCCCCGCGTCGTTCGCTCAGGCTCCGTCGAGGGGCTCGTTCGGATCGCGGACGGGCCCGATCCGCATCTTCGGCGCATCGAGCACGGCGCGATGCCCGGCAGGAACGCTCCTCGTCACGAAGGCCGACCCGCCGACGACGGAGCCCTTCCCCAGCACGGTGTCGCCGCCGAGCACCGTCGCGTTCGCGTACACGGTCACGTCGTCTTCGACGGTGGGATGGCGCTTGGTTCCTCGGAGCACGTTGCCCTTCTCGTCGCGCGGCACGGAGAGCGCCCCGAGCGTCACGCCCTGGTAGAGCCGCACGCGATCGCCGATGACGGTGGTCTCGCCGACGACGACGCCGGTCGCGTGGTCGATGAAGAAGCTCTCTCCGATCCGCGCGCCTGGATGGATGTCGGCGCCGGTCACGGTGTGCGCGTGCTCGCTCATGATGCGCGGCATGAGCGGCACGCCGAGCAGGTAGAGCTCGTGCGCGATGCGATGCACGGTGATCGCGTAGAGGCCCGGATAGCTGAGGACGATCTCGTCGATGCTGCTCGCCGCCGGATCACCGTCCGCAGCGGCCTGCACGTCGAGCACGAGCATCCGCCGGATCTCCGGGAGCTTCGCGAGGAAGACCGCGGTGACGTCGTGACCGTGCGCGCGGCAGCGCGGGACGTCGAGATGAGAGGCCGTCTCGTCTGCGTGGCAGAGGCAGCACTCGGCCTGACGCTCGAGCTTCTCGCGCAGGAGCGCCACGCGTCCGCCCACGTGATATGCGAGGTTCTCTTCGACGAGATCGAGCTTTCCGCTGAAGCCCGGATAGAGCAGCTCGAACAGGATCTCGAGGATCTCCAGGATCATCTTGCGGTCGGGGATGAAGCGCTTCCCCACGTGGTGCGCGATCGGCTCGCGGCGATACGACGCGAGCAGCGCGTCCACGACGCCTCGGAGCCCGCTCTTCGGGACGTTGGAGGGACTGTCACTCGACATCACATCACCTATCGCTCGATGTACCGAAGGATCGCCCATGCCATCACGCCCGTCACGGCGACGACGAGCGATGCCACGATCGTCACTGCGTCGCCTCCCGCGCGCCCCTCGCCCGGGCGCGGAGCGCGGAGCGCGGGCCCCACGATCACGGTCAGCGCGAACGTGGCGATGGCGGCGGCGACGACCGCGACCAGCACACGGCCCTCGTCTGCGGCCTCGCCCCAGGCCTCGGTGAAGCGGGCGCGCGTACCGAGGGCTGGCAAGAAGATCGTCAAGACCAGCGCGGCCGTGGCCGAGGTGCCGAGCACGAGCGCTCTCAGGATGCGCCCTCGGCCCGACACGTCGGCTGCGGCCGTGAGCTTCGAGACGCGCGTCTCGCGAAGGAGGGTCGGCCGTGCGAGCGCATGGGCGGCCGCGATCACGTACGCGAGCATCGCGAGGCCCGAGAGCACGATGAGCGGCGTTCCGTAGCGGTCGCCGAGCGCGGGATCGGCTCGACCCGCGATGGCCGTCGCGATCAGGGTCGGAAACGCGATGGTGAGCAGCGGCGTCGCCTCGGGCCGGGCCCTGCCGAAGAAGCGGAGCCCGAGCGCGAGCGCGAACGCCGGCAGCACGACCAGCACGACGTCCGCCGGTGAGTGGATCCCGCCCTCGGCGACGGGGACTGCGACCGAGACGAGCCACGCGCTGAGACCGAGCGCACCGACGCGCAGGCTCGCGATCCGACGGGCGGAGCTCCCGGTGTCCACGCGCGGCGAAGGGCTGGCTGCCTCGCCAGAACCAGTCCGAGCCGAATCTTCGCTCGTGGGCGGAGCATCTTCCTGCTTTGGATTGGATGCCGGCATCGGCTAAGCTCTCGCGTCGTGAGGTGCCATCAGTGCGGCACTCCCGCCGAGGAGAATGCGCGTTTCTGCTCCGCCTGTGGCGCGAGCATCGAGCGCGAAGATCCCTCGAGCCCTGGCGATCCGCTCATCGGCCGCACGATCGGCGGCTCGTATCTCTTGCAGGAGCTCATCGGCGTCGGCGGAATGGGCCGAGTGTACCGCGGCGTGCAGAACGCGCTCGGGAGGACGGTCGCCGTCAAGGTCATCCACCCGCACCTCCTCGGTGACGAGCAGACGGTCGCGCGTTTCTACAACGAGGCGCGCGCGGCGAGCCGCCTCAACCATCCCTCGAGCGTCAGCATCATCGACTTCGGCCGGACCGAGGACGGAATCCTCTATCTGGTGATGGAGCACCTCGCGGGGAAGGACCTCGCGACCGTGATCGCGGAGGAGGGCCCGCTTCCGTTTCCGCGCGTCGTGCAGATCCTCCGGCGCGTGGTCTCCGCGCTCGGCGAAGCGCACGCGCTCGGCGTCATCCACCGCGATCTCAAGCCCGAGAACATCCTCATCCTCCGCTCGCGACGAGGCGACGATCAGGTGAAGGTCGTGGACTTCGGTCTGGCGACGATCACGGGCGCCCAGTCGACCTCGATCACGACGCCCGGCCTCGTGTGCGGCACTCCCGACTACATGAGCCCCGAGCAGGGTCGTGGCGATCCCCTCGATGCACGCAGCGATCTCTACTCGATGGGCGTCATGCTCTTCGAGCTCCTGACCGACCGCCTCCCCTTCACGGACGACACCCCGACGAAGGTGGTCCTGCGCCACATCCACGATCCGGTCCCCGATCCACGTGTCGCGGCACCGTTTCGCGAGATCCCGCTGCCGCTCGCCGAGATCGCGATGCGGCTCCTCGCGAAAGAGGCGAAGGACCGCCTGCAGACGGCCGACGAGCTCGACGAGGTCCTGCGAGACGCGAGCGCGACAGCCAACCCACGCGCGGGCGCGGAGCAGAAGTGCGGAACGTGCGGCGCGATGAACCTGTCGACGGTCCGCTTCTGCGGCGAGTGCGGGTCGCGGATGACCGGCGTGTTCGCGTCGATCCCGGCCGGCTCGCGCGCCACGCCCGTCGTCCCCGTTCGCAGCTCGACCGCGCCGCCCGCACCGCGCAGTCCGCTCGTCGGACGGCAGGCGGAGATCGAGAAGTTCGTCGATGTGCGAACGGCCGCGCACGGGCGAGCGACCTGGCTCCGCGTCGTGGGCGAGCCGGGCGTCGGCAAGTCCCGCCTCATCGCAGAGATGGCTGCACGCGCGGAGGCCGCCGCCGACTTCGTGGTGATCGCGACGCCGCACCCGTCGTGGGCGCCGGTCTCCTACCATCCGATCAAGACGCTGCTCGCGCGGCTCTTCGACGTGGACGTCGATCGGCTCCCCGAGCTCGCGCAGAACGGGATGCTCGATCCGCTGGCGCGCGCAGGCGTCGCCGAGGTCGTGGACCCGAAGGGGCTGCTCGGCCTTCCGGGCCTCTCGCGCGCGGGCGCGGTGGGCGCCGCGCTGGCGAACGGCGTGCGGCTCGCAGCGCACAAGAGCGGCAGCGGGCTCGTGATGCTCGTCGTGGACGACCTCTACCGCGCGGACGGGCTCTCACGCGACGCGCTGTCGGCGCTGCTCGACACCGATGGGCTCACCTCGCTGATGCTCGTGACCTCGTCGCAGCCGACGCGCGAGGGGATCGTGCATCCCGCGATGGTGAACCTCGCTCTCCGCGGGCTCGACGAGGAGGAGACGCGTCACTTCCTCGCGGGGACTGCGCCCGATCGGCAGCGTCCGGTCTCGCGCGAAGAGACCACGAACCCGGGCCAGCGCCTGTTCCTCCCGCTCTATCTGGAGCAGGTACGCGCGCTCGGTGGCACGTCGGCGGTGGACGAGACGCTG
>JBBSAT010000071.1:0-28368 GCA_038252025.1 Polyangiales bacterium | reverse complement strand
GTCGGTTCGGCGCTACCAGTCGGTTCGGCGCTACCAGTCGGTTCGGCGCTACCAGTCGGTTCGGCGCTACCAGTCGGTTCGGCGCTACCAGTCGGTTCGGCGCTACCAGTCGGTTCGGCGCTACGGAGTCGGCTCGGCGACGAGCCGAGCGACGAGCGCATCGAGGTCCGCCATCTCCGAGCTACCGACGCCGGTGACGATGTCTCGCACCGTCCCGGTCCGATCGATCACCACGAGCATCGGGATCGCGCGCACACCGTACTCGGTCATCGTGCGTCCGCGGTCGCGCGCGATCGTGTAGCCCACCGGCGAGCGCGAGAGGTGGTCTCGGATGTCGGAGGCCGACTCGCGAGCAACGCCGAGCACGGTCAGCCCGCGCGCGTGATAGCGGGTGCTCATCTGATCGAGCGACGGCATGATCATCCGACAGGGCCCGCACCAGGTGGCCCAGAAATCGAGCACGACCACGCGCCCGCGGAGCCCGTCGAGCGAGACCGCGTCGGAGCCCGACACGAGCTGCGTGTCGAGGGCGGGCGGGATCGCGCCGATGCGCAGACCGTGCGGCGGGACGACGCTCGTCGCTTCGGTCGGTGCCGCGCGGGCACCGGTGGTAGCGGCCATCACGGCGAGGAGGCCGGCGACGACGGCGACGATCGACGCGAGGTTCGAGCGGAGCCGGACGGAGGGCTGCATCGGCGTAGATCCTAGCACGGGGCCTGCCCTCTAGACGGGCGGCGCCAGCGTTCGATTCGCCGGGCCGAAAGAGAACGTTTCCGCGCTACAACGCCCGCGTGCGTCACCCGGCGCGCTCGGCCACATCGGCCGGTGGAGCTCTTCCGGATGGGGCACGAAGGAACACCCGGGACGAAGTTCCCGAGAGGAGTACGAGCGCCGCCGCTCCGCGAGGTGCTGCTCGTGTATGCCGCGGTCGTGGTTGGAACCGCCGCGCTCGGGGCGTTGCAGGACGTTCGAGGTCTCTCGGACGCATCGCACCTCGCGATCTCGGCGCTCTTCCTCGGCGCGGCGATGCGGATGGCTCGCCGCGAGCCGGGCGGGCCACGTCGGATGGGCATCGACCTCGCCGGCCTCCTCGAGCCGACTCCCGAGACCGACGAGCGGCCGCCTGGCCCGCTCGGTCTCTACGATCTCGCGCGGGCCGTTCGCGCCGCGCTGCCGAGCGCTGCGCGCGAGACAGGCTTCGCGCTCGGGCTCGCCGCGATCGTGTTTCCGCCCTTCGTCGTCGGGTTCTGGGCCTTCCACCAGCCGCATCACGCGTTCACCTGGGCGTTGCCCGACGACCTCGCGTCGTTCGCGCTGAGCCAGCTCGTCCTCGTCGGGCTCCCCGAGGAAGCGCTCTTCCGCGGCTATGTGCAGACGCGCCTCACCGACGTCTGGCCCGCCACACGAAGGCTCCTCGGCACGGACGTGAGCGTCCCCGCGCTCGTGCTTCAGGCCGTGCTCTTTGCGCTCGTGCACCTCGCGACCGAGCCCTCGCTCGAGAAGCTCGCCGTCTTCTTTCCGGGACTGCTCTTCGGCTGGATGCGCGCGCGCCGCGGCGGCATCGGCGCGGCGATCGTCTTCCACGCGCTCAGCAACGTGCTCGCCGAGATCCTCGTGCGAGGATGGCTCGGATGAGCGCGAGACCGACGAAGAAGCGGGCCGCTTTCTTCGACATGGACAAGACGCTGGTCGCCGCGAACACCGGCGTGCTCTACGCGCGCTGGCGCTTTCGTCGCGGCGAGAGCGGGCTCAAGGACGTCCTGCGCGTGCTCTGGTGGTCCGCCCAGTACACGGCGGGCCTCGTCGACGCGGGCGCCGTGAGCCGATACGCCGCGAGCACGCTCGGGGGCCGCGACGAGGCGGCGTTCGCCGAGGAGTGCCGCGGCTGGTTCGCGGAGATGGTGCTGCCGATCGTCGCGAAGAAGGCGCGGATCGAGGTCGAGCGAAGGAGGCGCGAGGGCTACCTGCTCGCGATCCTCACGGGCTCTTCGCCCTATGCCGCCGGCCCCCTCGGCGCCGAGCTCGGGATCGAGCACTGGATCTCGAGCACGCTCGAGGTCGAGGGCGGCTCGTTCACGGGCAAGATCGAGGCGCCGCTCTGCTTCGGCGAGGGCAAGGTCACGCGCGCGCGCGCCTTCGCCGAGACGTACGACATCGACCTTCAGGCGAGCACGTTCTACTCGGACAGCATCAGCGATCTGTCGATGCTCCTCGCCGTCGGCGAGCCGGTCGTCGTGAACCCGGATCCGCGCCTCCGCGTCGCGGCGCGCCGGAAGGGCTGGCCGATCGAGCGCTGGTGATCGCATCCTCCGCGTCATGACGAACCCCGCCGCTCGAGACATCGCTCCGCCGCCTCCTTTCGTGATCCGGGACCTCGTGGTGCGCGCGCTCTTCGAGGATCTCGGGCGCGGGGACGTGACCGCCGATGCGTGCATCCCGCCAGACCTCGTCGGAAGCGCCGACCTCGTCGCGCGTCAGCGGCTCGTCGTCTGCGGTCTGCCGATCGTGGTCGCCACGTTCGCCGAGGTGGATCCGCGCGTGAAGGTGTCCGCCCAGGCGAAGGACGGTCAGCTCGTCGAGAAGGGCACGCTGATCGCGCAGATCTCGGGACCCGCTGCGTCGATCCTGAAGGGCGAGCGTGTCGCGCTGAACTTCGTGCAGCGCGCGAGCGGCGTCGCGACGAAGACGCGAGCCTTCGTCGACGCCCTTCCCCCGGGATCCAAGACGCGCATCGTCGACACGCGGAAGACGACGCCCGGCCTGCGCGCGATCGAGCGCTGGGCCGTCCGCTGCGGAGGCGGGCACAACCACCGGGACGACCTATCGTCGGCGGTGCTCATCAAGGACAACCACATCGCGGCAGCGGGCGGCGTCACCATCGCGATCGATCGCGCGCGCGCCTACGCGCCGCACACCTCGCGCATCGAGTGCGAGGTGGATCGCATGTCTCAGCTCGAGGAAGCGCTCGCCGCGAAGGCCGACATCGTGCTCCTCGACAACTTCGACGACGCCATGCTCCACGAGGCCGTCGCGCTGAACGCGGGCCGCGCGATCCTCGAGGTCTCCGGTGGCGTCACCCTCGACCGTATCCCGACGATCGCGGCGGCGGGCGTGGACGTCATCAGCGCGGGCGCGCTGACCCACTCGGCGCCGGCGGCGGACCTGGCGCTCGACTGGGTGGTGTGACGCCGCGTCAGCCCCCGCTCGCGCTCGCGGCGAGCCGACGAAGGCCCTCGCGCGTCGTGACGGGCGCCTCGTAGCCGAGGTCGCGCTTCGCAGCGCTCAGATCGAACCAGTGCGAGGTGCCGAGCTGTTCGGCCACGAAGCGCGTGAGCGGCGGCTCGCGATCGCTGCGCGCGAGGTGATAGCCAGCTTCCAGCGCGGCGCCGATGAGCTTGGCGACGGAGAGCGGGATCGAGCGCGGGCGCGGGGAGAGGCCGTAGGCGCCGACGATCCCGAGGACGAGATCGCGGATGGGCGCCTTCTCGCCCTGCGCGATGAAGTACGCCTTGCCAGCGCAGGCCGCGCCCGGCGCGAGCCGATCGAGCGCGAGCAGGTGCGCGTGCACGCACGAGTCGATGTAGGTCGCGTCGATCTCGTGACGGCCGCCGTCGACCAGCGCGAGCCGGCCGCGACGCGCGCGCTCGACGATGCGCGGCGTGAGGTTCGTGTCGCCCGGGCCCCAGATCAGATGCGGGCGAAGCGCGCACGTGGCGAGCGTCCTGCCGTTCGAGAGCGTCTCGCCGTTCGCCCGCAGTACGGCGCGCTCGGCGATCGCCTTCGTCTCTGGATACGCCGTCGAGAAGTGCGTCGCGTAGGGCGCGCTCTCGTCGAGCCCAGCGACGTCTCCGCCCGCGTGGACGACGCTCGGCGTGCTCGTGTAGACGAGCTTCTCGATCGCAGAGGCCCGCACGGCGGCGAGCACGTTCTCCGTCCCGACGACGTTCGCCGAGAAGTAGTCCGAGTACGGCCCCCAGACGCCCGCCTTGGCGCCGACGTGGAGAACGGCGCTCGCACCCTCCGCCGCGCGGAGCACGACGACAGGATCGGCGAGGTCGCCGCGCGTGATCGTGATGGAGCCGGCGCGCGCCAGCTCGTCGAGCGCCGGTGACGCGCCGCGGTTCAGCGTTCGGACGTGCTCACCGCGCAGGACGAGCGCTCTCGTGATCGCGAGCCCGACGAAGCCCGACGCCCCGGTGACGAGGACCGTCACCTCGGGCCCCACTTGGTCATCACGTTCCGCACTTCCTTCGCGAGCTGCTCCCGGAGGATCTTCGCGTTGTGGCGCGGGTCGACGGGGAGCGTCTTCCTCAGCCGGATGTCGAGGTCGAGGCCGAGGTTGCCCGCGATCGCGCGAAGGTCGGTCATCAGCGGACCGATCGGACCGTAGTACGAGCGCGCGAGCGCGTCGTCGTGCGCGGCGAAGCGCGGATCCAGCGGCTCCACGAACAGGAAGAGCGTGTCGCGCCCGGTCCCGGGGGCGCCCGTGACGCGGCCCTTCACGATCGCGCTCCGACGGACCTCGGGGTGCGCGTTGAAGGGGCCCTCGACCTGCTCGGTGAAGAGCGTCTTGCCCTTCCACTCGATCCGGTGGCTCTTGCGTCCGCAGAACCAGAGACGCCCGTCCGCGTCGAAGTACCCGACGTCCCCGATGCGGTGCCGCACCGCGCCGCCCTGATCGATCTTGTGCGCGGCGGTGCTCTTCTCGTCCTCGAAGTAGTGCGTCGTGACCTGAGGACCGGCGGCCGTGATCTCGCCGATCTCTCCGGGAGGGACGCGCAACGAGTCGTCCCAGCGCGCGATCGGGCCGTCCTCGATGCGGATGATCTCGACGTTCGCCGACGGCACCGGACGGCCCACGCAGATTCCCTCGCCGGCGTCCGTCCGAGGCCGGGCCATGCCGAGGATCTCGAGGTCGTCGATGCTCGCGACCGGCAGCGACTCCGTCGCGCCGTACGGCGTGTGGATGCGCGCGTCGTCCGGCAGCAGCTTGCGGAAGCGCTCGAGGATCCGGGGATGCACCGGCGCCCCGGCGCTGATGACGCGACGCAAGCTCGGGAACTTCGCGCCGCGCGGCACGCCCCAGGTCGCGACGGCGTCGAGTACGGCGGGCGAGCCGAACATGTTGGTCACGCCGAAGTCGGCGATGGCCTCCGCGATGTTCGCGCCCTTCACGCTCGCGGGCTTCGTGAAGTTCATGTCCGGTATGACCGTGGTCATACCGAGCGCGGGATCGAAGAGCGAGAACAGAGGGAACGTCGGCAGATCGATCTCGCCGGGCACGATGCCGTACATCTCGCGGATCGCCTCGACCTGCGCCAGGAAGTTCCCGTGCCGGTACACGGCCCCCTTCGGGATGCCGGTCGAGCCGCTCGTGAAGAGGATATCGGCGACGTCGTCCCTCTCCACCGCCTCCATGCGAAAGCGCCCTGCGTCGCCGCGCGCTCGGACCGCGTCGAGCGTGTGCATCCCCCGGCCGAAGGGCAGCGCGAGCGCGCGCGGCCCGACGATCACCTTCGTCGTGACCGTCGATCGCGCCCAGCGGAACACCGAGCGCGCGACGTGCGCCTCCGGCACCCCGATGAACGCCGACGGCTTCGCGCGGCCGAGGCACTCGGCGAGGTTCTTCACGCCCATCCCGGGGTCGACCATCACGGGCACCGCGCCGAGCTTGAAGAGCCCGAAGGTCAGCGCGAAGAAGGGCAGGCTCGGGCGCACCATGAGCACCGTGCGCGTGCCGCGGCCGATCCCGATCTGGGAGAGGCCGTCGGCGATGCGCGAGCTCTCGGTCTCGAGCTGGGCGTAGGTCCACTTCGTGTAGCGACGCGCGCCGCGCCGATCGCGCTTCGCCGGAAACACGATCGCGAGCGCGTCAGGCCGGTCACGCGCCATGCGCGGGAGGTGCTCCGCGACGTTCGAGAAGCCCTCCCCGCCCCGATACGCGCTCATGCGGCTGGCATGGACGGATGCGAGCGGATGAACGACGCTATCGCCGGGATCAGCGTCTCGCGCTCGTCCTCGAGCACGTAGTGACCTGCGTCCGGAAAGCGGCGCACGTCGGCGTTCGGGAAGTGGCGCTCCCAGACCTCGAGGAAGTGCCGATCGAAGACGAAGTCCCTGAGGCCCCAGCCGATCAGCATCGGCACGTCCAGGAGCCCGGGCAGCAGCGACTCCGTCTCCGCCACGATCGACCATGCGCGGTCCGCGGGCGAGAGCGGGATGTCCTCGACGAAGCGCAAGGTGGCGATGCGGTCGGCCCAGGAGTCGTACGGCGCCGTGTACGCGCGCCGCACCTCGCGCGAGAGCTTCGTCTTCGTCGTGCAGACGCGGCTCGCCGTGCGCGAGAACGCGTTCCCGCCGCGCACCATCAGCGCGCCGAGCCCGCTCCGCACGAGCGCGAGCGGCGCGGGGAAGCGCTTGCTCTCGGGCAGCGGGAACGCCGCCGTGTTCATCACGGTGAGGCTCGCGAGCCGCTCGGGGTGCTTGGCCGCCCAGGCGAAGCCGATCATCCCGCCCCAGTCGTGCACGACGAGGTGGATCTTCTTCGCCGGATCGATGGTCTTCTCGATGAGCGCCGTCAGATCCTCGACGCGAGAGCGCAGCGTGTAATCGTAGCGGTCATCGCCTGGCTTGTCGGAGAGCCCGCATCCGATGTGGTCGGGGACGATGCATCGGTGCGTGCTGCTCAGCGCGCGCACGACGTCGCGGTAGAAGAACGACCAGGTCGGGTTGCCGTGGACCATCACGACCGGCTCGCCGTCGCGAGGGCCTTCGTCGAGGTAGTGAAGCCGCAGCGCGCGCAGGTCGAGGTAGCGGCCTTCGAAGGGATAGAGCGCCTTCGAGATGGCTCTCACGGCCGCGCTCCCGTACGGGTCCGCTCCGCGAGCACTCCTGCCATCATCGGCTCACGGGGCGGACCGCTCCCGTCCGTGCCCTCGAAGGCCACTCCCGTACGGGCCCGCTCCGCGAGCACTCCTGCGGTCATCACCACACGATCTCCGCCATCGCGCAGTTCAGGCCGCTGCCGATGCCCATCAGCGCGACGCGCTGGCCGCGCGAGAGGCGCCCCGCGGCCTCGGCCTTCGCCAGCACCATCGGCACGGACGCCGGGCCGACGTTGCCGTGCTCGGGATAGATCGCGTGGATCTTCGAGAGGTCGATCCCCAGCGCCGCCGCGAGCCGCTCGGTGTGGTGGCGGCTGACCTGGTGGATGACGACCTCGGAGAGCGCGTCGGGCGTCCAGCCGAGCACGTCTCGCGCGCGCACGAAGGTCCTCTGCGCGAGCTCGATGCCGGCGACGAGCAGCTTCTGCCCGTCGGTGATCATCCCGTCGATCTGCCCGCGGCAGAGCTGGTTGTGCTCGGTCGCGGCGAGCGAGACGCTGCCGAGGTAGCGGTGCCCGTTGGTCACCAGATCCGAGCGCCCGAGCACCATCGCGGCTGCGCCCGAGCCGAGCGTGAGCGTTGCGAAGTTGTCGGCGAACGCCCGCGCGTCGCCCGACTCGTTCAGCCGCGCGATGGTCGCCTCCACGGCGTGGCGGCTGCCCTCCCCGTCGACCACGAGCCCGAGCTCGATCTCGCCGCGCTCGATCATGTGCGCGACCATGTCCATGCCGTTCACGAAGCCGAGGCAGGCGTTGCCCAGATCGAAGTTCAGGCACTCGCTCGCGAGCCCGAGGTTCCTGTGCACCAGGCACGCGACCGAGGGCTCGATGAAGTCGCGACAGACGGAGGTGCTGATCACCGCGCCGATCCGGTCGCGCGGCACGCCGGCCTTCGCGAGCGCTTCCTCGCCAGCGCGCGCGGCGACGTCGCTCGGGTTCACGCCCTCGTCCCAGAAGCGGCGCGCGTTGATCCCGGAGAGGCTCGCGATGACACCGGCCGGCATCGAGAGGCGCCGGAACAGCGGCGCGAGACGCTCCTCGAGCTCCGAGCTCGCCACGCGATGCGGGGCCTCGATGGCCGCGACGCTGGCGATGGATACGTGGGAGAAGCGCATGAGGGGGCGTCGTATAGCGCCCCCCGGCCCCGGGCGGAAGAGCGTCCGAACGCGTGTGCGTTTTGTGGGGTTGGATCGCACCTTCCGGCGTTTTTTTGCGAGGATCCGCGCTCCTCCGTAGCTTCCGCGGCATGAGCGAACAGACGGCGTCTTCCGCGATCGAGGCCATGGCGCGCGAGCTCTCGGGGGCGCCGCTCGGCATCGTCCTCGCCGAGGCCGAGGCGATCCTCGCGGCGAGGAACGGCACCTCGAGCGTCATCCCGCTCCTGCCGCCCTTCCACGTCTCGGACGACGACTGCTACCTCGTCCTGCCCGAGGACATCGCGAGCGAGCTCATCGAGATGTTCCGGGATGGCGACGTCGATCTGCTCGCCGAGGCGATGCGCGATGGTCTGGTCGTCATCGGCGTCGTCGAGAAGGAGGGACGCGGGAAGGTGAACCTCCACGTCGAGGCCTGCGCCGCGCCCGAGACTCTGCTGCCGAAGATGCCGTTCGCGCACTCGGCGCGCGTCGGTCGCGGTCACGACCCGATTCCTCAGCTCAACGCGATCGACGAGGCCTACGTGACGGTCTCGAGCAAGCTCGTCGACGAAGCCGGGCTCGAGAAGATGCTGAAGAAGCCGGAGCAGGCGAGCGCGAGCTGGCGCCCGCCGCCCCGCCGCAAGGACCTCGCTGGCGTCGACCCGACCTACGCGTGGAGCCGGCAGCAGCGCGACGGCAGCGTCGGCATCGAGGCCGTGCTCTTCAGCGAGTACGAGGAGCTCGTGATGCTCCTCCGCCCGGCGCGCCTCGTCCCGACGGCCGCGCCTTCGCTCCTCGAGCTGGTGCCCTGACGCCGGGCTTCCGATCGGCGGGCGTCAGTAGCAGGAGCCCGTGGACGCGTGGCAGTAGTCGAGGTCGAGGCAGCGATAGCCGAGCGCCCCATCGGTGTCCGTTGGGCAGGTCTCGTAGCAGTGGAACGGCCCGGCGGCGCTCTCGCGACAATCGTACATGCGGTGGTAGCTCCCGATCGGGGGCCCGCACCGCGCCGTGACGGGATCGCAGAGGTCCCGCAAGCAGTAGCCCGGCGAGCCGAACGTGATGTCTCGTCCGACACAGCGATTGCAGTGAGTCAGGTCGCACTCCGCGCCGAGCGGCTGATTGCAGACGCCCGTTCGGGTCGAATCCCCGTCGTTGCTGCAGTTGGCCGACACGCACTCTCGGTCGGCACCGCAGGGCTCCCCGAGCGCGGCGGGGTCCTGACAGACGTTCGAGCTCGCGCCGCAGACGCCGGACGCACAGTAAGCGTCGGAGTCGCACGCGTCACCCGCAGCGAGCGGCGCCGTGCAGGTGTTCGTCAGCGGATTGCAGAGGTGGCTCTGGCAGAAGCGGTCGACCGTGCAGGCGGCGCCATTCGCGATGGCGGCGATGCACGACGACGACGTGGGCTCGCAGAGGCCGCTCTCGCAGAGCCGATCCTCCGTGCAGGACGCGCCCACAGGGCCTGGTTGCACGCAGCCCGTTCCGACCACGCAGACCCCACCGCCGAACGCGTCGCAGCCGCAGTCCGTGCAGGCGGAGGCAGCCGGGACGTCCGCGCACTCGAGGACGGCGCCGGCTCGGCAGACCTGACCGTCGCGCATGCCGGTGAACGAGCACGGTGCATGGCAATAGCCGTCCTCGCGACACGCACGCGCAGCTCCCCCCGCAGCGGGGCAGGTGTCGCCGATCAAGCAGGGGGAGGAGCACGTCCGCACGCCGTCGATCGCGACACACTCACCCCCTGCGCAGTCCGTGTCCTCGAGACAGGTCGCGCCCTCCGCGAGCAGCGCGCGTCCGCACCCGACGAAGACCACGAGCGCGGCCAGAAACATCGCAGTGACGATCCGGATCGTTCGGCGGCGGTCATGCAGGGTCGTCGCGGTCATCTTCATCTCCTCGTCGTGCATCGTCTGAATGAGGAGCCCGCGTCGAAGTGCAGAGCACATCGACTCAGAGCCCGGTCGCAGCTTACCTCACGAGACGACGAGATCCCATCATCGATGAAGAGAGCCCGTCGTACAGACGATCGCGCTCCATGTGTGATGGTCGGCCGTCATTCTTCTCTCCTCCATCGAACGAGGTGCGCGATGGAGCAGGCCACCGCGCGTCACGATGCCGTCGAGCACGCGCGCGCCGTGGTCGACGTCCGTTGGGTCGCGCGAGCGATGCTGTCGCGCGGGCGGGTCAACACCGGTAGGATCGGCGGGATGAGCGACGAGGACGAGGAGCTGCTCCGACAATCCGGAAGAGGCGCTCCTGCTCGTGCCCGAGACCGAGCTCAGCGCTTTTCTGCGCCGCGACGCTCTGCACGACAGCGACATCGATGGCGCGCTCTCGGCACCGATGCGAATGCGGTATGCGCGGGCTCGTAGCCTCGCTGGCGGCTCTGCTGCTCGGTTGTTACGACGTACACCCGCCGGTGGACGGCGGATTCCCACCATCCGTCGACGCCGCGCTGCCGCCCAGTTGTTCGCCCGGAGAAGCGTGCGACTGTCGCGCGACGGACCGGGTCCCGGCGGGCACCCATCTCGTGGGCGTCGCCGACTTCGCGCCAGAGGCCCCGCAGCACACGGTCATCCTCACTCGTGACGCGTGGCTCGGCCGCTACGAAGCCCCCGCAGCGTGCTACGCGCGGTGCATCGAGGAGGCCGCCTGTGTGGAGCCCCTCGTCCGCCCACCGCTCGGTGCCGAGCACTTCAACACACCAGCGGGCTACTACCGAGACCCCTCGGCAGCGCTCCTACCGATCGTCGCGCTCGACCGCGACATGGCGCGCACCTACTGCGCCTGGCTGGGCGGCCGACTGCCCACGAATGCCGAGTGGGACAAGGCAGCGCGCGGTGATGCCGGGCGGTACTACCCATGGACCGACCAACAGACCATGTCCCTGCGCGGCGAGTGCTCGTTCGCGCATCTGCCCGGAGACTCGGGAGAGGTCTACTGCCCCGGCGCGCTGGGCTACGTCGTGCGTGTCGACAGCTTTCCAGGTGGCGCCGGCCCCTATGGGCACCTCAACATGTTTGGAAACGCGGCTGAGTGGGTCGCAGACGACTACGTGCCTTATGGGGCCACGACGTTGACCGACCCGCTCGACGTGGATCCAGGCGGCCCACAGGTCTTGCGGTTCGAGGGGCCAGAGCGTCGACCGATGGGTAGCGACGACTTCGCGCTCGGTCCACGTCGGCCCGAGGACCAGTGGAGCGTACGCTGCGCGTTCGACGAAGAGCCGCGGCCGCTGCTCCTCGGAGCGACGCCGTGAGCGTGGCCATCGAGGCCGTGCTCTTCAGCGAGTACGAGGATCTCGTGATGCTCCTCCGCCCGGCGCGCCTCGTCCCGACGGCGGCCCCTTCGGTGCTCGAGCTGGTGCGCTGGCGCCCCGTTTGGCGCCCGGTTTGGCGCCCGGTTTCGCGCCGGGCTTGGCGCTGGGCTTCGGCTTGCCGGCCTTCGTCGAGCGCCGCGCCACGATGCAGATCTCGGAGCGGTTCGCCGGCAGCCGCGTCGCGCGCAGCTCGCCGAAGCCGAGCCCTCGAAGGTGGACGAACGCGCTCTGTACGTCGTCGAGCGTCTTCGCCTCGCCGAGCTTGAGCGTGAGGATCGCGAGGCCCGCGGACTGCGCGAGCGAAGCGAGCCGCGCGAAGTAGCGGAACGCCATCTCCGGCGCGAGGCTCACGTCGAGCAGCAACATCGCCGTGTCCTTCGGGACGTCGTTCATGTCGACGCCGCCGCCTGGCTTCTTGATGTGCCTGACGCGCGCGCCGCCCGGGCCGACGAACACGAGGACGGCCTCGCTCATCGCCGCCGGGTCGATCGCGTTCACGCTCACGCCGAGCTGCGTGAGGACGAGGGCCGCGCCACCTGGCGCACCGCCGAGCTCGACCGCGGTGGAGCCGGGGACGGGCTCGATGCCGGCCCAGGCGAGGGCTTCCTGGAGCTTGCGGTAGCCGCGGGAGGGCAGGTCCGCGGGGAACGGCAGGCGGGGCCTTCCGCCGGCGACCTTCCAGTAGTCGCGGCGATGCTGGTGCACGCCGACGAGGATCGGCTCGTCGCCGGCCACGATCACGTCGATCACGCGCTCCGAGACGTTGGGCTCGGTGCGCTCGACGAAGCGCTCGCCACCTTTCTCTCGCAGCTCACGCTCGAGCTCGGCCGCCTTCGCGTCGTCCGTCTCGAGCGGGCCGTTGTCGGTCGCGTCGCGCGCGAACACGTGGAGGACGTAGGGGCCCTTCCCGGCCAGATCCACGCGCTCGAGCACCTCGTCCGCGGTCTTCGCGATGCCGAGCGAGAGGCCGCGGACCCGCGCGATCATGCTGTCGGCCGCGAAGCCCGCGTCCGCCGCCTCGTACTTGAACGTGACGAGCCCCGGCCGAGCAAAAGCGGGCCTCGCGCCCGGAACGAGCCGCGCGAGCTCGGCCTTGAGCGCGTTCTCCGACCCTACGTTCACGATCGCGAAGCCGAAGCGTTGCTCGCCCATCGCGCGCCTCTACCACGATTGCCCGGACCGTTCGCCCGGACGCGATTGCCGGCTCCCGGGCTGCGTGCGACCTTGCTCGCCGATGCAAGAGCGAGAGAGCCCTTCCCCCGCGCGTCCGACCGCTCCGCGTTCCGGAGTCTCGGGGCAAGAAGCCATCGCGCGCGTCATCTCCGCGTACCACCAGCCGATCGTCCGCGCCTACGCGTGGGGACGCTTCAAGATCTTCCGTCAGCGCTTCCTCGACGAGATCGGTCAGTACCTCCCCGCCAGCGGGACGGCGCTCGACGTCGGCTGCGGCTTCGGGCTCTTCGCGCTCTACTACGCGCAGCTGCACCCGGATCTCGAGATCCACGGCTTCGACCTCTCGGAGAAGCGGATCGCGATGGCGCAGCGCGCCGCGAAGGATCTCGGCCTCACGAACGTGCACTTCCGCGTCGACGACGCGCGGAAGCTGAAGGCGGACGGCCGCTACCAGGCGGCGTACTTGCTCGACATCGTCCACCACGTTCCCGAAGAGACGGTCGGGCCGATGCTCGAGGAGCTTCACCGCTCGCTCGCGCCCGGCTCGAAGCTCCTCGTGAAGGACCTCGACACGAGCCCGGCCTGGCAGCGCCTCTTCGCGCACGGGCTCGACCTCGCGATGTCGCCCACCTCGCCGGTGCGGTACTGGCCGACGCACGAGATCGTCGAGCTGCTGACTCGCAAGGGCTACGACGTGAAGAAGCACGCGATGGTGGACTACCTGCCCTATCCGCACGTGCTCTACGTCTGCACGCGCGTCTGAGCATCGTGGATCCTCAGCGACGCTCGGCTGCGGGCGGAGCCGGCGCGGCGGGCTGCCAGGCGAGCAGAGCGAGCTGGAAGACGAGCGTCTGACCTTCGGGGCGCGAGCACACGTCGATGTCGCGCAAGTACCGCGCTCCGATCCGCCCGCGGATGGCCGGGATCGACAGGCCGATCTCGATGCCGAGCGCGAAGACGCGATCGCGCGCGCCCTGGAGCGCGGGAGGGAGATCGGCGCCGGCGTCGTCGCACCTGCCAGAGCGCAGCACCGACCGCGCCGAAGTCGAGCACGCCGAACAGCGTGGCGCCGACGCCGCCCTGGACCTGGACCGTGTCTCCACGGCGGATGTCGATCCCCTCCTTGGTCTCGTTGAGGTCGTAGCTCGCGATCGCCGAGCCGAAGAGAGGCGCCTCGGTGTCGGTGTACACGGTGGCGCCCACCGAGATCTCGTGCGTCCTGTGACCGCGGCTGACGCCGCCTTGGCCGAGGCGGAACAGACCCGTCGGAACGTACAGCGCATAGCCAGCGATCAGGTCGAGGTGTGGGAGGCGCGACCCGAGCAGGAGAGGCTGGAGGAACACGTCGCCGAGGCCGAGCCGATCGATGCTGACGTCCGGACGATCGGAGCGGATCGACGCCGCCCCGCGCGGAGCCCCTGCGTACCGATCAGTCGGTGACCGAGATCCTGCGCGCTGGCGCACGGCGCGGCGAAGAGCACCACGACAGCGCCGCACGCGAGGAGCGTGAGGCAGGAGGCGCCGGTGGACGTGCGCACGAACGCTGTGGAGCAACCGACGTTCCAGGGATCCGGAGATCGGCGCGCGTCACACGCCCCAGAAGCCGAAGCCGAGGCCGAGCGTCCCCGTGATCGCGTGCTCGGGGCCGGACGCTCCGCCGTTGAGCGCTGCCTCGGTCGGAACCAGAAGACGATATTGCGCGCCGAGCGACACCACGAAGCCGTACGCGCGGAAGTCGAGCGAGAGGCCGACGTTGCCGCCGAGCGCGAGCCCTGTCGGGATGGTGGCTTCGTTGTGAGCGAAGGAAGCCAGCGTCGTCCCGATCGTCGAGTCGAGGCCGAGGCCGAATCGATCGTCGCCTGCCAGGCGCGCACGGAAGACGTAGTCGAGCTCGACGGCCGTCGCGCTACCCCAGAGCGTGCTCCCGTGCGCGACCCGCACCATGCCGCCGTGGCCCCCGCGAGAGACGAGGCGAACATCGACCGAGAGCGTGAGGATGGTCCGCTCGTAGCCGCTCGTCGGCGCGCTGAAGAGGCCGACGCCAACGGACGGAATCATGATGTCGAGCCGGTAGGCCGGTGTGCGGTGCAGCGGCGTCGACGCCTCCGTCGGCAGCACGCTCTCCTCGAGCGCGGGCTGCGGCTCGGAGGAAGCGTCTTGAGCGACCGCATGCGCCGAGACGAAGAGAACCAGGATGAGAGCGACGAGGACTTGGAGTTTCATGGTCCAGCACTCAGCAGCGCTCGTGCCCATGCGAGACCGCGTGCTTTCGAGCCGAATCGAGCAGGTCTCTCGCGCGGTGTGAAAGTTCCCTGTGCAGCCCCCTGCACACGTGGTCGGCCACGGCCCGCGAGAGCGCTCTCAGCTGCCGAAGAGGCCGCGGTACGCGTCGCCGAAGATCACGATCTCGGGCCCGTTCGACACGGCAACGTCCTGGGCTCCGTCGCCATCGAAGTCGCCGACCGCGAGATCGACGAGCGCCGTGTCGGCCAAGTCGACCGCGAAGCGGCAGACGCCAGGGCGCTCGACGAAGTCGAAGCCGGGTCGCGACTCGTGGAGCCAGAGCGTCCCGTCGAGCGCCGCGACCACCAGGTCGTGGTCGTCACCGAGAACACGGCTGCGCCAGCCGCTGCTAGCAGGGACTACTTTTATCGTCCCGCCGGGAGCGCGACGCGGTGCGTTGGCCGTACCATGCCCAGATGACCGATGTGATCGCGCTTCACGATCTGCCCCACCGCCGCGCGTCTCTGCTCGTGCGGAGCGGCGTGCCTGTGTTCGTGCCCGTCGATCCGGTCGAGTACCACGGGCCGCACCTGAGCCTGCACAACGACCACTGGATCGCGTCCGGCATCGCGAAGGACATCCACGCGCGGATCGCGGCCTCGCATCCGGAGGGCGCGAGCTGGCCCTTCGTCATCTCGGCCAACCTCGAGCTCGGCGTCGAGCCCACCGCCGGGCCGGGTACCCGCGCCACGGGATACCGCACGGTGAAGCCGCTGCTCGTGCAGGCCGCGCACGCGCTCGCCGACCTCGGCGCCACGCGCGTGATCTACGTGACCTTCCACGGCGTGCCGCTCCACTCGCGCGCCATCCAGGCCGGCGTGCGCGCGCTGATCGATCGCGGCGTCGTCGCGTGCTCGCCGATGAACGCGCTCTTCCGCGATCAGATCATGACGGATCCGCACGAGCTCCCCGAGCTGCTCGTGCGCGCGATCGACACCGTGCCGTAGGCCGAGCGAGCCGAGCTCCGTCGCACGCTGAGCTCGGACTTCCATGCAGGCTTCATGGAGACCTCGCTCGCGCTCCACCACGCGCCGCACACCGTCGACGACTGCTTCCGCGAGCTCCCCGACTGTCCTCCCGTCCTGCCCGATCCTCGTCTCGACGCGCTCTCGCGCGCGGCGCTGATGCTCGGCGACCGAGTGCGCGCGCGCGAGCTCACCTTCGCAGCGCTCGGTCTCGGCTGGAGCGCGCTCTCGCCTTTCCCCGGCTACACGGGCAAGCCGCGCCTCGCGAGCGCAGAGGCCGGCGCGCTCTTCGCGCGCTTCGTCGCCGATCGCGCAGCCGCCGTGGTGCTCGACGTGCTCGCGGGAGGCGCGCCGCCCGAGCCGGTCATGCAGTGGGTCCACGCCACCTCGCTCGGCGGCCTGTTGCCGGGCGCAGACGCCATGCAGCGCCGCGGCTCCCCGAGCTGAAGCGTAGACGGCGCGCTCAGGCTGCGAGCAGGAGCGACCACACGGCCTGGTCGCACGCCTCCGCGCAGCGCTGGCACTCGATCCTGCAGCGCTCCGCCACCGGGTCCTCGCTCGACGCGCACGCCTCTCGCGCGAGCGCGCAGGCCGCGCGGCACGCGTTCAGCTCGTCGATCACGGAGGCCGCGTCAGGCACGGTGAGGCGTGAGAGCTGCGCCGCAGCCTCGCCGAACACCTCAGCGCACGCGACGAGGCCGGCCGGCGAGGTGCCGCGGCGCGAGAGCGCGTCGCCCGCGAGCATGGAGGCCATCTCGCACGCGATGCACGCGTCGAACACCGCGATGAGCTGCGCGCGCTCGTCGTCGCCTCGGCGTGGGTCGATCGAAGGCTTCGCGAAGACTTGCATCGTGGCTCCGGCGCGTGTCCCAACGAGGTCACGTCGCCCATCGGGCCGAGCGAGCGCCGTGCCAGCGCAAACTCCCGGCGCTGCGGCGCTTCGTCGTGGCGACGCGTCCCGAACCCGGCAGAGACGCCTCCCCGGCTTCGGCCTGATCTCGAAGCGCCTCGCCTCCGACCGGGATCGGAAGCCCCGGGATCGGAAGCCAACTTTGATCTCAACCCGCTGCGATCATTCGATTTTGCTGCGTATGACGCGAGGCGAGCCCGGTCCGGCGCGCTCGCGGGGGCCCGGTGGCTCGTGATACCCCTCCCGACCGATGCTCGCGCTCGTCCTGCTCTCGATGCTCGCGCTCGCGGGCGGGACCGCGCTCGCGAGCCGCTTCTTCACCGCGAGCCGTGCCGAGCGGGCCCTCGCGGGGATCGTGCTCGCTCTCTTCGCGATCCACGGCTCCATCCACGTGCTCGGATGGACCGACACGCTCACGCGCCTCTCCGTCGGCGCCGTCGTCGCCGCCGTCTCGCTCACCTTCCTCGCCGCCGGCATCGGTCGCGATCGAAAGGGCGCGGCCCGCGCGGGCGCGGCGTTCCTCGATCTCTTCCGCCTCCCCTTCGACGCGGTCCGGCTGACGTTCCACGAACGGAGCCCCGCGCTGCTCGGTGCGCTCGCGGTCCCGCTGCTCTCCGCGTGGTCGTTCTACCTCGCGTACCTCGCGCCCTCGAGCTCGTGGGACGGCACCTGGTACCACGAGCCCATGGTGGCCTGGGCGCTCCAGAACCACGGCTTCGCGCTCGTCGACGTGCCGACGCACCTCGAGTGGGTGAACGGCTATCCGCGCTTCGCGGAGAACCTGATGCTCTGGATGGTCGCGTTCTGGGACCGCCGCCTCATCGACGCCGTCCCGAGCGTGATGGGCCCGGTCGCGATGCTCGGGACCTACGTGCTCGCGCGGCGCGTCACGGCCTCTCGCTCGGTCGCCATCGGCGCAGGCGCCGTCATCGTCACGATCCCCGGCGCCATCCTCCAGATGCGCAGCACGTACATCGACCTGATCGTGCTCGGCGTGTTTCTCCCCGCGCTCCACTTCGCGACGCGCCCGGACTTCCGCAAGGCCGACGCGTGGATGACCGGCATCTCGATCGGTCTCTTCGCCAGCACGAAGTCGAACGCGCCGCTCTTCGCGTCGTTCCTCCTGCTCGCCGCGCTCGCCTCCACGATCGGAGCATGTCGCCGAGAGCGATCCGTCGCGACGCTCGTCCACGCGCTCGCTGCGCTCGGCGTGATGCTCGCGCTCGTGGCGCCGACCTACGTGCGCAACCTCGAGGTGCACGACAACCCCGTCTGGCCGCTGCGCGTCCACAGCGAGGCTGCCGGCATCGACTTCGTGGGCCCGAGCGACTTCGGCAACATGCAGATCAGCTTCGAGCAGAACCTGACCGAGATGTACGGCTTCCCCGCCGTCACGCAGCAGGACTATCACGACACCCGGCACCACGCGTGGGGCTACGGGCTGACGTACCTCGGCGTTCCGCTGCTGATCGTCGCGCTCTTCCTCGGGATCGGCGCGCTCTTCGGGCACGCCGGTTCGCGTCGCGAAGGCGCCCAGCGAGCGCTCACGCTCCTCATGCTCGCGCTCCCGCTCCAGCTCGCTTCGCCGGCGCACCACTGGGCGCGGTACAGCCTCGGCTTCGGCGCGGCGGGCCTCGTGATGATCGCGTGGGCCTTCGGTCGCGGGCGCAGCATCCGGTTCGCCGACGGCGCGCTCGCCGCGATGCTCGCGCTCAACCTCGTGACCTTCGCCTGGGCCGATCCCGGCTGGGACGTGTCTCGGACCGAGCTCGCCGAGCTCCGGGCAGCGTCGGCGCGAGAGCGCGCGGCCGTCGACATCGGGTTCTCGATCTACGATCCGGAGTTCATCCGCCTGCGAGAGCGCGTGCTCGCGCCCGGCGACCTGGTCGTCTTCGGCGACGACGAGACGTTCATCTCGAACCTCTGGAACGAGCGCCTGGACAACCGCGTGGAGTACGTGCGGTTCGCCGGTCGCGCCGCGTTCCTCGCCCGGATCGCCGAGCTCGCGCCGCGCTGGGTGGTCATGCGGCCCGGCACGGCGGCGGAGGCTGCGATGCGGTCCGCCGACAGCGGGTACCGCCCGGTCTTGCTGGCGCACGACCCCGAGGCCTTCCTCTTCACGCGCGACGCGCCTCGATAGACAGGAAAAGCGGCGGCGCCAAGCGTCCGCTTGCCGTCCCACCTCTCGGGGCGCCACATTCCCCACCTCGATGCCCCGCAAGAAGAAGACCGCGAAAGAAAAGGCGCCCGATCCGCGGGCGACCAACGAGGAGGCGCTCGACGGCGAGCTCCTCGAGACGTCGTCCGCCGACGACGAGGACGGCCCGACGAGCGCTCGTGGAGCCGACGGCGAGAGCGAGGCCGACAGCGAGGCCGAGGGCGAGGCCGACAGCGAGGCCGAGGGCGAAGCCGACAGCGACGCCGAGCCGGAGCCTGAGCCGCTCGAGGGAGAGGTCGTCGACCACGATGAGGCCTTCGTCGCCGACGTCGGCGCCGTCACGAAGGGCGCGGCGCTCATCAAGGCCGGCGCGGCCATCAGCTCGAGCGACCCGCTCCAGGCCTACATGCGCGACGTGCAGCGCTACTCGCTGCTCAAGCCGGAAGAGACGCACGAGCTCGCCGTCCGCTACGTCACGACCGGCGACGTCGAAGCCGCGAAGAAGCTCGTCACCTCGAACCTGCGCCTCGTGGTGAAGATCGCGTTCGACTACCGTCGCGCGTATCGGAACATCCTGGACCTCGTGCAGGAGGGGAACATCGGCCTGATGCAGGCCGTGAAGAAGTACGACCCCTACCGCGGCGTGAAGCTCTCGAGCTACGCGGCGTGGTGGATCCGCGCGTACATCCTCCGCTTCATCCTGAACAACTGGCGCCTCGTGAAGGTCGGGACGACCCAGGCGCAGCGGAAGCTCTTCTTCAACCTGAAGAAGGAGAAGGCGCGTCTGTCGGCGCTCGGCATCGAGCCGACGCACGAGCTCATCGCCGAGCGACTGCACGTCACGCCGGACGAGGTGAGCCACATGGACCGCCGGCTCGCGGTCGGAGAGGTCTCGCTCGACGCGCCCGTCGGCGCGGGCGACGGGAAGACCACGTCGCGCATCGACACCATGCCGGGTGACAACGTCGGCGCCGACGAGCAGCTCGCCGCCGGAGAGCTCTCGGAGCTCCTCAGCGAGAAGATCCACGAGTTCGGCCGCACGCTGAAAGGCAAGGAAGAGGTCATCTTCAACGAGCGCCTGCTCTCGGAAGATCCGAAGACCCTGCAGCAGCTCGGCGACCGCTTCGGCGTCTCGCGCGAGCGCGTGCGGCAGATCGAGAAGCGCCTCCAGGGCAAGATCAAGACGTACCTCGAGGCGCAGATCGAGCGCGGCGCGCTCGATTGAACGCGCCCCCCACGGGCCTCCTCTGCGTCGTCGCGACGCCGATCGGAAACCTCGAGGACATCACGCTGCGCGCGCTCCGTGTCCTGCGCGAGTCCGAGGCGATCCTCGCGGAGGACACGCGGCACACGCGGACGCTGCTGACGCACCACGGGATCGGGACGCCGCTCCGCGCGCTCCACGCGCACACCTCCGAGTCGAGGATCGAGGCGTTCGCGGACGAGCTCGCGGGCGGAGCGCGCTATGCGCTGGTCACCGACGCAGGCACACCGCTCGTGAGCGACCCAGGCGCCGAGCTCGTGCGCGCCTGTCACGCGCGCGGCGTGAAGGTCACCCCGATCCCCGGAGCCTCCGCGCCCATCGCCGCCCTGGTCGCTTCGGGCCTCGGCGGCGCCTCGTTCGAGTTCCTCGGCTTTCTTCCGCGGAGCGGCGGCAAGCGACACAGCGCGCTCGAGCACATCCGCGCGTCCCGAGCGTCCGTGGTCTTCTTCGAGGCGCCGAGCCGGCTCGGGAGCACGCTCGCCGATCTCGAGAGGGTGCTCGGCGGGCGGAGCGTCGCCGTCTGTCGCGAGCTGACGAAGCTCCACGAGGAGATCGCGCGCGGCACGCCGACGGAGCTCCGCGCGCACTTCGCCGAGGGCGGGCGGGGCGAGATCACGATCGTCGTGGCGGCGCTCGATCCGGCGGACGAAGAGCCCCCTTCGGTCGAGGATCTCGACGATGCGATCGACGCGCTGCTCGCCGAGGGAACGAGCACGCGCGACGTGGCCGATCAGCTGGTCGAGGGGTCACGCCTCGCCCGTCGAGACATCTACCAGCGCGTCCTCGCGCGCGCGGCCGCACGGAGCGAGTGACGCGTTCCCGGTGCTCCCGGAGCGCAGGCAGGCTGTGATAGTGTCGCCCCGTGCGATCGCTTCGAGCCGTCCTCCTCCTCGCCTCCTTCCTAGTCCTCTCGTGCACGGCGCCCATGGGCGGCGACCCGGGCCTCGGGATGCACGTGACCTGGAACCTGGAGGATCCCTCCGCGACGATCCCAGCAGGCGTCGTCTCTCTCACCGTCTTCGTCTTCCCGGGCGACGATCCGACCGGCACCGACTCCGGGGCGACGGTCGCGAACCTGATGGACGAGGACGGCAACGGTCACGACGAGGTCGTGCGCGGCGGGCTCGTGACGGGAGAGCCGCTCCGCGTCCGCGTCCGCGGCGAAGACGCGTCGGGCAACCTGCTCTACGTCGGCCACGCGGGCCCCTTCACGCTCTCGGCCGGTGAGCGTCGCTACATCGACCTCCGGATGATCCCGGTCGGCGACTACGGGATGGTCGACGCGGGCGTGCTGACCGGCCGCTTCCTCCACACCTCGACGTCGCTGCCGGATGGGCGCGTGCTCATCACCGGCGGCTTCACGCGCGCGACGACGATGACCTGCCCCGCGACCAGCCCACCGCTGACGCTCTGCTTCGACCTCACGGGGAACAGCGAAGCCTTCGTCTACGACCCGGCGACGGCGCACTTCTTCAGCATCCACAACGGGATGCGCCAGGCGCGCGGGGGTCACACGGCCACGCTGCTCGGCGACGGGCGCGTGCTCATCGCCGGCGGCGCGGCGCGCGCGACGCTCTTCCTCACGCCTCAGTCGACGACGAGCAGTGAGCTCGTGCCGAGCTTCGCCGCGATGGACGACGGCGGCGCGGCCGCCACGAGCTTCGAGATGTTCCTGCCCGATACGAACGCCGAGGAAGTGGACGTCGATCGCAACGGAGACCCAGGGCGCGGCGGCTTCGTCGGCGCGGCGGACGACCCCGCGATGCTCGGCCGGCTCGACACCGCGCGCTTCCTCCACAGCGCGAGCGTGATCCCCGGCAGCCCGAGCCGCGTCGCCCTCGTCGGCGGTCTCGCGGCCGAGGCGTCGCAGAGCTGGGCCGTCTTCGACAGCCAGCGCGCCGGCGGCTACGGCGTGCTCGACTCGAGCGCGAACATGCTCGGCGCGAGCCGGACGATGCCGGCGTCGGTCGCGGTGGGAGCGGCCGGGCGCGAGACGCTCTGGTTCCTCGGCGGCGGCGAAGCGCTCGACAACACGGAGCTCTCGGATCGCTACGCGTCGACGGGCGGCGCTGGCAACGGGACGATCGCGCCGCGCGCGATGAACATGTTCCCCGGCACGACGGACCGTCCCGAGCTGAACCTCTGGCGCCCGACCGCGCTCCCGCTCGGCGACGGGACGCACGCGATCGTGGTCGGCTGGATGGGCCCGGCGTGCGAGGACGGAATGACGACGCCGGTGTTCCCGACGGACGGAAGCTTGACCTACGTGCGCTGCGGCTACGACATGGCTTCGCGGAGCTACACGATCGGAGAGTCCGGCCTGGCCCTCGCGACGATGGTCCGGAGCGCGCATGCGTTCGGCGCCGGCGCTCGCCTGAGCGACGGCAGCGTGATCGTGACCGGCGGCTTCGTGGGCCTCGGTCTTCAGACGACGAACGCCACCGATCACTTCGCGCCGATGGTGGCCACGGCGGGCACCGCGGCCCTGACCGACATCCGGCCGCTGCTTCGTGCGGGCCGCGCGTTCCACACGATGTCGGCGCTCGAGGACCGCGGCGTCCTCACCGTCGGCGGGGTGAGCCTCGGCTCGGACGGCGCGTCGATCACGATCACCGCCGCGCCGGAGGTCCTGTACCTGCCGTAGTCCACCGCCACCTGTGTTGACACCACGCTGTTCTTCCCCTGATTCTGTGGGTCCGTGGCTGCCAACCCGACTCGACGCGACGCAACGAAGTTGGCATTCGGCCGCTACGAGCACGTCGGCGAGCTCGGCCACGGCGGGTCGGGGCGCGTCGTCGAGGTGCGGGACCACGACGCGGGCGGCGCGCACAAGGCGCTGAAGATCGTCGACGCGACCCAGGCGGAGCGCCTGCTCTGGGAGCTCTCGGTGCTCACGTCGACCTCGCACCCGAGCCTCGCCGTCGTCCACGAGCTGCTGCGTGTCGATGCTGCGCTGCCCGCGCCGTTCCGGATCCCGCGCGGCGCGTTCGTGCTCGTCGAAGAGCGCGCTCCGGGCGTCGCGTCCGATCTCGCGATGGCCTCGCTCGACCTGGCGCAGCGCATCGCGACGGCGCGCACCGCGGGCGCGAAGATCGCGGGCGCCCTCGCCACGCTGCACGCTCGCGGTCTCGCGCACGGGGACGTCAAGCCGGCGAACGTCGTGCTCGCGCTCGAGGGCGAGGTGCGCGCCACGCTGGTCGACCTCGGGCTCTCGGCGGCGTTCGGGCACGGCCGCGCGGCCGGCACCCTGCGCTACCTGGCGCCCGAGGCGTTCGTCGGCGAACGGAGCGCGCTCACGGACGTGTACGCCCTCGGCGCGACGCTCGCGGACTGGCTCGTGCCCGCGGCGGGCGAGGGCTCACGCTCGGAGTCGGGCGGCGGCGGCGCGCATGGGGTCCGGCGGGCGGCGCTACCCCCGACGGTCCCGCGTGACGTCGCCTCGCTGATCGAGGCATGCCTCGCGGAGTCCCCCGAGGATCGCCCGCGGAGCGCGCGCGAGGTCGCGCGTCGTCTCGGCGAGGCCCCCGACGTCCTCGCGCTGCTCCATGCGACCACGCCGGCGGAGCGTGCCTCGCGCGCGACCGTGCTTCCGCTCGTCGGACGGCAGCGAGAGGTGGTGTCGATCTCGAGCGCGATCGTGAAGAGCCTGCGCGAGCGCCGCGCGGTGCTCATCGCGGTGCGCGGTCCGAGCGGCAGCGGCCGAACGCGCGTCTGCCACGAGGCGGTCCGGCGTGCGCAGCGCGAGCTCGCGGAGGCGCACGAGGCGGCGCCCACGTTCCGCGAGCTGCGTGAGCTCACGAGCAGCCTCCCGCACGAGCCGACGATCCTGCACTTCACGTACGAGCCGGCCGGGGCGAGCGGCAGCGACGTGAGCCCCGCGCACGGACGCACGATCCGCGACGCCGCGCGCGTGGTCGACGCGCCGCTCGTGGTGCTGCTCGAGACGAACGGGAGCGTCGAGGTCGGCGAGGACATCGACCTCGACGTGCTTCTCGGCCCGCTCTCGGCGGCGCCCTTCGCGTCGCTGGTCCAGGCGCTCACCGAGGCCGAGCGGAACGACTCGAGCCTCGTCGACGCCTACCGCCGCGCGACCGGCGGCCTACCGGGTCGCCTCGTGCGCGCGTTCAGCACGCGCTGGAACGCAGGCGAGGATCCGCGGACCGGTCCGTCGAGCCAGCTCGGGCACGACGAAGAGAGCGCGATCCCACCGCTCACGGAGGCCGCCCGGGAGCTGGCGCTCGGCGCAGCGCTGGCAGACGACGCCATCGACGCGAGCACGGCTCAGCGGCTCGTCGGGCGCGCGCTCGATCCCGCCGTCACGTTCCTCCTCGCGCGAGGTCTCGCCGAGCACGACCACACGGCGCGCCTCGCTCTTCGAGACGACGTCGCCCGCGCGCTCCGAGCGACGGCGACCCTGGAGGAGCGCAGCCGGATCGCCGCGCTGCTCGTGCTCTGTCTCCCGCGCGGTCCGGGGCACGCGCTCGCGCTCGCCGCGCGCGGAGCGCGGAACGACGCCGTCCTGGAGCTGACCCAGGCGGCGGACGCGCTTCGGGACGACGCGCTGCCCGAGCGCGCGGCCAGCCTTCTCACGCGCGGCATCGCGGCCATGCGAGCCCACGGCGAGACGGACGAGACGCTCTCGGTCGCGCTCGCGGACGCGGAGCTCGCGACGGGGCGGCTCGACCTTGCGCTCCTCGCGCTCGACGGACACGAGAGCGTGCGCGCGCGCCTCGTCCGCGCGGAGGTCCAGCGTCAGCGCGGTGACCTCGACGGAGCGAGCCTCACCCTCGATGGCCTGGGAGACAGCCGCGGGCACGCGGCGGTGATCGGGGCGATGCGCGCGCGGATCGCGAACGCGCGCGGCGAGGCGCCCGTCGCGTTCGAGATCCCCGAGGCGATCGAGCCCGATGCGGGCTCCCTCTTCGCGCAGGAGACGGCGGCTCTCGTGGCCCTGATGGAAGGCGCGCCCGAGCGAGCGCGCGCGATGACGGAGGCCGGCCTGGCGCGCGTGGAGCTCGCGGTGGCGCTTCGACCCCACGAGCGCGCCCACCGCAGCGCGCGGCTCCTCGCGATCCTCGCGAGCGCACACGCTGCGCTCGGAGATCCCGGCGCGGCGCACGACGCGTTCGAGCGGAGCGTCGAGGCGATCACGCGGGCCGGCCAGCGACCTGCTGCGGCGAGCTTCCTCGTGAACCTCGGGATCGGCCGGATCGATCTCGGGCTGCTCGGGCCGGCGCTCACCGCGCTGAGAGAGGGCGCAGAGCGCCTGGCGCTGCTCGGGCGCACGCGCGATCTCGCGCGCGCTCTCTACAACGTGGCGAACGCCGCGATGCTCGCCGGCGACCGAGCGCGCGCGCGACAGATGGGCGATCGCGCGAGCCGCGATGCGACGCGAGCCGGCGATGCCGAGGCCGCGACGCTCGCCCAGATCGTGCTCGCCGAGGTCGACGTGGGCGACGGAAGGCCGCGCGCGGCGGAGCGACGGCTCGCGGGACTGCTCACGTCCTCACCGCACGGGGCGCTCGCCGTCCTGATCCGCGCGCGCCTCGCGACGGTGCGCACGCTCGTCTTCGATCTCGAGGGCGCGCGGGCGGCGCTCACGATGGACGCAGCGCACGAGCCGGCTCCGCTCGAAGCGAGCGTCGAGTGGGAGCTGGCCGAAGCGCGAGTGCTCGCGGCGGCCGGCGAGACGAGCGCTGCGCGAACGGTGGCCGAGCGCACCCTCGTGCGCCTCGGCGCGCGCGGAAGCTTCGAGCTGCGATGCCGCGCCCTCGCCGTCTCCGCCGACACCGCGGACGCCGACGGCGATGCCCCCGCGGCGCGGAGGCACCTCGCCGCGCTTCGCTCCTTGCTCGATCCGGCGCTCCGGACCCTCGACTCGGGCGAGCGAGCGCGCTTCCGTGCGATGCACGCGCGCGCGCTGGCCGCTGGCCCGGACGCGAGGCCGCTTCCGCTGCGCGAGGCCTCGCGCTTGCTCGATCACGCGCGCGGGCTCCTCGGCGAGACGAGCCGTCGGCGGATCGGCGAGCGCCTGGTGCGAGGAGCGCGCGATCTCGCGGGCGCCGAGCACGCGTTCGTGGTCGAGCGGGGCAAGGACGGTGCGCTGGTGGTGCGTGCCGGAGAGGGGCCGAGCGGTCCCGTGGACGTGGCGAAGGCGCACCTCTCGCTCTCCGTCGTCTCGCGCTGCCTCGATGCGCAGCTTCCGGTCGCGTCGCGCGACGCGGGCGCCGACCATGCGCTCGACTTCGGCGCGAGCATCCACGCGCTCTCGGTGAGGAGCGTGCTCGCGCTCCCGCTCAGCGGAACCGGCGCGCCGAGCGCGCTCTACCTCGATGATCGGCTGCGGCCGGCCGCCTTCGGCGACGACGTGATCGAGGCCGTCACCGAGCTCGCGGCGCTCGCGTCGATCGCTTACGAGAATGTCGGGCGGCTGCGGCGCGAGCGGCAAAAGCACCTGCTCGCCGCGCGGCGAGAGCGCGGGCTCAAGGCGTCGCTGCTCGAGAAGACGGAGCAGGCCGTCCTGCTCGCGCGCGATCGACCGGAAGCGTTCCGCCTCGTCGCCGAGTCCGAGGGCATGAAGGAGCTCATCAGCGTCGCCGCGCGCGTCGCTGCGAGCGACGTGACGCTCCTCATCGGCGGCGAGAGCGGCACCGGAAAGGAGCTGCTCGCGCGCTTCGTGCACCGGGTCGGCGCGCGGGCGAGCCGTCCGTTCATCGCCGAGAACTGTGCGGCGATCCCCGACTCGCTCCTCGAGAGCGCGCTGTTCGGGCACACGCGCGGCGCGTTCTCCGGCGCCGTCGAGTCGCGACGTGGCCTGTTCGAGGCTGCCGACGGCGGGACGCTGCTCCTCGACGAGGTCGGCGAGATGCCACTCGCGATGCAGGCGAAGCTCTTGCGAGCGCTCGCGACGGGCGAGATCCGTCCCGTCGGCAGCGAGCGGACGAAGAAGGTCGACGTCCGCGTCATCGGCGCGACGCATCGCGATCTACGCGCGATGGTGGCGCGGGGGACCTTCCGAGAGGATCTCTTCTACCGGCTCGCGGTGGTCGAGCTGCGCGTTCCGCCGCTCCGCGAGCGGGCCGAGGACATCGCGCCTCTGACCCGGCGCTTCGTGACCGATCTGGCGGGTGCTGACACGCCGATCGAGCCAGGAGCGATGCGCCTCTTCCTGCGTCACGCCTGGCCGGGCAACGTGCGCGAGCTCGAGAACGAGGTGCGACGCGCGCTGGCGCTCGATCCTTCCGCGCTGCGAGCCGAGAACCTGTCGCCCGGGCTGAGCGGAGAGCGGGAGGCGCAGGACGACGATCTCGATCTGAAGCGCGCGCAGGGCGAGCTCGAGCGGCGCCTCGTCGAGCGCGCGATGACGCGCTCGGGCCGCAACGTCACGCAGGCCGCGAAGCTGCTCGGCCTCTCGCGCTTCGGCCTCCAGAAGATGCTGACGCGCTTCGGCCAGAAGAGCACCTGACTCGTCGGCTCATGGGCTCGGGACGACGGCGCAGCGGCCGGCCGTGCAGCGCGCGGCGATCCCCGTGAACGTCGGCACGCAGGGTGGACAGTCGGCGCGCGGGTCGCAGATCAGCGCGGACAGCGAGCCGTTCGCAGGCATCCCCGCGCACGCGGGGCAGGCGAAGCCGTCGACGCAGTCACCTCGAGCTACGCGCCGAACGATGACGCGCCAGACGCTCACCATAACGCGCGTCTCGGAGCGCCCGCGGCCTCAGCCGGGGAAGTGGTCGTGGCCGTGCATCGACGCAGGACGTCGGCTGCCGTCGGCGAGCACGATCTCGAGGGTACCCTCCCCCGGGATGATCTTGCCGATACGCGTCGTCCCGTCGGGCGCGCGCGTCCCGGCCGGCATCGTGAAGAGCAGCTCGTAGTCCTCGCCTCCGGAGAGCGCCTGCTCGATCGGGTCGAGGCGGAGCAGCGCCGCGAGCCGGTGGTGATCCGGCGCGAACGGCAGAGCGGCGAGATCGATCTCCGCAGCGACGTGGCTCGCTGCGAGCACGTGGCCGAGATCCGACGAGAGCCCATCGGAGAGATCGATCGCGCTCGTGGCCTTCTCGCGGAGCGCCAGACCGAGCGCGATGCGAGGCCGCGGATCGGCGAAGCGCTCGACGAAGGGGGCCGCCCCGGCGAGATCGCGCTCGCCGCGCTCGAGGAGCGCGAAGCCGAGAGCCGCGCCGCCGACGGTGCCGGAGACGAAGATCTCGTCGCCCGCTCGCGCCCCCGCGCGCGTCAGGTGCCGAGCGCCCTCGCCGAGCACCGTCGTCGTGATCG